>NZ_RZAA01000008.1:0-257097 GCF_003994535.1 Pseudomonas sp. PAMC 29040
TCGACTTGGTCGACGACCGACAATTTAAAGGTCAGCGTGTAGTCTCGCTGACTACGCCTTTTACTTGTCTCCATTACGCCCTCCTGAAAATAGATCAGAAGGTGTAAACCTTATTCAGGACGGGACAGGCATATAAAAAAAGGCGGCTACCTACCGGTAGCCGCCTTTTTTATTGTTCGAAACCTGCGCCAGCTTGCATGCAATGGCGACTCAGCCCAACTCGATGATTTCATAATCATGGCTGATGGCTACACCGGCGGCGCCAAGCATGATCGACGCGGAGCAATACTTTTCGGCAGACAGTTCGATGGCACGCTTGACCTGAGCTTCTTTCAAGCCGCGACCTTTCACCACAAAGTGCAGGTGAATTTTAGTGAACACCTTAGGGTCTTCAGTGGCGCGCTCGGCTTCCAGGAATGCCTCGCAACTCTCAACTGCCTGACGCGACTTCTTGAGGATGCTTACAACATCGAAGTTGCTGCAACCACCGAGCCCCAGCAGAAGCATTTCCATCGGTCGAACGCCCAGGTTACGACCACCGCTCTCGGGTGGGCCGTCCATCACAACGACGTGGCCGCTGCCCGATTCGCCCAGAAACATGGCTTCGCCAGCCCATTGAATGCGTGCCTTCATCGCCCAGACTCCACTGATTTAAAAGGGGCGCCAGCTTAGCACAGCGCCCGAAACCGAGCGCTCACCACACCGAAGCCTTTATTCATTGCGACATGGAGCATCAGGAAAATTCTGACAACCGTTAAGAATCTGTCTGTTAAGCTGGCGCCAAATCACTGGCGCCAACCAGCCAGAGCGATATAAAAAAAATAGACACAACCCTTACTGTGCATGCTTCGGGATACAACAATGGTTGCTTTTACTCCCATACCAAAAATCAAAAATCTCGACAAATTTTTGACTCAGTGCCAACGCAGACGCTATCAGACCAAGAACAACATCATCTGCGCCGGTGAAAACTCACACACACTGTTTTTTATAATCAGAGGCTCGGTCACGATTGTGATCGAGGACGATGATGGTCGAGAAATGATCATTGCTTATCTCAACCCCGGCGATTTCATTGGCGAACTGGGTCTGTTTGAACAGCCAGGACAGGAGCAGGCTCGCAGTGCATGGGTTCGCGCCAAGACTGAGTGCGAGATTGCAGAAATTAGTTACACGAAATTCAGAGAGTATGCGCTGCAAGAACCGGAAATTCTTTATGCGATCAGCGGCCAAATCGCACAACGCTTACGCAATACCACACGAAAAGTCGGCGACCTGGCATTTTTCGACGTGACCGGGCGAGTGGCCCGCTGCCTGCTGGAACTGTGCAAACAACCCGATGCAATGACCCACCCCGACGGCATGCAAATCAAGATTACCCGTCAGGAGATCGGCAGAATTGTCGGCTGTTCCCGCGAGATGGTCGGCCGTGTGCTCAAGGATCTTGAAGAACAGAACCTGGTGAGCGTCAAAGGGAAAACCATGGTGGTGTTCGGCACACGCTAAGGCTTCAGCAAGGGCACCAGAATTTGTTGGTAACTGGTGCTCAAACGCTCGAAGAAATCGGGCGCAGGAAACACTTCATGCAGTGCGATATGACTCTCGGCACGGCAGTGCTGCTCCAGCCCGCATAACTGATTGAAGCGGTTGACTGCAGCCACCATCGAGTCGCGCTCGTTTTCAACCAGTAATGCTCCGTGAACCAGGCCCACAGGCCGCTGCCCGCCCTGACTCTGCCGCCAACGCTGCGCAGTTCCCACCAGCTTTCGCGCATTCAGGTTGACGTTGAAGCGACCATCGCAAAACGCGCCTTCAACTTCCCCCAAAGACGCCACGCCCCCCAGCTCTGTCAGTAAATCGCAGATCGGCTCACACAACCGTCGATAGGCCGTTTCGATACGTCCCTGATCACCTTCAGTACGCGCCGGTGCGTAGACCAGAGCGATATTGATCGTCGCTGCTGACTGAGGGACAGGCTCACCACCGGTTTCGCGCAACAGAATGGGCCAGCCGCTGGCCGCCAGTTCTGCACTGGCCTGCTCGAAACCCGGTAACCGGCTCAAGCGCCGCGGCATCACCAGCGCACGGTCCGTGGGTTGCCAGAACAAGACACCCGCCTCCAGCTCTGCGGCGCATACCGAAGCCAGTAAATCCTGCTCGGCCTTGAGGCCGGCTTCTACACTGAGTTGCTGGATGAGTGTCATAGGTGTCCTTGTCCAGCACCGACCAAATCGTCTTGCGATGCAGGCAACCGATGCCTGCAGAGCGCCGGTTAATCCAGGGTAGAGCCCGTTACCTGTACAACCCGCTCCGGGAAGAACAGACGCTGCAGTTCATTACCCGGGTTTTCTGCACGCATAAAGGCTTCGCCCACCAGGAACGAATACACGTCGCTGATTTCCATCAGCTCCACGTCTGCCCGGTTGAGAATCCCGCTCTCGGTAATCACCAGTCGATCCCGCGGGATACGCGGCAACAGATCCAGAGTGGTTTCCAGGCTGACGTCAAAAGTGTGCAGATTTCGGTTATTGATCCCCAGCAATGGCGTGTCCAGGGTCTTGAGTGCACGCTCAAGCTCATCGCCATCATGCACTTCGACCAGGACATCCAGCCCAACGCTTCTGGCAACGGCAGCCAGCTCGGCCATTTTCACGTCATCCAGCGCAGAGACGATCAACAACACGCAGTCTGCACCCAATGCCCGGGCTTCGACGATCTGGTACGGATCGATCATGAAGTCTTTGCGGATCACTGGCAGCTTGCAGGCAGCGCGAGCCTGCTGCAGGTACAGATCGGCGCCCTGGAAAAAATCAATATCGGTGAGTACCGACAGACAGGTAGCGCCACCTTTTTCATAACTCTGGGCAATTTCGGCAGGCACAAAGTGCTCGCGAATTACGCCCTTGCTTGGCGAAGCCTTTTTGATCTCGGCGATGACCGCTGGCTGTTTCAACTTGGCCTGCGCCAGCATGGCCCTGGCGAAGCCGCGCACCGGATCAGCCTGAGCTGCCATACGTTCAAGTTCGGCCAGGCTCACACGAGCGCTGCGCTCGGCCACTTCCTGAACTTTACGCGCCAGAATATTTTCCAGAACGGTAGGCACACTCATGCTTGGTTCTCCTGTTTGAAGATGGCGGTAAAGGCACCCAGCTCTTCGAGTTTTTCCCGAGCCAGACCTGTATGCAGCGCATCGTGAGCCAAAGCCACACCCTCTTTGAGAGTGTAGGCAAGATCAGCGGCATACAACGCGGCCCCGGCATTGAGCACGATCATCTCGGCGGCCTTCTGGCCTGCTTCTGTCTTGCGTCGGCCCAGGGCATCGCGGATCAGCTCCAGCGATTGTTCCGGACTGTCGACCACCAGACCGAACAGGCTCTGGCTCTTGATACCCAAATCTTCAGGCTGCACCCAATATTCAGTAATCTCGCCTTTGTTCAGTTCCGCAACAAAGGTCGGGGCCGCCAGGCTGAACTCGTCCAGACCATCTTGCGAATGCACCACCAGCACATGCTTGCTACCCAGACGCTGCAGCACTTCAGCCAGCGGTCGGCACAGCGCCTGATTGAATACACCTACGACCTGATGCACTACGCCGGCCGGATTCGTAAGCGGGCCAAGCATATTGAACAAAGTCCGCAGGCCCAGATCGCGACGCGGAATGGCCGCGTGCTTCATGGCACCGTGGTGGGACTGGGCAAACATGAAACCGATGCCCACGCTGTCAATACAACGGGCGACTTGCACGGGCGTCAGGTTCAAGTACACACCGGCGGCCTCCAGCAAATCAGCGCTGCCGCTTTTACCCGACACGGCGCGGTTACCGTGCTTGGCTACAGTGCAGCCTGCGGCCGCAATTACCAGAGCGGAAGCCGTGGACACGTTGAAAATATTCGCACCATCGCCGCCGGTGCCAACAATGTCGACCACACCGTCCAGGGTCTTGAGTTCAACCTTGTCCGCCAGCTCGCGCATCACCGTCACAGCACCGACAATCTCGTCGATGCTTTCGCTTTTCATGCGCATGCCCATCATGAACGCGCCAATCTGCGCCTCGGTGCACTGACCGGTCATGATGTCGCGCATCACATCGCGCATTTCTTCGGTGGTCAGGTCCAGATGACCGACGATACGGTTCAGGGCAGTCTTGATATCCATATAAAGTCCTTAGCGCGTGCCGCCGGTTTGTTTAAGAAAGTTGGCAAACAGTTCATGACCCTGTTCGGTCAGGATCGACTCGGGGTGGAATTGCACCCCTTCGATGTTCAGCGTTTTGTGGCGCAAGCCCATGATCTCGTCCACCGAGCCATCGGCGTGTTGCGTCCAGGCCGTCAGCTCCAGGCACTCAGGCAAGGTTTCACGCTTGACCACCAGCGAGTGGTAACGGGTCACGGTCAGCGGGTTGTTCAATCCCTGGAACACCCCGGTATCCAGGTGATACACCGGACTGGTTTTACCGTGCATCACTTGCCGGGCGCGAACCACATCACCACCGAAGGCCTGCCCGATGGACTGATGGCCCAGGCATACCCCCAGAATCGGCAGCTTGCCGGCAAAATACTTGATGGCTTCAAGCGAGATACCCGCCTCGTTCGGCGTGCACGGGCCGGGCGAGACCACAATGCGCTCAGGTTTCAGCGCTTCGATCTGGGCAATGCTCAGCTCATCGTTGCGCACCACCTTGACCTCTGCACCCAGCTCGCCGAGGTACTGCACAACGTTGTAGGTAAAAGAGTCGTAATTATCGATCATCAGCAACATGGCAAAGCTCCTCAGGCGTCGGATGCGGGGGTTTGTTCAGCGAGCGCTACGGCACGAAACATCGCGCGGCGTTTGTTCAGCGTCTCTTCCCACTCCAGGGCCGGTACCGAGTCGGCGACAATGCCGCCGCCGGCTTGCACATGCAATTCACCGTTCTTGATCACCGCAGTACGAATCGCGATGGCCGTGTCCATATTGCCGTTCCAGGCGAAATAACCGACTGCGCCGCCATATACACCGCGCTTGACCGGCTCCAGCTCGTCGATGATTTCCATCGCGCGGATTTTCGGCGCACCTGACAAGGTTCCCGCCGGCAGAATCGCCCGCAGCGCATCCATCGCCGTCAGCCCGCTTTTGAGCTGGCCGGTGACGTTGGACACAATGTGCATCACGTTGGAGTAACGCTCGATCACCATTTTCTCGGTGAGCCTGACCGAGCCGATTTCCGAAACACGCCCTGTGTCATTGCGCCCAAGGTCGATCAGCATCAAGTGCTCGGCGATTTCCTTGTCGTCGCTGAGCAGGTCTTGCTCCAGCGCCAGGTCAGCCTCTTCGGTTGCGCCACGGGGACGGGTACCGGCAATCGGGCGCACGGTAATCAGGTTGTCTTCGACCCGCACCAGCACTTCCGGCGAACTGCCCACCACGTGGAAGTCGCCGAAGTTGAAGAAGTACATGTAAGGCGTCGGGTTGAAGCAACGCAGCGCGCGGTACAGATCGATCGGCGCAGCCTTGAAGTCGATGGACATCCGCTGCGACGGCACTACTTGCATGCAGTCGCCCGCCAGGATGTAGTCCTTGATGGTGTCGACGGCTTTTTCGTAATCAGACTGGGTGAAGCTGGAACGGAACACCGGATCGGCTGCTTGCTGCCTGGTGAAATCCAGGCCTTGACGCGGCGTAATCGGCTGGCGCAACTGTTCAAGCAACGCCTCAAGGCGGGCCTGGCCTGCATCGTAGGCATCAGGCTGCGCAGGGTCGACCAGTACGATGGCGTGCATCTTGCCGGCCAGGTTGTCGAACACCACCACCGCGTCGGACACCATCAGCAAAATATCGGGCACCCCCAGCGGGTCCGGGTTCGGGCACTTGCCCAGACGTTTCTCCACGTAGCGCACGCAGTCATAACCGAAATAGCCCACCAGCCCGCCGTTGAAGCGTGGCAGCCCGGCGATGGTCGGTACGTTGTAGCGGGCCTTGAACTCTTCAACGAAGGTCAGTGGATCATCCGCTTCAAGAGACTCGATTTCGACGCCGTCATGGGTCACCCGGATCTGCTGCTCATGCACGCGAAGTACAGTGCGACATGGCAAGCCAATGATCGAATAACGCCCCCACTTCTCGCCGCCCTGCACCGACTCCAGCAAATAGGAGTTGGGCTGGTCAGCCAGTTTCAGGTAGATCGACAAGGGTGTGTCGAAATCAGCAAGGGTTTCACGTGCAAGGGGGATACGGTTGTAGCCGGCAGCGGCCAAACGCAGGAATTCTTCGCGGATCATGAGGTGCCTCGTGGTCTGAGGGTCAAACAGTCAGGTATGCAAACGTGCCGGATCTCCGGCCAGATTCAAGTCAGGCGCGCCAACGCCAACGGGCCAGGGCCTTGATAACTTTCATCCAGAGTTTGCGAGTGACCACCACGATGGAATCTCTTCGAGAGGGGTGAACAGAATTGCCCAACGTTATCTCAGGCGCAGAATCTAAGCAACCGGCTATAAGCTCATGAAGGTTACCGATCACCATATCGGGTGACTCTTCTTCAATCGGCCGGCCGTGATTGTAACCGTAACTCAGGGCTACACACTTCACGCCTGCGGCTTTGGCTGCCAGCACGTCATTGCGCGAATCACCGACAAACAATGCCTGCTCAGGTGCCACACCGGCCATTTTCATCACAAACAACAGCGCGGCGGGATCAGGTTTCTTTTGTGGCAGGGTGTCTCCGCCAATGATCCAGCGGAAAAACCGGCCCAGCTTCAACTCATCCAGCAACGGCGCCACAAAGCGCTCGGGCTTGTTAGTGATCAACGCCATTTCGACGCCCTGCTTCTGCAGCCATTTGAGGCTTTCGCGTACACCAGGGTAAACCCTGGTCAGATCATGGCCGCCATCGTAGGCGTCCATGAAAATTTCCAGCGCCTGTTCGGCTTCAGGGTCATCGACCCCCGAAGCCTCCAGGCTGCCGGCAAGAGCACGGCGCACCAGCATGGGCGCACCGTTGCCAATCCACATCCGCACGTTCTCTATACCTGCGGGCGGGCGGCCCAGCTTGAGCAGCATGGTCTCCACGGCGACTGCCAGATCCGGCACCGAATCGATCAGGGTTCCGTCCAGATCGAACATCACCAGTTTTGGCAGCTGCCCCTGAAGCAGCTGCTCAAAGCCACTCATGGACGGGCCAACGCAAGCTCGGCGCGCATTTTTTGAATGACTTCTTTGTAGTCAGGTGTATTGAAAATCGCCGAACCCGCGACGAATGTGTCGGCACCGGCCTCAGCGATCTCACGGATGTTCCCGACGTTGACGCCGCCGTCGATTTCCAGGCGGATGTCACGTCCGCTGGCGTCAATCAGGGCACGGGCTTCGCGCAATTTGTCGAGGGTGCCGGGAATGAATTTCTGCCCCCCGAAGCCAGGGTTGACGCTCATCAGCAAGACCATGTCGACCTTGTCCATCACGTACTTGAGCACGTCCAGTGGCGTTGCCGGGTTAAACACCAGGCCCGCCTTGCAGCCGCCCTCACGGATCAGTTGCAGGGAACGGTCAACGTGTTGTGTGGCTTCCGGGTGGAACGTGATGTAAGTCGCGCCGGCTTCAATAAAGTCGCCGATGATCCGGTCTACCGGGCTGACCATCAAATGAGCATCGATGGGAGCGGTGATGCCGTACTTGCGCAAGGCAGCACAAACCATCGGGCCGATGGTCAGGTTGGGCACGTAATGATTGTCCATGACATCGAAGTGCACGATATCAGCGCCAGCGGCGAGCACATTGTCGACCTCTTCGCCAAGACGGGCGAAATCGGCGGAAAGAATCGATGGGGCAATAGCGAAGGGCTGCATAACGCACCTTTAGTGAGCAAAACACGGTGGCGCGCATTGTATACCGCCGACCCGAGCCCCGAACACCGGGCGGTGATGATTGACTGCGTGACGACGCATCTCATACGGCCGCTTCGCACCCGATCGCAGCCTTCGGCAGCAACTACAGAGCCGTAACCGATCATTAACCTGCTGCGAAAAGGGCCGAAGAACCTTCCAGAAATATCTTGTGAACCAAGAAGCGGCCGTCTGTTGTGTTGCAGTCTTAAGTTAAACAACACCCACCATCATGAGGGCAAAGGAATGCCACACTCATTTAGCAGTCATCAACTATTGAAAGGTCGCTACTCAGAACATGGCCGGATCTATCTGCTCACAACAGTCACCGACAATCGGCGCCCGGTATTCGAAAACTTTCAGTCAGGGCGCCTGCTGGTCAATCAACTCAGGGACGCCCACGACGAAGGCATCGTCAACTCTATTGCCTGGGTGGTCATGCCAGATCATTGTCACTGGTTAATCGAATTACGCAGCAAAACACTGGGCGAACTGATGTGCCGGATCAAGTCACGCAGTTGCGTGGCAATCAATCAGGCCGCTCAATCCAGCGGTCGTCTATGGCAAAAGGGATATCACGACAGAGCATTACGCCAGGAGGAAGACCTCAAGGCTGCCGCCCGTCATATCGTCAAAAACCCGATCCGCGCAGGTCTCGCCACGCGGATCGGGGATTACCCCCTGTGGGATGCCTGCTGGATCTAAGGGCTAGGCCTGGGCGGTGCGCAGTTTCTCGCTGCGCCCGCGCAACCACTCGAGCGTCAGCAGCAATACCACCGAGAACGCGATCAGCAAGGTAGCTGCCGCAGCAATGGTCGGACTGAGGTTCTCGCGGATGCCGCTGAACATCTGCCGCGGCAACGTTGCCTGCTCCGGGCCCGCCAGGAACAGGGTGACCACTACCTCATCGAACGAGGTTGCAAAAGCGAACAGCGCGCCCGAAATGACTCCCGGCGCAATCAGCGGCAAGGTCACCCGGCGAAAGGCGGTCAGAGGTGAAGCCCCCAGACTGGCTGCAGCGCGCACCAGATTCTGATTGAACCCCTGCAAAGTGGCCGAGACCGTGATGATCACGAATGGCACTCCCAACACCGCATGCACCACGATCAGGGACAGGAAGCTGTTGCCAAACCCCAGCGGTGCAAAGAACAGGTAGCTGGCCACACCGATAATCACCACCGGCACCACCATGGGCGATATCACCAGCGCCATGACCAGCGCCTTGCCGGGGAAGTCGCTGCGGGTCAGGCCAATGGCCGCCAGCGTGCCAAAGATCATTGCCAGCACCGTGGCCGCCGGCGCCACGATGATGCTGTTGCGCAAGGCCCGCATCCATTCTGACGAAGCGAAAAAGTCCTGATACCAGTGCAGCGAGAACCCCTGCAACGGATACACCAGAAAGCTGCCCGAGTTGAACGACAACGGAATGATCACCAGCACCGGCAAGATCAGAAACAACAGAATCAGCCCGCAAAGAATGCGCAAACTGTAATACCAGACCCGCTCGACAGGTGACATATAAGGGCTAAGCATGGCGGTCTCCTTAACTCAAACGCAGGCGACTAGCGCCCACCAGCCAGTTGTAAATCAGATACAGCACCACGGTCGCCAGCAACAACAAACCGCCCAGGGCCGTCGCCATGCCCCAGTTGATACTGGTGTTGGTGTAGAACGCCACGAAGTAGCTGACCATTTGATCATTCGGGCTGCCGAGCAACGCCGGGGTGATGTAGTAACCGATGGCGATGATGAAGACCAGCAAGCAGCCCGCCCCGACTCCGGCATAGGTTTGCGGGAAATACACCCGCCAGAAGCTCGCGAATGGATGACAGCCCAATGAGATCGCCGCCCGCATATAGGTCGGTGAAATACCTTTCATCACGCTGTAAATCGGCAAGATCATGAACGGCAGCAGAATGTGCACCATCGAGATGTACACCCCGGTACGGTTGAACACCAGCTCCAGCGGCTGATCGATCACCCCCAGGCTCATCAGCGCACTGTTGATCAGCCCCCCTGACTGCAGCAGCACAATCCAGGCCGCGACCCGCACCAGTACCGAGGTCCAGAATGGCAACAGCACCAGGATCATCAGCAGGTTGCTTTGCCGAGCGGGAAGATTGGCCAGCAAATACGCCAGCGGATAGGCCAGCACCAGGCAGATACAGGTGATCACCAGGCCCATCCAGAAGGTCCGGGCGAAAATATCCAGATAGATCGATTGGTCCGGTGTGGCGGGAGCAATTTCGCCCAGGTCATCGATCCGGTGATCGACAGCCGCCAGCAGATAAAACGGGGTCACGCTTGAAGTGTTGCGCTTGATCGCCTGCCAGTACGCCGGGTCGCCCCAACGCTCGTCGAGGGCTTCCATCGCGTCTTTATATGACTCGGGTACCGCCTTGAACGGCAGCGCCTTGGCGGTTTTCATCAGCAAACTGCGATAACCGGCCAGCTCCATGTTCAGGCGCTTGGACAAGTCGCCCAGAACCTGATTCTTGCGGGCCTCGGCCAGGTCTTCGCTAAGGGACTGGTAGACCGGTTCCGCGGGCAGGCCTTTGCCATCCCAACTGGCCACCGCCACTACCGTGCGTGGCAATCCCCCAACCACTTCCGGGTTGCCGACACTTTTGTAGAGCAGGGCCGCGATTGGTACCAGGAACACCAGCAGCAAAAAAATAACCAACGGTGCAATCAGCGCCTGCGCTTTCCAGCGGTTAATCCGCTCGGCATGCGCCAGGCGCTTCTTCAACGTGGGGCTGGAGACCTCGTTCAGGGGAACGGCGATGGCCATGGCGAACTCCGAAAATCTTTAAACGATGGCGGCGCGCCCTGATCAGCTGCGCCGCATGTCAGCACTGCTTACTTGGCAGCCCAAGCGTTGAAGCGCTGCTCCAGCTGCTCGCCGTTGTCAGCCCAGAAGGTGACGTCGATCTGCACCTGATTGGCGATGTTTTGTGCAGCGGTCGGCATGTCTGCCTGCACGGCTTCAGGCAACAGTGGCATGGCCTCCTTGTTGGCCGGGCCGTAGGCGATGTTTTGCGAGTACAGGCTCTGCTGTTGCGGCTGCAGGGTGAAAGCGATGAACTTCTTCGCCACTTCGGCCTTGTCTTTGCTCAGGCCTTTGGGAATAGCCCATGCATCAAAGTCATAAATCCCGCCGTTCCACACAATCTTCAGATTGCTTTCTTTCTGCACGGCTGCGATCCGGCCGTTGTATGCCGAACTCATCACCACATCACCGGAAGCCAGGTACTGGGGCGGCTGTGCGCCCGCTTCCCACCACTGGATGCTCGGCTTGAGTTCATCCAGCTTTTTGAAGGCGCGGTTCTGCCCTTCCTTGCTCGCCAGCACCTTGTACACATCCTTGGGCGCTACACCGTCGGCCATCAAGGCAAATTCCAGGGTGTACTTGGCGCCCTTGCGCAGGCCGCGTTTGCCGGGGAAGGTTTTGGTGTCCCAGAAGTCTGCCCAGCTGGTGGGCGCAGTTTTCAACTTGTCGGCGTTGTAGGCCAGCACGGTGGACCAGACGAAGAAGCCGGCACCGCAGGTCTGAATCGCCCCTTTGACGTACTGCTCAGGATTACCGAACAGGGCCGGGTCCAGCGCTTCGAACATGTCTTCATCGCAACCGCGGGACAGCTCCGGCGATTCGACTTCTACCAGGTCCCAGGAAATGCTTTTGGTGTCGACCATGGCCTTGATCTTGGCCATTTCGCCGTTGTATTCACCGGCGATGATTTTGCCCTCGCCTTTGGCTTCCCAGGGTGCATAGAAGGCTTTGACCTGAGCCGCCTTGTTCGCACCGCCAAACGACACCACGGTCAGATCGGTTGCGGCCAGGGCATTGGCAGCGAACATCAGACCCAGACTCAAGGCCGTGAACTTCAGGGATGTATGCATTTTTTGTTCTCCACTGTGCAGGGTTGGTGAAGCCGGGGCGATTAATTCGCCTCTAAGAGAGGGTCCAGCGCACGTACATGTTCGACCTGCCAGCCCAGCGGCACGACGTCACCGACGGCCAGGGAGGGGTCCAGTTCAGCAATCGGCTGTTTCACAAAAAAATCGGTCTTGCCGCACACTTCCATGCGCACCCGGACGTGATCGCCCAGATAAATAAACTCTTCGACCCGGCCCGAGAAACGGTTGGCGCAGGCTTCGCTGGAACCATTGAGACAGATGCGCTCAGGCCGTATCGACAGGGTCACCGGATCACCCGTTCGCCCCACGTTTACCGCCAGTGCCTGGACTTTCTCACCGCGCCCCAGCTCGACCACGCAGCGCTCACCGTCCTGACTGTGCAGACGGCCATTGAGGCGGTTGTTTTCGCCGATGAAGTTGGCGACAAAGGTGTTTTTCGGCTCTTCGTAGAGGGTACGGGGCGGGGCAATCTGCTGGATTTCACCCTGATGGAATACCGCTACCCGGTCGGACATGGTCAAGGCTTCGCCCTGGTCATGGGTGACATAGACCACCGTCACGCCCAGACGTTGATGCAGATGCTTGATCTCCATCTGCATGTGCTCGCGCAGTTGTTTGTCCAGAGCCCCCAGCGGTTCATCCATCAGCACCAGCTGCGGTTCGAACACCAGCGCCCGCGCCAGTGCGACCCGCTGTTGCTGACCACCGGACAACTGGGCCGGGTAACGCTGGGCGAAGGCATCCAGCTGCACCATGCTCAGCACGCGCTTGACCCGTTCGCTGATATCGGTTCGATTGAGGCCGCGCACCGACAGCGGAAATCCAAGGTTTTCCGCCACGGTCATATGGGGGAACAGTGCGTAGTTCTGGAACACCATGCCGATGTCGCGCTTGTGCGGTGGCACGTGATTGATCGCGCGCCCGGCCAGTAAAATCTCGCCGGCGGTTGGTGTTTCGAAACCGGCCAGCATCATCAGACTGGTGGTTTTGCCCGAACCGGACGGCCCGAGCAAGGTCAGAAATTCGCCTTTGCGAATATCCAGATTGAGATCCTTGACGATCAGGTTTTCGCCGTCGTAGCTTTTTTGCACGCCACGGAAGCTGACCAGTATCTCACTCGCCCCAGCGCTTGCACCGACCTCACTCATAGCCACACCTTTTGTTTTGGACTGCCGTAGCCCAAGACTAAAGAAGGCGCCAGCCCACAGAAATCGGGGCGCAGGAGAGATTCACATCAGGAGGCTGGAAGGCTTCTTGTAGGGATAGCCCTACAGGGTTGTCGCGATTTGGATGGTTGATTGGGGCGGGCCCAGTGGCTGGGCAAAGACACCTCATGAAAGTGTCGTAATCAGGTATGCGCGAGATATGCCGTCGCGGCCGCAAGCTGCGATCGGCAGTACCGCGACCGGCCAGGTTACATTCAGAGCAACTTGTGCTCCATGGCGTATTTCACCAGCTCCGCCAATGAGTTGATATGCAGCTTTTGCATCAAGCGCGCTTTGTGGGTGCTGATGGTTTTACTGCTCAGGGCCAGTTGCTGGGCGATTTCGTTGACATTCACGCCCTGGGCCAGGCGCTCGAAAACAGAAAACTCACGCTCGGACAACAATGCGTGCAATGGCCTTTCATCTGTCAATCCGACCTCAAATACCATGCGGTCGGCCAGGTCCGGATCGATATAGCGCCCGCCCGCCGCAACCTTGCGAATCGCCATCAACAACAGCGCCGGATCACTGTCTTTGGTGGCATAACCGGCGGCACCGAACTTCAGGGCGCGGGCCGCCATTTGCGCTTCGTCATGCATCGATAACACAAGTATGGCCGGCGGGTTGTTCAGGGCGCGAATCCGCGGAATAGCTTCCAGGCCGTTGACCCCGGGCATGGATATATCCAGCAGCACCACCTCACATTGCACATGGCGCAGGGTTTCCAGCAACTGTTCGCCGTTGCTCGCCTCGCCCACCACCAGCAGATCCTTGGCCAGGCCAATCAACTGTTTGATGCCCTCGCGCACTATGGTGTGGTCTTCAGCTACCAGTACTCGAATCACGGATATTTCCTTATTCAAAGGTCACTCAAGACGCCGGGAGCAGCGGCACCCGCACACTCAACAGCGTCCCCTCACCCGGCACACTGTGCAAAGTCAGGGTACCGCCCAACATCAGGACGCGCTCGCGCATACCGACCAGGCCGAATGAAGTCGGCTTGCCGGTGGCGGGCACAAAACCCTGGCCATCATCGCTGATGCTCAGGCACAAGTCGTTGCCCTCCAGGCTCAAGGTCAACTCTACCGTCTGGGCGTGGGCGTGGCGCATTACGTTGGTCAGGGCCTCCTGCATGATTCTGAACAGGCCGACTTCCTTGGCCCCCCCCAGCGCCGGCAAATATTCCGGCACCTGCACCAGGCAAGGGATTTGCGTGCGCGCTTCAAAACGCCGGGCCTGCCATTCGATGGCGGAACTGATGCCGGCATCCAGGATCGGCGGACGCAGGGCCGTGGCCACATCACGTACCAGCTGGAACAACTGCGCAATCAGCTTTTTCATGCTGTTGAGGCGCTCGCGCAGCCCCGGATCCAGCTCGGCATAGGCCAGCTCGCACATTGAGGTCTCCAGCTTGAGGACCGTCAGCATCTGCCCCAGCTCATCGTGAACCTCACGGGCAATATGGGCCTTTTCCTCTTCGCGCACACTTTCAAGGTGGGCCGACAGCTCTCGCAGCTGTCCGCGCGAACTATCCAGTTCCAGCTCAATGCGTTTGCTCTCGCTGATGTCCCAGACGATGCCGTCCCAGACCACGGTGCCATCTTCCAGGCTGCGGGTGATGGCCTTGATCTCGGCCCAGCGTTGCTGGCCCTGACGGGTCAGGATGCGGCCCTGCCATGACCAGTCGCTGTCGCTGTCCAGCGCCAGGTCCTGAACCCGGTGGTAATCCGCCCGGTCATCCGGATGCACGAGGCTGCGCAGCCCCACTTCACGCTGACGCAAGGTAGTCGGGGAATACCCCGCCAGGCTCTCGCTGCCTTCGCTGATGTAGGGGAAGTCCAGCTCGCCGGTCAGCAACGAACGCTCCAGGCGAAAGACCAGTCCCGGGACATTGGCGGCAATACCCTGCAAACGCGCATCACTTTCCTGCAAGGCAGCCTGTACCCGGCGGCGTTCGGTGATGTCATTCAGGTAAACCACCAGGTATTCAGCATCTTTGAAGCGCAGAAAACTCAAGGTCACGTCGGCCGGAAACTCGCTGCCATCGGCGCGGATGCAATGGGTTTCGATCCGTTGCACTGCTTCTTCGCTGGCACGGGCGCGGCGCCATAAAGTCAACCAGCGGTCCATGTCCAGGCCCGGCTCAAAATCTCTCAGGGGGCGATCCAGCACGGCCCCCGGCGGATATCCGAGCATGTCTTCTGCCGCCTGATTGGCATAGCGCACATGACTGTCCCAGTTAACCCACAAAATCCCCATCGGGCTTTGATCGATAGAAAACTGAGTCAAGCGCAAGGCTTCAGCACTGGCGGTGCCCAGGGCAATGTCTTCACGGGCACGGAGCAATGCACGCTCCAGGGCCGTCTGCTGGCGACGCTGCCAGAACATGATTGCCATGCAGGCCAGCAATAGCACACCGATCAACAAGCACAGGTTCTGCCAGAAGCCGGGAGACGGGCCGAGCTTAGGGTACTTGGGTTGCAGCCAGTGGCTGTGCAGTTGCTCCATGTCCCGTGCAGGAATGGCATGCAGCCCGCGCTCCACGATACCGGCCAGTTGCGGCCAGTCGCGGCGGGTGGCCACCCGCAACAACTGTGGCAAACCAATGTCACCGACCACCGCCAGCCCGGCGAACTCGGGCTCGGCCGACAGCCGGGTCAGTTGCGCTTCATCAACCACCGCGTAGGTTGCTTGCTGGCTCAACAACAACTGCAAGGCCTGGCGTTCGAGGGGCACGCCCTGCAGATTGAGACCGGGATAGCTGCTGCGCAGATAATCGGCGGCAGAACTGGGCATTCGCACCGCGACCCGGACCTGGCTGTCCACCCGCTCCAGGTCCACAGAGCCGCCGGCGTTGCGCTCGCCCACCAACAAATGCGGAACCCGCATGTAAGGGTCAGAAAAAAGCCACAGCCGCAAGCCCGCCGGGGTCTGCGTCAGCCCGGGCGCCAGGTCGATCTCGCCGGCTCGGGCGGCCTGCTCCAGTTGCGCCAGATCGGCATAGTTATGCCAGACCAGGTCGATGCCCAGACTCTGCGCCAGCCATTTCATCAGTTCGACGTTGGCCCCGGACAATCGCTGCAAACGTTGATCAAATTTGGCATAGGGCGCCTGTAACACCAGGCCGACGCGCAGCTGCCCGTGCTGCGCCAGCCATTGCTGTTGCTCCGGGCTCAACTGCGCCGCAGGCATGGACGCGGCATTGACCATCAAGGGCAACGATAACCAGCCGATCATTAACAGATAGCAAAAACGCTTCATCGGAACACTCATACCCTGACAAATGCTGATCAACCCATTAGGCTGCCTGGATTACTTCTGGCCTGGAATCACCTATGTCTTCTTTGCGCCCGGCACTTGCAGCGCTGTGCCTGTGGTTGTTCCTGCCACACGCCTTGCCGGTACTGGCGGCTGATCCGGAGCCGGCGCCAGAGCCGGCACAAGCTCAGCCGGAAATACGCCCACAGCTGCCCGAACGCAGCATGGAAGACGAAACGGCTCTTGAGCGCCAGCTACCGAAAAACCAGCAACAACAACTGCAGGCCGGGCAAGACAGTTTTCTCGCACTCTGGAAGCCCGCCAATAGCAGCGACCCCAGTGGCGCGGTGATTATCGTACCGGGAGCAGGCGAAAGTGCAGACTGGCCACTGACTGTGGGCCCGCTGCGCAACAAACTGCCGGATGCCAACTGGGCCAGCCTGAGTCTGAGCTTGCCGGACATGCAAAGCCAGGCCAGCCAGCCGCGCCAGGCCGAACCACAGGCTCCTCCCGCACCCCCGGCGCCGAACACTAGCAGCAAAGAGGCCAGCACCACAGCCAAACCCATCGAGCAGGCGGCCAGTATCGGCACCGAAAACACGACTGAAGCGCCACCGGCCGAGACGTTTGAGGCCATGAGCAAAGCGGATGCCGAGCGGATCTACGCCCGTATTGACGCTGCCATTGCCTTCGCCCAACAGCAAAACATGCGCAGCCTGGTGCTGCTTGGCCACGGTACCGGCGCCTATTGGGCTGCGCGCTATGTGAGCGAAAAGCAACCAGCCCAGCTGCCCAGACTGATCCTGATCGCCGCGCAGACACCGACCGGAGTTGAACCTGATTTGAGCCAATTGACGCCGAATCTCTCGCTGGCGCAATTGGATATCTTCTACAAAGACCAGCCGCTGGCCCGCAAGGCCGCCTTGCAACGACGACAGGCCAGCCAACGGGTAAGCCGTACGAATTTCACTCAAGTTGCCCTGAACGCCATCCCGGGCAATAAGGAAGCCGAGCAGGAACAGCTGTTTCGCCGAGTACGCGGCTGGCTCAGCCCGCAGCCTGCCTACAAGTAGCCGCCAGGCCGTTAACGAAACCCGCGCTGCTCGCGAATCATGGCGTAGGCGTGGTGCAGTTCGCGGGTTTTTTCCGTGGCCTCGCGCACCTGGGCCGGACTCGCGCCGCTGCCGGCAACCTTGTCCGGGTGATGACGACTGAGCAAACGCCGATAGGCGCGTTTGATCTGATCCGGCTCCGTACTCGCCGTTACCCCCAGCAGGACTAACGATTGCTGGTAGGTGCCATCACGGGTGGCCAGTGGTTTTCTATGCGGTTCATAGTCTGGGCCCAGCGCCTGCACCTGTTGCGCCGTCCAGCCCAGCCAGTGCCCCCACAACACAATCAACTCGCGCTCCCGGGGATCGATACGACCGTCAGCCAAAATCATCCGCCACCCGGCGCGCAGCACACCTTCTGCTGCATGGGGCTGGGCTTTCAGGCGTCGTAGATAGCCACGCAGGGAGTCATTCTGCGATTTGCCACGATTGAACGCGGCAATGGCCCGCTGCTGCGCCGGGCCGGACATGTCGAGCTGACGCATTTCCTGGCGCGCCTGCTCAATGTGCTTGTCCACCACCCTGCCGCCGCTTTTGGCCAGCCGTCCAAGCAGCACAAACAACAGTTCATCGTTGCGCAACGCCGGGCGACCGCCCAAGCGTTCACGCAACTGCGCCCAGCTGTGCAACTGCAGACGCCGGTCCAGCGCCTGCCCCAGTAAAGCACCGAGCATGGCCCCCGGAATGCTGGCAATGAAAAAGCCGGCACCGGCTCCGACAAGAGTCCCTGGCCACAACATTTTAGTGTTTGCCCTTGATCAACGATTCAACTTCGGCCAAACGCTCATGGGTCCCCACATCGACCCAATCCCCCTGTAAACGCTCGCCCGTCACCTGTCCGTCGGCCATGGCTTTGCGCAGCAAGGGGGCGAGTTTGAATGCGCAAGGCGTAGCCCCCGCGAATAAGCCGGGGCTAAGCACTGCGATGCCACTGTAGGTCAGGGCGTCGACACCCGGCAGCGCATCGAGAACTTGCGCGCCCTGCAGGTAAAAGTCACCGCCCGGATGGTGTGCCGGGTTATCGACCAGAACCAGATGCGCCAGGCCTGTGAGCGGCTGACGCAAGCCTGCAAAGTCGTAGTCGGTCCATATATCGCCATTGATCACAGCAAAGGGCTGATCGCCCAGTAACGGCAATGCTTTAAAAATGCCGCCGCCGGTCTCCAGCGGTTCGCCTTCAGCGGAGTACTGGATACTCACGCCAAAACGCGAACCATCGCCCAGATGATCTTCTATTTGCTGACCCAGCCAGGCGTGGTTGATTACGATCTCGGTAAAGCCCGCCGCCGCCAGCGCCCGCAGGTGGTACTCGATCAAAGGCACGCCGCCAGCCCGTATCAACGGCTTGGGAGTATGCAAGGTCAGCGGCCGCAGGCGTTCACCTTTGCCCGCTGCCAGAATCATGGCCTTCATAGGTCCGCCCCGGCACGCAGGCCCAGGCTGTGGAACAGCTCGCCCAGTTCCGCCAGTTCAGGACGGCGTGCCAGCACCGCTTCTATATAAGAGAAGAACCGCGGCACGTCAGCCAGATAGCGTGGTTTGCCATCACGATGGCAGATGCGCGCAAAGATACCGATCACCTTCAGGTGTCGCTGCACACCCATCAGATCACTGGCTTGCAGGAACGCCTCGAAATCCGCCCCCACCGGGATGCCCAGTGGCAAGGCCAGTTCCCAGTAGTCGCGCAGCCAGGCGCGCACACGCTCTTCCGGCCAACTGAGAAAGGCGTCCTTGAACAGGCAGGTAATGTCGTAAGTGACCGGGCCATACACCGCGTCCTGGAAATCCAGAACCCCGGGGTTGGGGATACTGAGCATCAGGTTGCGCGGCATAAAGTCGCGATGGACCAGTACCTGGGGCTGCTGCAACGCACTGTCGATCAACAGCGCGCTGACCCGCTGCCAGGCAGCCTGTTGCTGCTCATCGAGCTCTACACCCAAATGACGGCGCACGTACCACTCGGGAAACAACTCCAGTTCGCGACGCAGCAAAGCAACGTCATAGCTGGGCAAAGGTGCTTTCATCGGCAGTTGCTGAAAAGCCAGCAAGGCTTCAATGGCGTCTTTGAACAACTCATCGGCATTGGTGCTGTTAATCACGTCGAGGAATGTTTTATTGCCCAGGTCGTTGAGCAAAAGAAAACCGCGCTCGAGGTCCTGAGCATAAATTTTTGGCACATTTATCTGGCTGATACGCAGCAAATCAGCGATATCGACGAATGGCTTACAGTTTTCCTGGGGGGGCGGCGCGTCCATGACGACAAAAGTCCGACCCTCGCCCTCCCAGCGAAAATAGCGTCTGAAGCTCGCGTCGCTACTGGCCGAAGTCAACGTGGCCGGGGGTACGACACCCCAACCCTGGTCCTCATACAAGGTTACCAACTGCTCATCCAGCCAAACTTTCAGGTGTTGCAGGCGTACATCTTGGTCAGGCATTACAAGGGTCTCCGACGGTGCTAGCCGTCAAGCGGGTCATGCTTTATTATCCAGCATCTTTTCCAGACCATCGATAGGCGTTGCGGTCCCCCACCGCGGGCTGATGGCACGCAGGAAGCCCGGACTAATAAGATGGCATTGAAATCCCCCGCGTTTCGTAAAAAATTTCCGTTGCTGGTAACCGGCAGTTTGCTGGCCATGCAACCTCTAGCCATGCCGTTCGCTGTTGCCGAGGAACAGTATGACTGTTCCGTGTCGGCTACGGGTGGCTGGGATTGCACGCCAAAAACCAACGCCGCGCAATTGCCGCCGCGTCCGGCGCACCAGGGTGTCCTGGCAGAAGCCAGCGGTGAGGCCAGCGAGCAAGTCGCGCCCATCCCGCTGGTTACTGAAGCCAAGGGCCGTGGGCTGAGCGCGCGCAGCGCCGACTACAGCCACCTGGACTGGGTGCCCCGGGAGAAGCTGACACCGGCGCAACTGGCCGAAACCGGACCTTATTGCTCCGGCTCGTACGTCGAGCCCATCCGTCCGGGCATGAACGACCCCACCAGTAAAAGCGATGCCCCGACCTTTGTTGGCGCTAAAGCTTCCCGCTATCAGCAGGAAGAACAGGTCGCGACCCTGGCCGGCGATGTCGTCATGCGTCAGGGCAGCATGCAGGTCGAGGCCGACGAGGCCAGCCTGTATCAGGCTGAAAGCCGTGGCGAACTCAATGGCAATGTCCGTCTGCGGGACAACGGTGCACTGATCGTTGGCGACCACGCCGATGTGCAGCTGGACACCGGTGCGGCCAAGGTCGACAACGCCGAATACGTTTTGCACAAGTCGCGCATCCGCGGCAGCGCGCTGTATGCCAAGCGCGCCGAAGACGCCATCATCCGTCTCAAGGATGGTACTTACACCACGTGCGAGCCGAGCAGCAACGCCTGGCAGCTCAAGGGCAACAACATCACGCTGAACCCTGCCACCGGTTTCGGTACGGCGACCAACGTGACGTTGCGGGTTAAAGACATCCCGATCTTCTACACCCCGTACATCTATTTCCCGATCGACGATCGCCGCCAGTCCGGTTTCCTGCCGCCGTCCTTCAGCAGCAGCACCGACACCGGCTTTACGCTCGTGACCCCGTACTACTTCAACCTGGCGCCGAACTACGATGCCACGTTGTACCCGCGCTACATGACCAAGCGCGGCCTGTTGATGGAAGGCGAGTTCCGCTACCTGACCGAGTCCAGCGAAGGGCAGTTCGGCGCCGCTTACCTCAACGACGACGACACCAAGCGCAAGGGTCAAACCGACTACTCCGACAAGCGCTACATGCTTAACTGGCAGCACAAGGGTGGCCTGGATTCGCGGGTACTGACAGAAGTCGACTACACCAAGATCAGCGATCCGTATTACTTCCAGGATCTGCAAACTGATCAGATCGGCGTCGAAAACCGCGACTACCTGAACCAGCAAGCTGCCGTCAGCTATCGGGGCGACAGCTACACCGCCCGGTTGAATGCCCAGGCCTATCAACTGGCCACTGTTACCCAGGTCACGCCTTACAACAAGTTGCCGCAACTCACCCTCGACGGTGCGCTGCCGTTTCACCCTGGCGGCGTGAACTTCAGCTACGGCTCCGAACTGGTGCGGTTTGAGCGCAGTCTGGAAAACGGTAATTACACCAACGAAGACGGCACTACTGCCCCGCGACTCGACAACAATATTGTTGGTCTGGCACGAGCCAACGGCACACGTCTGAATCTGGCGCCGAGCATGAGCCTGCCGATGACGTCAAGCTACGGCTTTGTGACTCCAACCCTGAAGTACATGTACACCCAGTACGATCTTGATCTGGATAGCCAGGGCAAAAGTACCTTGCTCGCCGGTGAGGACTACAAGAGCTCGCAAAACCGTAGCGTGCCTATTGCCAGCGTCGATAGCGGCCTGTATTTCGACCGCAATACCAACTGGTTCGGCACCAACTACCGCCAGACCCTGGAACCGCGCGCTTTCTATCTGTATGTCCCTGAGCGCAATCAGGAAGACATTCCTGTTTTCGACACCAGCGAAAACACCTTCAGCTATTCCTCGCTGTGGCGTGACAACCGGTTCAGCGGTTCCGACCGCGTGGGCGACGAGAACAAGCTGTCGCTGGGTCTGACCAGCCGCTGGATCGAAGACAACGGCTTTGAGCGCCAGCGTGTCAGCATCGGCCAGGCGTATTATTTCCAGGATCGCAAGGTTCAATTGCCGGGCATTGCCGACGATCGCAAGGATTCAACTTCCAGCGTCTCGCCTTATGCTCTGGAATACGCCTATCGCTTCAACCGCGACTGGCGCGCCACTGCCGACTACAACTGGGATCCGGAAACCCGCAGCCCGCGTTCCGGCAGCGCGATGATGCACTACCAGCCTGAAGACAACCCGAACAAGGTGGTCAACCTGGGCTATCGCTATCGCAACGACCAGGTGATTTACAACCAGTACACCGGCAAATGGCAAATGGGCGGTGATTACCTGACCCCGGGGCAAAACGGTTACATCAAGGATTACTACAAGATCCAGCAGCACGACTTCTCGGTTATCTGGCCGATCGTGCCGCAGTGGAGCGCCATCAGCCGCTGGCAGTACGACTACAACCGCAACCGTACTCTGGAAGCCTTCGGTGGCTTTGAATACGACAACTGCTGCTGGAAGCTTCGTCTGATCAGCCGTTATTGGGTATCCAACGACGAGTACACCCAAGAAGCCCCTCAAAACGAGAAGGGCGATCATGGTCTCTTCCTCCAAGTTGTGTTGAAAGGTCTCGGTGGCGTAGTCGGCACCAAAGTAGAGAGCTTCCTCGACAAAGGCATCCAAGGTTATCGTGAACGTGAAGATCAAGCTTTCTGAGTGTCTGCGCCCGCTAGTGCTGGGCGCGTTGTTTCTGGGTACTGCAGTACACGCTGCAGTACAACCCCTTGACCGGGTTGTGGCCATCGTCGACAACGACGTGATCATGCAGAGCCAGCTGGACCAGCGTGTCCACGAGGTTCAGCAGACCATTGCCAAGCGTGGCCAGGGCGTGCCGCCTGCCAGCGTTCTGGATCAGCAAGTACTTGAGCGTCTGATCGTCGAAAACCTGCAACTGCAGCTCGGCGAACGCTCAGGCATCCGGATCACGGATGAAGAGCTGAACCAGGCCATTGGCACCATTGCCCAGCGCAATAACATGACCATTGACCAGTTCCGCCAGGCACTGGCTCACGACGGCCTGTCCTATGAAGATGCCCGCGAGCAGGTTCGTCGCGAGATGATCATCAGCCGTGTGCGCCAGCGTCGTGTGGGCGAGCGCATTCAGGTGACGGAACAGGAAGTGAAGAACTTCCTCGCATCGCCTATGGGCGCAATGCAAATGTCCGAAGAATTCAATCTGGCCAATATTCTGATTCCAACGCCGGAAAGCGCGAATTCGGAAGCAGTCCAGACGGCTTACAAACAGGCTGAAGAGATCTACAACCAGCTCAAGAAAGGCGCCGACTTCGGTCAAATGGCCATCGCCCGCTCCGGCAGCGATACCGCACTGGAAGGCGGCGACATGGGCTGGCGTAAAGCCGCTCAATTGCCACCACCGTTCGACAGCATGCTGAGCAAAATGCCAGTAGGAGAAGTGACGCCTCCGGTACGTACACCGGGCGGCTTTATCATCCTCAAGCTCAACGGCAAACGCGGCGGCGAAACCGTGGTGGTGGACGAAGTCCATGTTCGTCACATCCTGATCAAGCCGAGCGAAATCCGTAGCGAAGCGCAGACCAAGGAACTGATCAACAAAATCTACGAGCGCATCACGTCGGGCGAAGATTTTGCCACCCTGGCCAAAACTTACTCCGAGGATCCGGGTTCTGCCCTTAACGGCGGCGACCTGAACTGGGTCAATCCGGACTCTCTGGTACCCGAGTTCCGTGAGGCCATGGCCGACACGCCCCAGGGCGTATTGTCCAAGCCGTTCCAGACTCAATACGGCTGGCATGTTCTGGAAGTCCTTGGCCGCCGCGCCACCGACAGCACCACCCAGGCCCGTGAACAGCAAGCAATGAACGCACTGCGTAACCGCAAGTACGACGAAGAGCTGCAAACCTGGTTGCGTCAGATCCGTGACGAAGCCTATGTAGAGATCAAACTTCCTGGCGCCACCTCGCAAGAGAGCGGAAACCAGGCAGCGCAGTGAAAACACAGCGTTTTGCACTGACACCCGGCGAGCCGGCAGGCATAGGTCCAGACCTGTGCCTGCTACTCGCCTCACAACGCCAGCCGCACCCCCTGATTGCCATTACCAGCCACGACCTGCTCCTTGAGCGAGCCGTGCAACTGGGCGTGGCTGTCAACCTGCTGCCGGTGAACCCGGACAACTGGCCTGATCAGCCAGCCCCTGCAGGCAGCCTGTATGTGTGGGATACCCCGCTGAAAGCGAAGGTAATTGCCGGCACACTGGACAAAGCCAACGCCGGGTTTGTCCTGCAAACCCTGACCCGGGCTGCCCAGGGCTGTGTCGACGGGCACTTCGCGGGCATGATTACCGCCCCTGTACACAAGGGCATCATCAATGAGGCCGGGATTCCATTTTCCGGTCACACTGAATTCCTCGCAGACCTGACCCACACCGGGCAGGTTGTGATGATGCTCGCCACGCACGGCCTGCGCGTAGCCCTGGTTACCACTCACCTGCCCCTGCGCCAGGTGAGCGACGCAATCACCCCTGAGCGACTGATGCGGGTTGCCCGCATTCTGCACGCCGACCTGCAACAAAAATTCGGCATTGCCCGGCCCCGCATCCTGGTTTGTGGGCTCAACCCCCACGCCGGCGAAGGCGGCCATTTGGGCCATGAAGAAATCGACATTATTGAACCAACTCTGGAGCGCCTGCGCAGCGAAGGTATGGATTTGCATGGCCCGCTGCCCGCCGACACTCTGTTTACCCCCAAATATCTGGAGCACTGCGATGCAGTGCTGGCGATGTACCACGACCAAGGCCTGCCCGTACTGAAATACAAAGGGTTTGGTGCCGCTGTCAACATCACCCTGGGCTTGCCGATCATCCGCACCTCTGTCGACCATGGCACCGCCCTGGATCTGGCAGGCAGCGGCAAGATCGATACCGGCAGCCTGCAAGTCGCGCTGGAAACCGCCTATCAGATGTCCGAGACCCGTATATGAACGAGCAATTCCAACACAAGGCGCGTAAGCGTTTTGGCCAGAACTTCCTGCACGATGCGGGTGTCATTGACCGTATCCTGCGCGCCATCAACGCCAAGCCTACTGACCGTTTGCTGGAAATCGGTCCGGGACAGGGCGCCCTGACCAAAGGCATCCTTAACAGTGGCGGCCAGCTTGATGTCGTGGAGCTCGACAAAGACCTGATCCCGATCCTCAAGCAACAATTCGCAGGCATGAGCAACTTCACCCTGCACCAGGGCGATGCCCTGAAGTTCGATTTCAACAGCCTGGGCGCTGCACCACGCACCCTGCGGGTTGTCGGCAACCTGCCGTACAACATCTCCACTCCGCTGATTTTTCACCTGCTGAAAAATGCCGGCCTGATCCGTGACATGCACTTCATGCTGCAAAAAGAAGTGGTTGAGCGCATGGCTGCCGGCCCGGGCGGTGGCGATTGGGGCCGTCTGTCAATCATGGTTCAGTATCACTGCCGCGTGGAACACCTGTTCAACGTAGGTCCAGGCGCGTTCAATCCGCCGCCTAAAGTAGATTCGGCAATTGTCCGCCTGGTGCCACACGAAGTGCTGCCACACCCGGCCAAAGACCATCGCCTGCTTGAGCGCGTGGTTCGGGAAGCCTTCAACCAGCGCCGCAAAACCCTGCGCAACACCCTCAAGGCCTTGCTCAGCAACGCCGAGATCGAAGCGGCTGGTGTTGACGGCAGCTTGCGTCCAGAGCAACTCGACCTCGCCGCCTTTGTGCGCCTGGCCGACGTACTCAGCGAACAAGCTGTGGCAAGCCCAGAAAAAGACTGATCATCTCCGGGCCAAGTGCCAGGCCTGTGCAGGAGCGTCAACCGGCGACTCCTGCAGCTGCCACGCCTTAACCGGCTGGCCTAGTCACCATTACTTGGCCTAGACTCAGGCATCAGTTTTATCCCGAACTGTGTCTACGCTTTCAAGTAAGGCCTCTCGCATGCCCGATCCCCGCTATCTGGTCGACGTCAACGTCGTCACGCGTTACCTGCCAGAACAATCCCAACCTGAACTTCAGCGCTTCGCCTTTGCTTACACCATTACGGTGCACAACAAGGGATCGATAGCCGCGAAGCTGTTGTCCCGGCATTGGGTGATCACCGATGGCGACGGTCATGTCGAAGAAGTCCGTGGCGCTGGCGTAGTCGGTCTGCAGCCATTGATCGAGCCGGACGGGCAGCATGTCTATAGCAGCGGCTCGGTGATCACCACCAAAGTCGGCACCATGCAAGGCAGCTATCTGATGCATGCCGAAGATGGTCACGAGTTCAAAGCCATCATTGCCCCTTTCCGCCTCGCCGTGCCCGGGGCACTGCACTGATGCCGGTGTACGCCGTTGGCGACCTGCAAGGCTGCCTGCAGCCACTCAGGTGCCTGCTGGAACGCGTAGCTTTCGATCCTGCCAAAGACAAACTGTGGCTGGTGGGTGACCTGGTAAACCGTGGCCCCGAATCGCTGGAAACGCTGCGCTTTCTATACCGCATCCGCGAATCGCTGGTGTGCGTACTGGGCAACCATGACCTGCACTTGCTGGCCGCCGCGCACAATATCGAGCGTCTGAAGAAAGGCGATACGCTGCGTGAAATTCTGCAAGCTCCCGATTGCGATGAACTGCTGTCCTGGCTGCGCCAGCAACCTTTGCTGCATTACGATGCCGAACGCAACGTCGCCCTCGTACATGCAGGAATACCGCCGCAATGGAGCCTGAAAAAGGCCCTGAAGTGCGCCAGCGAAGTCGAACACGCTTTGCGTGACGACAACCTGCTTGGCCCCTATCTGGATGGCATGTACGGCAACGAACCTGCCAAGTGGGACAACGACCTCACCGGTGTCGCCCGTCTGCGGGTGATAACCAACTATTTCACCCGTATGCGTTTTTGTACCCGCGACGGGAAACTCGACCTCAAAAGCAAAGAAGGCGTGGGCAGCGCTCCCCCCGGCTATGCCCCGTGGTTCAGCTATAAAGAACGCAAGACCCAGGACCTGAAGATCATCTTTGGTCATTGGGCGGCACTTGAAGGCAACTGCAAGGAGCCCGGGATTTTCGCCCTCGACACCGGCTGTGTCTGGGGAGGAGCCATGACCCTGCTCAACGTCGACTCTGGCCAGCGCCTCAGCTGTGATTGCGACGACCTTGGCCTTGCAGCCCACTCGACCATCGCGCTCCCCGACCAACCTTCCCAACCCTTGGGCGCCGTCTAGCCGCGCCCGCAGTCAGGCCACAGGAATCCTCCATGACCGAATTCAAACGTATCCCGCCCGAACAAGCACAGGCCTTGCGCGAAAAAGGCGCCGTGGTGGTCGATGTCCGCGACCCGCAGGCTTTCGCTGCCAGCCACATCAGCGGTGCGAAACATCTGGATAACCACTCGCTGCACGATTTCATCACCCACGCCGATCTCGATGCCCCTCTGATCGTTGCTTGCTATCACGGCAACTCCAGCCAGAGCGCTGCTGCTTATCTGGTGAGCCAGGGCTTTAGCGAGGTGTACAGCCTTGATGGCGGTTTCGAGTTGTGGCGTGCGACTTATCCGCAAGAAACCTCCCAGCTCCCCGCAGAATAATTTTTTATCAGCGCCAGCCCCCGTTATCCGCGGGCTGGCGCCCTGCCTGACCAACGGTCGAACGTAACAAATCTCGCATCGCGCCTTGACCTCTCCGATTACCAACTATCCTTTAGATCAGGCCATCCGAATCTGGGGAGAGCCGGTACTCCGGCGTATGGATTATCAGTAGTAAGTTCAAGGAGTTAACCACCTTGATGGTGTCCTGGGGGGTACACAGCAGCTGAAATGCTGCTGCATGCCAGCACTCGAACTGACCGATCTATCGCCGGCTCCACGTATCGAGCGAGGTGACGTCATGAGTATTTTTAGCCACTTCCAACAACGCTTTGAATCCACACGCCAAGAAGAACTGACCCTTCAGGAATATCTTGAACTGTGCAAACAAGACAAAAGCGCTTACGCCTCTGCCGCTGAAAGGCTGCTGCTGGCCATTGGTGAACCGGAACTGCTGGACACCTCCAACAACTCTCGCCTGTCGCGAATCTTCTCCAACAAAGTGATTCGCCGCTATCCGGCCTTTGAAGACTTCCACGGAATGGAAGAATGCATCGACCAGATCGTTTCCTACTTCCGCCACGCTGCGCAGGGCCTGGAAGAGAAAAAACAAATTCTCTATCTGCTGGGCCCGGTGGGCGGCGGTAAATCATCGCTGGCAGAAAAACTGAAGCAACTGATCGAGAAAGTCCCCTTTTATGCAATCAAGGGCTCGCCGGTCTTTGAATCGCCACTGGGGCTGTTCAATGCCACCGAAGACGGCGCAATTCTCGAAGAAGACTTCGGCATCCCGAAACGCTACCTGAGCACCATCATGTCGCCGTGGGCAACCAAGCGCCTGGCCGAATTTGGTGGCGACATCAGCCAGTTCCGCGTGGTGAAGCTCTATCCTTCGATTCTCAATCAGATCGCCGTGGCCAAAACCGAGCCGGGAGACGAGAACAACCAGGACATTTCGGCACTGGTGGGCAAAGTCGATATCCGCAAACTCGAGGAGTACCCACAGAACGACGCCGATGCCTATAGCTATTCAGGCGCACTGTGCCGGGCCAACCAGGGCCTGATGGAATTCGTGGAGATGTTCAAGGCGCCGATCAAGGTCCTGCACCCCTTGCTGACCGCAACCCAAGAGGGCAACTACAACAGTACCGAAGGTCTGGGCGCGATCCCGTTTACCGGCATCCTGCTGGCCCACTCCAACGAGTCAGAGTGGCATACCTTCCGCAACAACAAGAACAACGAAGCGTTTATCGACCGGATCTACATCGTCAAGGTTCCGTACTGCCTGCGCGTCAGTGACGAGGTGAAGATCTACGACAAACTGTTGTTCAACAGCTCGCTGGCCAAAGCCCACTGCGCGCCCGACACCCTGAAAATGCTTGCCCAGTTCACGGTTCTGTCGCGTCTTAAAGAGCCGGAAAACTCGAACATTTACTCGAAAATGCGGGTCTACGACGGTGAAAATCTTAAAGACACCGACCCGAAAGCCAAATCGATCCAGGAATACCGCGACAGCGCAGGCGTCGATGAAGGCATGAATGGCCTTTCCACCCGTTTCGCCTTCAAGATCCTGTCCAAGGTCTTCAACTTCGACCCGCACGAAATTGCAGCCAACCCAGTGCACCTGCTCTATGTCCTGGAGCAACAGATCGAGCAAGAGCAGTTCCAGGCGGAAACCCGCGAGCGTTATCTGCGCTTCCTCAAGGAGTACCTGGCACCGCGTTACATTGAATTCATCGGCAAAGAAATCCAGACCGCTTATCTGGAGTCCTACAGCGAATACGGGCAAAACATCTTCGACCGCTATGTGCTCTACGCAGACTTCTGGATTCAGGATCAGGAATACCGCGATCCGGAGACCGGAGAAATCCTCAATCGCGTAGCCCTCAACGAGGAGCTGGAGAAAATCGAAAAACCGGCCGGCATCAGCAACCCGAAAGATTTCCGCAACGAAATCGTCAACTTCGTACTGCGGGCCCGCGCCAACAACAACGGCAAAAACCCGACCTGGCTCAGCTACGAGAAACTGCGGGTGGTTATCGAGAAAAAAATGTTCTCAAACACCGAGGACCTGCTTCCGGTTATCAGCTTCAACGCCAAGGCAAGCAAAGAGGATCAACAAAAGCACAACGACTTCGTTACTCGAATGGTCGAACGTGGCTACACCGACAAACAAGTACGGCTTCTCTCCGAGTGGTACCTGCGGGTCAGAAAGTCGCAGTGAGGCAGCTGTAAGCCTCTAGCCTCAAGCTGCAAGAAGAAGTACGCGCTACCGCTTCGACTTGCAGCTTGCAGCTCACAACTTGAAGCTGCCCGGAGGGCCTAATGAGCTATGTGATCGACCGACGCCTCAATGGCAAGAACAAGAGCACGGTGAACCGCCAGCGTTTCCTGCGGCGTTACCGTGACCACATCAAGAAGGCCGTAGAAGAGGCCGTGGGCCGCCGTTCCATTACCGACATGGAACATGGCGAACAAATCAGCATTCCCGGCCGCGATATCGATGAGCCGGTGCTTCACCACGGCCGCGGTGGCAAGCAAACGGTGGTGCACCCTGGCAACAAGGAGTTCACCAGCGGCGAACACATTCAACGCCCACAAGGTGGCGCGGGAGGGGGTGGCGGCCCCGGCAAGGCAGGCAACTCCGGCGAAGGCATGGATGAGTTCGTGTTTCAAATCACCCAGGAAGAGTTTCTGGAATTCATGTTCGAAGACCTCGAACTGCCCAACCTGGTCAAACGCAACCTTACGGGCACCGACACCTTTAAAACGGTGCGTGCGGGCATCAGCAACGAAGGCAACCCGTCGCGCATCAACATCATTCGCACCCTGCGCTCGGCTCACGCACGGCGTATTGCCCTGTCCGGCAGCAGCCGGAAAAAACTCAAGGAAGCCAAAGCCGAACTTGAACGACTGAAGCGCGAAGAACCGGACAACTTCGGCGATATCAAGGTAGTAGAGGCTGAAATCGAGAAACTCAGCGCACGCATCCATCGCGTGCCATTCCTCGACACCTTTGACCTCAAGTACAACTTGCTGGTCAAGCAACCCAACCCCAGTTCGAAGGCCGTCATGTTCTGCCTGATGGACGTTTCCGGCTCCATGACCCAAGCCACCAAGGACATCGCCAAGCGTTTTTTCATCCTGCTGTACCTGTTCCTGAAGCGTAACTACGACAAGATTGACGTAGTGTTTATTCGCCATCACACCAGTGCACGGGAGGTTGATGAAGAGGAGTTTTTCTATTCGAGGGAGACCGGCGGCACCATTGTTTCCAGCGCACTCAAACTGATGCAGGAAATCATGGCTGAGCGCTATCCCACAAATGAGTGGAATATCTATGCAGCGCAGGCTTCAGACGGCGATAACTGGAACGATGATTCACCCATTTGCCGGGATATTCTGATCAATCAGATCATGCCGTTCGTGCAGTACTACACTTATGTAGAAATAACCCCGCGCGAACATCAGGCCCTCTGGTACGAGTACGAACGTATCAGCGAAGCGTATTCAGATACCTTCGCCCAACAGCAACTGGTCTCGGCCGGCGACATCTATCCGGTCTTCCGTGAACTCTTCCAGCGCAGGTTAGTGACATGACCGCCAAAGAGAATAAACGCCATCCCATTTCCACTGGCTCCGAGTGGACCTTTGAACTGATCCAGGCTTACGACCGCGAAATCGGCCGCCTGGCCGAACGCTATGCCCTGGATACCTACCCCAACCAGATCGAGGTGATTACCGCCGAGCAAATGATGGATGCCTATGCCTCTGTGGGCATGCCGCTGGGCTACCACCATTGGTCCTACGGCAAACATTTCTTGAGCACCGAAAAGTCCTATAGCCGCGGCCAGATGGGACTCGCCTACGAGATCGTGATCAACTCAGATCCATGCATCGCCTATCTGATGGAAGAAAACACCATCTGCATGCAGGCCCTGGTGGTGGCCCATGCCTGCTATGGCCATAACAGCTTCTTCAAGGGTAACTACCTGTTTCGCACCTGGACCGATGCCAGTTCGATCATTGACTATCTGGTGTTCGCCAAGCAGTACATCATGCAATGCGAAGAGCGCCACGGTATCGATGCCGTTGAAGACCTGCTCGACTCCTGCCACGCCCTGATGAACTACGGCGTTGATCGTTACAAACGGCCTTATCCGATTTCAGCCGAAGAAGAACGTCGGCGGCAGAAGGACCGTGAAGAGCACCTGCAAAAACAGATCAATGATCTGTGGCGCACCATTCCCAAAGGTGCAGACAAGTTCAGCGAAAAGGACAGCGCACGATTCCCCGACGAGCCCCAGGAAAACATCCTGTACTTCATCGAAAAACACGCTCCCCTGCTCGAGCCCTGGCAGCGTGAAGTCGTACGCATCGTGCGCAAGATTGCCCAGTACTTTTATCCACAACGACAAACCCAGGTAATGAACGAGGGCTGGGCGACGTTCTGGCACTACACCTTGATGAACGACCTCTACGATGAAGGGCTGGTTACCGAGGGCTTTATGATGGAGTTCCTCATCTCCCATACCAGCGTGGTGTTCCAGCCAGGCTTTGACAGCCCTCACTACAGCGGGATCAACCCCTACGCACTGGGTTTTGCAATGTATTGCGACATCCGGCGCATTTGCGAACATCCAACTGACGAGGACCGCCACTGGTTCCCGGACATGGCTGGCAGCGACTGGCTATCGAGCATCAAATTCGCCATGAGCAGCTTCAAGGACGAAAGTTTCATCCTGCAATACCTGTCACCCAAGGTCATCCGCGACCTGAAACTGTTCAGCATCATGGACGATGATCAAAAGGACGACCTGCTAGTACCTGCCATTCATGACGAGAACGGCTACCGCACCATTCGTGAAACCCTGGCGGCTCAGTACAACCTGGGCAATCGTGAACCCAACGTGCAAATCTGGAGCATCGACCGCCGCGGCGATCGCTCGCTGACCCTGCGTCACCAGCAACATGACCGCAAACCCCTGGGCGACTCCACTGACGAAGTGCTCAAACACCTGCATCGCCTGTGGGGGTTCGATATTCATCTTGAAACCCTTCAAGGCGACCAGGTCATGAAAGTCCACCATGTCCCGCCAAAAGGAGAACATTCAGACTCTGACTACGGGCGTTTGGATATGAGCGCCATTCACCTGTAACACGGGAACCTCCGTTCTCACGGCGCAAGCGTTATCCTGTCGTGCTAACGGAGGTTTTTTATGCAGATTTATAAAGTTGGCGGTGCCGTAAGGGATCGCCTGCTGGGCAAGCCCGTCACTGATATCGATTGGGTAGTGGTCGGCGCAACAGTCGAACAAATGCTCAGCAAAGGGTTTCGCCCCGTGGGCTCGGACTTTCCGGTATTTCTTCACCCTGTAACCGGGGAGGAATACGCACTGGCCCGCACAGAGCGCAAAAGCGGCCAGGGCTATGGCGGCTTCATCTTTCATGCAAGCCCCGACATTACCCTTGAACAAGACCTGATCCGGCGCGACCTGACCATCAACGCAATGGCTGAGGATGACTCAGGCAATTTGACCGACCCTTTCCATGGTCAGCGCGATCTGGAGGCGCGGATTTTACGCCATGTTTCACCCGCATTCGCCGAAGATCCCCTCCGGGTATTGCGAGTTGCCCGGTTCGCCGCGCGCTATGCCGGACTCGGTTTCAGCATCGCACCCGAGACCCTGGAGCTGATGCGCCAACTGTCTCGCTCAGGCGAACTGCAAGCGCTGACCCCGGAGCGTTGCTGGAAAGAAATCTCCCGGGCCCTGATGGAAGATCAGCCTCAGGTATTCCTGGAAGTACTGCGCAGCTGCGAGGCTCTGGAAGTGCTGCTACCGGAGATCAATGCCCTGTTTGGTGTACCCCAGCCTGCTGCACATCACCCGGAGATCGACAGCGGCGTACACACCTTGAGCGTGCTTGAGCAGGCAGCCCTGCACAATCAGCCACTGACCGTGCGCTGGGCCTGCCTGCTGCATGATCTGGGCAAAGGGCTTACACCTGAAAAGGACTGGCCAAGACACATTGCCCACGAGCACAAAGGGCTGCGCCTGATCAAAGCGGTCAACGAGCGCTACAAAGTGCCGCGCGACTGTCAGGAACTGGCACTCCTTGTGGGCGAATATCACACCCACGGCCACCGCGCTCTGGAACTCAAGGCATCAACGCTACTGGAACTGCTGCAGCGCTTTGACGTATATCGTCGACCGCAGCGTTTTGAGGAGTTTATCGTAGCCTGCGAGATGGACGCCAAAGGGCGCCTGGGACTGGAGAATCGCCCGTATCCACAGGCCGATTACCTGCGCGGAGCTGCCAAGGCTGCCCAGGCCGTGGCCGTCCAGCCTTTACTTGAGCAGGGTTTCAAAGGCCCTGAACTCGGGGAAGCGCTAAAGCACGAACGGCTAAAGGCGCTGCAAGCCTACAAAGAATCAGCAAAAGCCTGAGACATCGTTCTTGTAGTCGATGGCGCAGGCTGCGCCAAGGGCCGAAGGACCTTCACAGCAGGGTCGCCAGGCAACCCATCGCAGCCTGCACCAGCGACTACTAAGGCAAAAGCATCCCGACCGGGGTCAACTGCTCCCCCCGCCATTCAAATGCTGCAGGCGCCAGAACTTGATCGATCTGTGCTTCTGCCCACATCTGAGCCAGAGTCTTGCCCACGCCCGGATGCACCTTGTCTGGCGCTATCAACGATAAGGGCCACAAGACAAAAGCATTTTTGAGAATCTCTGCACGGGGCAAAATCAAGCCATCAAAGTTGCCTTCCAGATCACCGTAAAACAACACGTCGATATCCAAAGGCAAACCTTTGCGATCTTGGGCATAACGTCCGCTATCCGCCTCGATCAACTTCAAACGTCGACTTAGTTCAGCCAGCGGAAAGTCAGTTTTTGCCGACACCACCAGGTTGAAAAAAGGCCCGCTCCTGATGCCCACCGGCTGACTTTCAAACACTGCAGAACAGCTCATGTCCTGCAAAAATCCAGCAAGGGCGTCAAGCCCGGCGCACAAATGCTTTTCACGCTCGACATTACTGCCCAGCCCGAGGAAAACCTGAGTTAGCGACATCCGCGCTCAATCTCCACGCCCACACCGGTGGCCGCCGAAACGGCGCCGGGCTTGGTCAGCTTCAGATGCAACCACGGAATATTGAATTCAGTCATCAGCACTTCGGCCAGACGCTCAGCAAAAGTCTCCACCAACTGGAACTGAGCCGCCTCGGCAAATGCCTGGATTCGCGAAGAAACACTCGCGTAATCCAGGGCCAGCGTCAGGTCATCACCGGCCGCAGCCGGGCGATTATCCCACGCGAAACTCAGGTCAAGCCGCAAGCACTGGCGGATGCCACGCTCCCAGTCATAAGCACCGATCACGGTGTCAACTTCCAGGCCTTCGATAAACACTCTGTCCAAGCACTTTTCTCCGCAGCACGACAAGGGCGCAATGCGCCGTTAGAATCAGGGCGTCCTCGCCCGGAATAGTTAGCATGTTTTGGTTACTGGCGATTTTCGCCTACCTGCTTGGCTCTCTGTCCTTCGCCATTTTGCTCAGCCGCCTGACGGGAAATCCCGACCCGCGAATGAGTGGCTCGGGCAATGCCGGCGCGACCAATATGTTGCGCCTTGCCGGCAAAAAGCTCGCCGTCCTGACTCTGCTCGGCGACCTGTGCAAAGGCTTGCTGCCTGTACTTTTGGCCAACCAGCTCGGTCTCCCGCTCCAGCAACAAGCCTGGATCGGTATCTGCGCCGTCTTCGGCCACATGTACCCGCTGTATTTCCGCTTTCGCGGCGGCAAAGGCGTTGCCACTGCCGCAGGCATGCTGGTGGGACTCTACCCGCCTGCCGCCCTGCTGGCCGTTGCCGCATGGCTACTGACCTTCCAGCTAAGCCGCACCAGCTCACTGGCAGCGTTGATAGCCACACCCCTGACCCTGCCATTGCTGGCCTGGCAAGAGCCTGCTGCCCTGCTGCCCATGTGCGCCTTGACGGCGCTGATTGTATGGCGCCACCGCAGCAATTTACGCGACCTGATGGCCGGGCGCGAACGGCATTTCTGAATAGCGCGCATGAAATACGCTCACGCAACACCGACTCATGCCTTACGCCCCGCACTCACAGCGGCTTCAATTGCTCCATCGGCCAGCGCGCCTGCACACTGATCGCCAGGCTTTCATGCTGACCTGCCTGCAACCGCTGGCAGCCGGCAAAGGCAATCATTGCGCCGTTGTCCGTACAAAACTCCGGTCGAGCGTAGTAAACATTGCCATTCATTTCGCCGAGCATTTTTTCGAGCGAAACCCGCAGCGCCTTATTGGCACTGACCCCGCCCGCAATCACCAGACGCTTCATGCCTGCGTGCTTCAAAGCCCGCTTGCACTTGATGGTCAATGTCTCGACCACCGCCTGCTGGAACGCCAGAGAGATATCGCAACGGGTCTGCTCTGTGTCATCACCAGCCGCCACACAGCGCTGCCAGGTATTCAAGGCAAAGGTTTTAAGACCGCTGAAACTGAATTGCAGCCCCGGACGGTCAGTCATGGGCCTGGGGAACACAAACCGCCCCGCAACGCCCTGAGCGGCCAGTCGCGCAATCTCAGGGCCGCCAGGGTAGTTGAGCCCCATCATCTTCGCCGTCTTGTCGAATGCTTCTCCGGCCGCGTCGTCCAGGGTCTCGCCCAACAACTCGTATTGGCCGATGCCATCCACACGCACCAACTGCGTATGACCGCCCGACACCAACAAAGCGACGAACGGGAATTCCGGGGGCTGCTCTTCCAGCATTGGAGCCAACAAATGGCCCTCCATGTGGTGCACACCCAAGGCCGGAATCCCCCAGGCAAACGCCAGCGCCTGGGCACATGAAGCCCCAACCAGAAGGGCTCCGACCAATCCAGGCCCTGCCGTGTAGGCGATCGCATCAATCTCTGTAGGCACACAGCCAGCCTCAGCCAGCACCTGACGAATCAAGGGCAGCATGCGCTTGACGTGATCCCTTGAAGCCAGCTCCGGAACCACACCGCCATAAGCGCGGTGCAAGTCGATCTGACTGAACAGTGCGTCGGCCAAAAGCCCGCGTTCACTGTCGTAAAGCGCGACGCCGGTCTCGTCGCAGGAGGTTTCTAATCCCAGTACTAGCATGGGTTTACGCCTTGTAGAGGCTAAATTCGAAGGCGCGCATAATAGTCGCCACTCCCGCCCCCGGCCAGCGGTTTTCGATCAGAGGCTTTGCATTCCGGGCGATGAGGGGTTAACATCCGCAACCCTTAAAAACCGACGTCTTCCAACGCGATTTTGCCTTGAGACGTTGACCCCGGTAATGAATGAAGGTAGCTCTGGATGCCAGCCGTCAAAGTAAAAGAGAACGAACCCTTCGACGTAGCTCTGCGTCGTTTCAAGCGCTCCTGCGAAAAAGCCGGTGTTCTGGCTGAAGTTCGCAGCCGCGAATTTTACGAGAAGCCGACTTCTGAGCGTAAGCGTAAAGCAGCAGCTGCTGTTAAGCGTCACGCGAAGAAAGTTCAGCGCGAGCAGCGCCGCGCCGTTCGTCTGTACTAATACACAGACGTTCGAAGCACGCTTCTGCCAAGCCCGGCCTAAAGCCGGGCCGTAGGCAGTTGCAGCTTTAGTTACATGTTTTATTGTCAAGGCCGCAGATGCGACCGCGACAAAACGCTACATCACGTCAGACCTGGCCTAATAGCCAGCGGTGCACGTCTTTACTGACGAGCCTTCCAAGGCTACCGACGAGCACACCCCTCTGATTTTCCCAAAGACGATCAGCCCAAGGTACCTCTCCAGTACCTGCTTATGAGCTATCCGAGACCAGCCATTGGTCAATGCCGGACTCAGAGCGCGACACCTATCGAAGCCATTTACCCTGATTAAAAATAAATCAGTGACGTTTCGACAGATACACTCCCCCAACATGATTGAGCAGACGTCCCGCGATCTGGCAGCACACTTGCCTGCACGTACGACGACCAAGCCCTCATGCGGGTTAATTTCTGCGCAGAGATGACGAGAACGCCATGGCCGGGTTAATCCCCCAGAGCTTCATTGACGACCTTCTTAACCGTACCGATATCGTCGATGTCGTCAGCTCACGCGTGCAAATGAAGAAAGCCGGCAAGAACTACACCGCCTGCTGCCCCTTCCACAAAGAAAAAACACCATCCTTCAGCGTCAGCCCCGACAAACAGTTCTATTACTGCTTCGGATGCGGCGCAGGAGGCAATGCCCTCGGCTTTATCATGGACCACGACAACCTGGACTTCCCCCAGGCTGTAGAGGAACTGGCCAAAGCCGCGGGCATGGAAATCCCCCGGGAAGAAAGCGGCCGCCCACACAAGCCAAGGCAGCCCACCGACTCTCCGCTCTACCCGCTTCTGACAGCCGCAGCCGACTTTTATCGCCAGGCCCTAAAAGGCCATCCGGCACGCAAAGCGGCCGTGGACTACCTGAAGGGACGCGGCCTGACCGGCGAAATAGCCCGCGACTTCGGACTGGGCTTCGCCCCGCCCGGCTGGGATAACCTGTACAAGCACCTGAGCAGCGACACGCTGCAACAAAAGGCCATGATCGACGCCGGCCTGCTGGTCGAAAATGCCGAAACCGGCAAACGCTATGACCGCTTTCGCGATCGAGTCATGTTTCCGATCCGCGACAGTCGTGGCCGCATCATTGCTTTCGGCGGCCGGGTACTGGGCGACGACAAACCAAAATACCTGAACTCCCCCGAAACCCCGGTCTTCCATAAAGGCCAGGAACTGTACGGGCTGTTCGAAGCGCGCAAATTCAACCGCAGCCTCGACGAAATCATCGTCGTCGAAGGCTACATGGATGTTATCGCTCTCGCCCAGCAAGGCCTGCGCAATGCCGTGGCCACACTCGGCACGGCAACCAGCGAAGAACACATGAAGCGCCTGTTCCGCGTGGTGCCCAGCGTCCTGTTCTGCTTTGACGGTGACCAGGCCGGCCGCAATGCTGCCTGGCGCGCACTGGAGGCGACCCTGCCTTGCCTGCAGGACGGTCGTCGCGCGCGCTTCCTGTTCCTGCCCGAAGGCGAAGATCCGGACACGCTGGTGCGTTCCGAAGGCACTGACGCCTTCAAGGCGCGTATCAACCAGCATGCACAGCCGCTGGCCGATTATTTCTTCCAGCAACTGACAGAAGAGTCCGACCCGCGCTCGCTTGAAGGCAAGGCCCACATGGCAACCCTGGCAGCACCGCTGATCGATAAAGTTCCGGGGGCCAACCTGCGGACCCTGATGCGCCAACGCCTGAGCGAGATAACCGGTCTCACCAGTGAAACCGTCAGCCAGCTGGCGCAGAACGCACCCACAAAGGCGCAGGCGCAACCTGCTTATGACCCGGGCATTGATTACGACGGCATGCCTGACTACAGCGACTTCCAGCAACCGGACACCTACCTCCCCCAACAGGAGTGGACGCCGAAAAAACCTGGCGCTGGCGGCAAGAAGTGGGAAAACAAGCCCTGGGACAAAAAATCCAAGCGCGGCGGCGACAATGACCAGCCCCGCGGGCCACGCATCCCGGCAGCGGTCGAGCCACCAACCCTGGCCGCCCTGCGCACACTGCTGCATCACCCGCAACTGGCTGCGAAAGTTGAAGATGCCGGGCACTTTGCCGCAGAAGACCAGACTAATAATCAACTGCTGATCGCTCTGGTCGAGGCCGTACAGAAAAATCCTAAGCTAAGCTCTATTCAGTTGTTATCCCGTTGGCACGGGACTGAACAGGGTCGTTTATTGCAAAGATTGCTGGAAAAGGAATGGTTAATTGATGCCGACAACCTTGAACAACAGTTTTTCGACACTATAACTAGCCTGTCAGCTCGCCAACGCGAGCGAAATCTGGAGCAACTTCTTCGAAAAGCACGTCAAGGCGAGCTCAGTACCGAGGAGAAAAATCAGTTACGCGACCTTCTAAGTCGCAATAATCCCGCATCAAACCCGACCTCAACTGGCGCGTGAGGTCATAGCTAAGGTATAATCCTCGGCTTGTTTTTTGCCCGCCAAGACCTTCAGTGGATAGGGTGTTATGTCCGGAAAAGCGCAACAGCAGTCTCGTATCAAAGAGTTGATCACCCTCGGCCGTGAGCAGAAGTATCTGACTTACGCAGAGGTCAACGACCACCTGCCCGAAGATATTTCAGATCCGGAGCAAGTGGAAGACATCATCCGCATGATTAATGACATGGGGATCCCCGTACACGAGAGTGCTCCGGATGCGGACGCCCTTATGTTGGCCGATGCTGACACCGACGAAGCAGCTGCTGAAGAAGCAGCTGCCGCGTTGGCGGCAGTAGAGACCGACATTGGTCGTACTACCGACCCTGTACGCATGTATATGCGTGAAATGGGCACGGTAGAACTGCTGACACGTGAAGGCGAAATCGAAATCGCCAAGCGTATCGAAGAAGGCATCCGCGAAGTGATGGGCGCAATTGCGCACTTCCCTGGCACGGTTGACCATATTCTCTCCGAGTACACTCGCGTCACCACCGAAGGTGGCCGCCTGTCCGACGTTCTGAGCGGTTATATCGACCCGGACGACGGTATTGCGCCGCCCGCAGCCGAAGTACCGCCTCCTGTCGACCCAAAGGTGAAAGCCGAAGGTGACGACGAAGAGGACGAAAAGGAAGAGTCCACCGAAGAAGAGGAAGAGGTCGAAAGCGGCCCTGACCCGATCATCGCGGCTCAGCGTTTCGGCGCCGTTTCCGATCAGATGGAAATCGCTCGCAAGGCACTGAAAAAGCACGGTCGCGGCAGCAAGCAGGCAATTGCCGAGCTGGTTGCACTGGCTGAGCTGTTCATGCCGATCAAACTGGTCCCGAAGCAATTCGAAGGCCTGGTTGAGCGTGTTCGTAGCGCCCTGGAGCGTCTGCGTGCACAAGAGCGCGCCATCATGCAGCTGTGTGTACGTGATGCACGCATGCCGCGCACCGACTTCCTGCGCCTGTTCCCGGGTAACGAAGTCGACGAAAGCTGGAGCGACGCGCTGGCCAAAGGCAAAAGCAAATACGCTGAAGCCATTGGTCGCCTGCAACCGGACATCATCCGTTGCCAGCAGAAGCTGTCTGCACTGGAAGCTGAAACCGGCTTGAAGATTGCCGAGATCAAGGACATCAACCGTCGCATGTCGATCGGTGAGGCCAAGGCCCGCCGCGCGAAGAAAGAGATGGTTGAAGCCAACTTGCGTCTGGTGATCTCCATCGCCAAGAAGTACACCAACCGTGGCTTGCAGTTCCTCGACTTGATCCAGGAAGGCAACATCGGCTTGATGAAAGCGGTAGACAAGTTTGAATACCGCCGCGGCTACAAATTCTCGACTTATGCCACCTGGTGGATCCGTCAGGCGATCACTCGCTCGATCGCCGACCAGGCCCGCACCATCCGTATTCCGGTGCACATGATCGAGACGATCAACAAGCTCAACCGCATTTCCCGCCAGATGCTGCAGGAAATGGGTCGTGAACCGACCCCGGAAGAGCTGGGCGAACGCATGGAAATGCCTGAGGATAAAATCCGCAAGGTATTGAAGATCGCTAAAGAGCCGATCTCCATGGAAACCCCGATCGGTGATGACGAAGACTCCCATCTGGGCGACTTCATCGAAGACTCGACCATGCAGTCGCCAATCGATGTAGCCACCGTTGAGAGCCTTAAAGAAGCGACACGCGACGTACTCTCCGGCCTCACCGCACGTGAAGCCAAAGTACTGCGCATGCGCTTCGGCATCGACATGAATACCGACCACACCCTTGAGGAGGTTGGTAAGCAGTTCGACGTTACCCGTGAACGGATTCGTCAGATCGAAGCCAAGGCGTTGCGCAAGCTGCGCCACCCGACGAGAAGCGAGCATCTGCGCTCCTTCCTCGACGAGTGATACCAAAACCCCCGGCCCTGCCGGGGGTTTTGCTTTATAGCAACCTGCCCTCCCCGTTCTTTCGCCTGCCAGGCGCATGTCACGTACGCAGACCACTCCACGACTGCAACCTCTTGCCCCCTGCCTGCGAAGCCCCCCCCCCCCCGACAAAACCATCATTAGCGACGAGTGCCGAGACCTGGGCTCAACAGGATTTTCTTGCCGCACAAAGCTGCGAACGGATACAGACCCGCATCGCCAGCACGGCGCAAACCGCAAAAAATCGCAGAGACCATTGTTCACGCCTCTATTTCAGATTTTTCGGATAGCACTCACGAGAAACCATCGTTATAATCCGCGACCTACTGAGGGCCTATAGCTCAGTTGGTTAGAGCAGGGGACTCATAATCCCTTGGTCGTAGGTTCGAGTCCTACTGGGCCCACCATACTCAAAGCCGCGCACTGCGCGGCTTTCGTGTTTCTGGCTCCAGCGCAGCAGCGCTGGCTCGCCTGCGGCCAACACTTCTTCCGCCATCTGAAAGTCCCGGGCGCTTAAAACAACAGGCTGATCTATGGCGCCTGCAACCACGAGCCGTCAGGCCATGTACCATGACCACCCGCGTCACCAATGCCACAGGAGCCCTCCCTTGTCTGATGCCCACCCGCCCGCGCTGGATGAAACCGACCGCCAATTGATCGGGGCCCTGCAACTCAATGCCCGCGAAAGCGTGGCAATGCTGGCTCGCCAGCTGGGGATCGCGCGCACCACGGTGACCTCGCGGCTGGCACGACTGGAGAAAACAGGAGTGATTACCGGCTATGGCGTTCGCCTGGGCCAGCGACTGATTGATGGCGGACTTCAGGCCTATGTAGGCATCACCGTGCAGCCGCGCGCGGGCAAAGAGGTAGTCAGACGCCTGAGCGCCATGGCCCAGGTCCAGCAACTGTGTGCAGTCAGTGGCGAGTTCGATTATGTGGCCTGGCTTCGCAGCGACTCTCCCGAGCAGCTGGATCAATTGCTGGATCAGATTGGCAATGTCGAAGGTGTTGAAAAAACTACCACCTCGATCATTCTCAGCAGCAAAGTCGACCGCGGGTAACTTTTCAACCGTCCTACACAACAATATGCAGTCCATATTCGTCACATTGACCAATAAACAGTCATAACGACGACACATTGCGCCTTATTAACGTGTTCTGCGCTCCCTATCATGGTGCCTGTCTTTTCCTATACTCAGCGTTAAACGCGGGTCGCCAGCAGGTCAGCCATGAACAAGAATAATCGCCACCCCATCGACGGAAAAAAACCCATCACCATCTTCGGCCCGGACTTTCCGTTTGCCTTTGATGACTGGATTGAACACCCGGCAGGCCTGGGCAGTATCCCGGCCGACAAGCTGGGGACCGAAGTCGCGATCGTCGGCGCCGGCATGGCCGGAATGGTAGCGGCATACGAGCTGATGAAGCTGGGCCTCAAACCCGTAGTGTATGAAGCCTCAAAGATGGGTGGACGCCTGCGCTCGCAGGCCTTTGAAGGCAGTGAAGGGGTGATCGCCGAGCTGGGCGGCATGCGTTTCCCGGTGTCCTCGACCGCGTTTTACCACTACGTCGACAAGCTGGGACTGGAAACCAAACCGTTCCCCAACCCATTGACGCCCGCGTCGGGCAGCACCGTTATCGACCTCGAAGGCCAGACTTTCTACGCACAGAAAATGGCGGACTTGCCTGCACTGTTCCAGGAAGTCGCCGACGCCTGGGCCGATGCCCTTGAGTCAGGTTCGCGCTTTGGTGATATTCAGCAAGCCATCCGCGACCGTGACGTACCTCGCCTCAAAGAGCTGTGGAACACTCTGGTTCCGCTGTGGGACGACCGCACGTTCTACGACTTTGTTGCCACGTCAAAAGCCTTCGCCAAACTGTCGTTCCAGCACCGTGAGGTATTTGGCCAGGTCGGCTTTGGCACCGGCGGATGGGACTCCGACTTCCCGAATTCGATGCTCGAGATCTTTCGTGTCGTGATGACCAACTGTGACGACCATCAACACTTGGTGGTTGGCGGAGTTGAGCAAGTCCCGCTGGGTATCTGGCGTCATGCACCCGAGCGCTGCGCCCACTGGCCCGAGGGCACCAGCCTCAGCTCTTTGCACAACGGTGCCCCGCGCACCGGGGTCAAAGCCATCTCCCGCGCATCTGACGGACAGTTCTGCGTCACCGACAACCTCGGTGTAGTGCGCTCCCATGCAGCCATTTTGATCACCTGCCAAAGCTGGCTGCTGACCACCCAGATCGAATGCGAAGAATCGCTGTTCTCGCAAAAAGTGTGGATGGCCCTGGACCGCACACGCTACATGCAGTCCTCGAAAACTTTTGTCATGGTCGACCGCCCGTTCTGGAAAGACAAAGACCCGGAGACCGGCCGCGACCTGATGAGCATGACCCTCACCGATCGCCTGACCCGTGGCACCTACCTGTTTGATAACGGCGACAACAAGCCGGGGGTCATCTGCCTGTCGTATTCGTGGATGAGCGATGCACTGAAAATGCTGCCACACCCCGTAGAAAAGCGCGTGAAACTGGCGCTCGACTCGCTGAGGAAAATCTACCCCAAGGTGGATATCGCCAGCCGCATCATTGGTGACCCGATCACCGTGTCCTGGGAAGCCGATCCGCACTTCCTTGGCGCCTTCAAAGGGGCGCTGCCAGGGCACTATCGCTACAACCAGCGCATGTATGCACACTTCATGCAGCAGGATTTACCCGACGAGCAGCGCGGAATCTTCATTGCCGGCGATGATGTGTCCTGGACCCCCGCCTGGGTGGAAGGCGCGGTGCAGACCTCATTGAATGCGGTATGGGGCATCATGACCCACTTCGGCGGCAGCACCCATGCCGAGAACCCGGGGCCAGGCGATGTATTCCATGAAATCGGCCCGATCGCCCTTCCGGACTGAACACCGCCGTGATACTCCCATGACCCTTGAGTCTGGCTGACCCAAGGGTTATGGAAGTCACCGCCACAAACAGTCAGCACTTACACCGGAGAACCCCATGCGCGTCGCCCTTTATCAATGCCCGCCCCTGCCGCTGGATGTCGCGGGCAACCTGCAGCGCTTAGGCAATATCGCGCGGCAATCCAAAGATGTCGACTTGCTGGTGCTGCCCGAAATGTTCCTCACGGGCTACAACATCGGCGCCAGGGCCGTGGCCGAACTCGCACAGACCCACGACGGCGACGCTGCGCAGCAAATTGCCGAGCTGGCCAAAACCACCAACAAGGCGATCGTGTACGGCTACCCCGAGCGCGGCGCCGACGGGCACATCTATAACAGCGTGCAGTTGATCGATGCCCATGGCAAAAGCCTGTGCAACTACCGCAAGACCCATCTGTTCGGTGAACTCGATCACTCCATGTTCAGCCAGGGTCCCGATGCGTTCCCGGTTGTCGAGCTCAATGGCTGGAAGCTCGGCCTGCTGATTTGCTATGACCTGGAGTTCCCGGAAAATGCCCGGCGTCTGGCCCTGGCCGGTGCAGAACTGATTGTGGTGCCCACTGCCAACATGGTGCCCTACGACTTTATCGCCGATGTCACCGTGCGCTGCCGCGCCTTCGAAAACCAGTGCTTCGTGGCTTACGCCAACTATTGCGGGCATGAAGGAAATATCCATTACTGTGGTCAAAGCAGTATCGCCGCCCCCAACGGCCGGCAGGTTGCCCTGGCCAAACAGGACGAAACCTTGATTGCTGCGACCCTCGAACACCCGCAACTGCTGGCTGCCAAAACCGCCAATTCCTACCTCGCCGATCGCCGCCCAGAACTTTACAACGAGCTGACCAAGCGCTAATTGCCCGTAATCCGCTAGCATGAGCGCTTCTCTGTTCCGGAAGTGCCCATGCCTGCGCTGAACCACCCTCACACCCAACGCTCGACCCTGAACAACGGTCTGAGTCTTTCTGTACGCCATGAGCCGCGCCTCAAGCGTTGCGCGGCCGTATTGCGCGTTGCCGCAGGCAGTCACGATGTGCCCGCCGCCTGGCCCGGCCTCGCGCATTTTCTGGAGCACTTGCTGTTCCTCGGCACGGAGCGCTTCCCGGCACAAGACAACCTCATGGCCTACGTGCAACGCCATGGCGGCCAAGTGAATGCCAGAACCAGCGAGCGTCACACCGACTTCTTCTTTGAGCTGTCAGCCGATACCTTTGCCGGCGGTGTTGAGCGGTTGTGCGACATGCTCGCGCATCCGCGCATGAATCTGGATGAGCAACTGCGCGAACGCGAAGTACTGCATGCCGAATTTATCGCCTGGGCTCGTGAGCCCTCGGCACAGCACCAGCTAAAACTGCTGCAACCCCTTAATCCGGCACATCCGCTCAGGGCTTTCCATGCCGGTAACCGTTACAGCCTGCCAATACCTCGCCAGAGTTTTCAGCAGGCGCTGCAGGACTTTTACCAAGAGTTCTATCAAACCGGGCAAATGAGCCTCAGCCTGACGGGGCCGCTATCCGTAGATCAACTGACCGCACTGGCTGAACACAGCTGCGCCGATCTACGACGCGCAGAAACCGTTGTACAGAGTGCACCCCCCAAATTGATGACTGATGCCGGGCCGGGCTATCAACACATCGATGGCCAGCACCTGAACCTGATGTTCGCCTTCGAGCAGCTGCCGCCCGCCTCCAGACAGGCCCTGGACTTTCTGTGCCACTGGATCAATGCCGATAAACCCGACGGCCTGGTGGCCCGGCTATGCCAGCAGCAACTGATCACTAACCTGAAAGCTGCGGTGCTGTATCAGTTCAAGGGGCAGGCCCTGTTGCAAATCGAGTTCAGCGCAGCTGCCGAGATCACTCAGACCGCAACACAGATAAGCGAGATGTTCTACGACTGGCTGGCGTTCTTCAGCACTCAACAAGACTGGCCCGCTCTGCGGGAGGAGTTTCGTTTACTGCAACAGCGTCAGATGGAAGTTTGTGGCGCAATGGAATTGGCCCGCCTGGACTGCGAGCAAGCTGAGGGGCCGTTGTCGGATCAAGCCGTGGCGGCACTTAAAGCCATACTGGGGCAGATGCAGCCCGTGCCGGTCTCGACCTGCCGGTACACCTGGCAATTGCCGGCGGCCAATCCATTTTTGCGCGCAGCGAAAGAGCCGGTCAATGCCGGCCTGATTCGCGGGCAAACCAGTGCTCACCGTGGCTTGCGCACCTTTGCTCAGGACCGTTTGCGCAGCCGTCGCGATATGTCCGCAATGAACTTCAGTTCGGCGGTGCCTGCCCATAACGGCGAAGCAGCGATTTACCTGCGCTGGCGCTTGCACGCAACACCTGCAGACGGCGTGCTGTCAGGCCTGGAAAACAGCCTGCGCCCACTGCAGCAAGATGCCCGCGCGGCCGGTGTCGAACTGTCGTTCAGCCCTTGCGGCAATGACTGGCTGCTGAAACTGCAGGGCTTTCAGATGCCCATGCCCGCCATTCTCGAACACGCTCTGCGCGCACTGGCTACGCCCTCGACCGGGCCATTGACTAACGCCCCCCCTGCCAGGCCATTGATACCCATTCGCCAATTGCTCAAGCGCCTGCCAGAGGTCTGCCAGCCTGGTAGCGACTATGTGGCCGGCGATCTGCAGCAGTGCTGGGCCACGGCGCAGTGGGACGGGCTGGCTGTCGGTTTGCCCGCCGCCACCCAGTCGCTGATCACAGCGGCACTGGCCAGAGTTCCCGGCACCCCGGATGCACAGATCAGGCAGGAGCCCGAATCTGCAAACCGGCACTTCTGGCACACCGAACCCTGCGATTCCAGCGAACAGGCCCTGCTACTATTTTGTCCTGCGCCAGTGGGCAACCTCGGCGCTGAGGCGGCCTGGCGCCTGCTGGCCCATATCGCTCAAACCCCGTTCTATCAGCGGCTAAGGGGCGAGCTGCAATTGGGCTACGCGGTGTTCAGTGGTTTGCGCCAAATCAATGGCCAGACCGGCCTGCTGTTCGGCGTGCAATCACCCCACGCCTCAACGGCTGAAATCTTCGGGCACATCCGGACCTTTCTCGCCGATTTGCCGCAATTGGTCAGCTCGCTGGATGAAACTTCTTTCACCCAGGCTCGTGATGCCTTGGCACGGCAATTCTCGACCGAGGCCCTGGGCGCGCTCCAGGCCGCTGAGCTGTTGTGGCAAGCCAAACTGGCAGGCCACCCGTCGGATTACCTCGAGGCCCTCTACGCCGCGCTTCTGGCGCTGGAACCAGGCACTACACTGAAAGCGGCACAGCACATTGCCCAGGCTGATATCGGCTACTTGTGCCTCGCAACACACAATGCAACTGAAACGTTTTATCAGGGGAGAAGCTGATCGTTACCATCTGTGTAACGAGCTTTTTCCGACATTGGTCGTTCAAGAACGGTCTGATTTAGTAACATGATCGCCTAAGCACAGGAACGACTCCCTCGGGAGCCGGACTAACGTTAGAGACCCCACCCACTACCGCTGAAGGAGTTACCTCATGGCTTGGACAAAACCTGCTTACACTGATCTGCGTATTGGCTTCGAAGTCACCATGTATTTCGCTAGCCGTTGATCTGCGCTGCTTCTGTGCACAACAGAGCTGAGCAGAGCAACCCAACGCCTCGGTTCGCCGGGGCGTTTTTATTTTCAGAATTGCAAGAGAGCATGCCATGTTTGTCCAGATTCTAGGTTCCGCCGCTGGCGGCGGCTTCCCGCAGTGGAACTGTAACTGCGTCAACTGTGCGGGTTTTCGCGATGGCACGCTGAACGCCAAGGCCCGAACCCAGTCCTCGATTGCAATCTCCGATGACGGCGTGAACTGGGTTCTGTGCAACACGTCACCCGACATTCGTGCGCAACTGCAAAGTTTTGCCCCCATGCAGCCAGGCCGCGCCCTGCGTGACACGGGGATCAGCGCCATTGTTCTGATGGACAGCCAGATTGACCACACCACAGGCCTGCTGAGCCTGCGCGAAGGCTGCCCCCATGACGTGTGGTGCACCGACATGGTTCATGAAGACCTGAGCACCGGCTTCCCGTTATTCACCATGCTCAAGCACTGGAACGGCGGTCTCAACTGGCACCGCATCGAGCTTGAAGGCACGTTCACCATCCCGGCCTGCCCGAACCTGCGCTTTAGTCCACTGCCCTTGCGCAGTGCTGCGCCGCCCTATTCTGCGCATCGCTTCGACCCGCACCCCGGCGACAACATCGGCTTGATCGTCGAAGACCTGCGCACCGGCGGCAAACTGTTCTACGCCCCGGGACTGGGCAAGGTCGACGGGCCATTGCTGGACATCATGGCCGGCAGCGACTGCCTGCTGGTGGACGGCACGCTGTGGGACGACGACGAAATGCAGCGCCGTGGCGTCGGCACCCGTACCGGTCGTGAAATGGGCCATCTGGCACAAAACGGCCCCGGTGGCATGCTCGAAGTGCTTGAGCAATTGCCCGGGCAGCGCAAAGTCCTGATCCACATTAACAACACCAACCCGATCCTCGACGAAGACTCTGCCGAACGTGCCGAACTGGCCCGCCGGGGGGTTGAAGTGGCCTTTGACGGCATGAGTATCGAGCTCTGACCCGCAAAACCCTGTAGTCGCAGCCAGCGGCAGCGACTGCAAAAACGTATTTTCTGGAGGCACCATGACCCACGCCCCTCTCAGCACCACCGAATTCGAAGCCGCCCTGCGGGCCAAGGGCGCCTATTACCACATCTATCACCCTTATCAGGTGGCGATGTACGAAGGCCGCGCGACCCGCGAGCAGATTCAGGGCTGGGTCGCCAACCGCTTCTACTATCAGGTGAATATCCCGCTCAAGGACGCCGCGATTCTGGCCAACTGCCCCGACCGGGAAGTACGCCGCGAGTGGATTCAGCGCATGCTCGACCACGACGGCGCCCCCGGCGAAGACGGCGGTATCGAAGCCTGGCTGCGGCTGGGCCAGGCAGTAGGGCTGGACCCGGAGCAACTGCGTTCCCAGGAACTGGTCCTGCCCGGCGTTCGCTTTGCCGTGGATGCCTATGTCAATTTCGCCCGCCGCGCCAGCTGGGAAGAAGCCGCCAGCAGCTCCCTGACCGAGATGTTCGCGCCGCAGATCCACCAGTCACGGCTCGACAGCTGGCCGCAGCACTACCCCTGGATCGATCCTGCCGGCTACGAGTACTTCCGCACCCGCCTGGGCCAGGCCCGGCGCGATGTGGAGCATGGGCTGGCGATTACCTTGCAGCACTACACCACTTACCAGGGTCAGCAACGCATGCTGGAGATCCTGCAGTTCAAACTGGACATTCTCTGGAGCATGCTCGATGCCATGACCATGGCCTACGAGCTGGACCGCCCGCCCTATCACAGCGTGACCGACCAACGGGTCTGGCACAAAGGAATCACCCTATGAGCTTCGATCGCAGCAAAATCCCGACCTGGCGCCAGGGCTATCGCTTTCAATACGAGCCCGCGCAAAAAGGCCATGTGCTGCTGTACCCCGAAGGCATGATCAAACTCAACGACAGCGCGGCATTGATCGGTGGCCTGATAGATGGCCAGCGTGACGTATCCGCCATTATTGGTGAACTGGACCAACAGTTCCCCGGCGTACCCGAGCTCGGCGCAGACATCGAGCAATTTATGGAGGTCGCTCGTGCAGAGCACTGGATCGAACTTGCCTGACAGCCGTATCCCGCCCAAACCGGAAATCGGCCTGCCGCTCTGGCTGCTGGCCGAATTGACCTACCGCTGCCCGCTGCAATGCCCCTATTGCTCCAACCCGCTGGACTTCGCCCAGCAGGGCAAAGAGCTAAGCACCGAGCAATGGTTCAAGGTGTTCCGTGAAGCCCGGGAAATGGGCGCCGCCCAGCTCGGTTTTTCAGGGGGCGAACCGCTGGTGCGTCAGGACCTCGCCGAGCTGATCGCCGAAGCCCGCAAGCTGGGCTTCTACACCAACCTGATTACTTCCGGCATCGGCCTCACCGAGCAGAAAATCAGCGACTTCAAAAAGGCCGGCCTGGACCATATCCAGATCAGTTTCCAGGCCAGTGACGAACAGGTGAACAACCTGCTGGCCGGTTCGAAAAAAGCCTTCGCGCAAAAACTTGAAATGGCCCGCGCCGTGAAGGCCCACGGCTACCCGATGGTGCTGAACTTCGTCACCCATCGGCACAATATCGACAAGATCGATCGCATTATCGAGCTGTGCATCGCCCTTGAGGCCGACTTCGTCGAGCTTGCCACCTGCCAGTTCTACGGCTGGGCCCAGCTCAACCGGGTCGGACTGCTGCCGACCAAAGAACAGTTGGTGCGGGCGGAGCGCATCACCAATGAATACCGGGCCAAACTGGCCGCCGAAGGCCATCCCTGCAAACTGATTTTCGTCACCCCGGACTATTACGAAGAGCGACCCAAGGCCTGTATGAATGGCTGGGGCAGTATCTTTTTGACCGTGACACCTGACGGCACCGCCTTGCCGTGTCATGGTGCACGGCAGATGCCGGTCGAGTTCCCCAACGTACGCGACCACAGCATGCAACACATCTGGTATGACTCCTTCGGCTTCAATCGTTTTCGAGGCTATGACTGGATGCCCGAGCCTTGCCGCTCGTGCGACGAGAAGGAAAAGGACTTTGGCGGTTGTCGTTGCCAGGCCTTCATGCTCACGGGCGATGCCAGCAATGCGGACCCGGTTTGCAGCAAATCGCCACAACACGACTTGATTCTCAAGGCGCGCGAAGAAGCCGAGCACGCCACCCAGACCATCGAACAACTGGCGTTCCGAAATGATCGAAACTCACGTCTCATCGCAAAAGGCTGAACCTTTCAGTGCCGCACTCGCCGTAGCCGCCGGGGTCGATTTCGCAGAGCTGCGGGTCGGCCCAAAAGGGCTGTTCTGGAATGAGTACCGCCCCACCGACGCGGCCTGTCGCATCTGGCACTGGCGCGACGGCCAGGCACATTGCCTGACACCCGAGGGTTTCAGTGTTCGCAGCCGGGTCTACGAGTACGGCGGCGGCGCGTTCTGCCTGAGCGATAACGGGGTGGTGTTCGTCAACGAATCCGACCAGCAACTGTATCTGCAAACCCTGGATGACAAGGCCCCCCAGGCCCTGACCCGGGGCATTTGCCGCTATGGCGATGTGCAATACGCTGACGGGCACATACTGGCCGTCGAGGAAAATGTCGAAACCCATCGACTGGTGAGCATCAGCCTCAAGACCCTTGAGCGCCGGGTACTGGCTGAAGGCGCCGATTTCTACGCGGCGCCCACCCTGAGCCCAGACGGTCAACGCCTGGCCTGGATCGAATGGAGCCGGCCGCATCAGCCGTGGACGTCGACCCGCCTGATGCTGGCGGAAGGCAACATCGATGGGCACTGGAATACCCCACGCTGCATCGCCGGAGATCTGCGCGAAGAGTCACTGCAACAGCCGCGCTTCGACGAATACAGTCGCCTGTATTGCCTTACCGATCGCGCCGGCTTCTGGCAGCCCTGGGCACAATTTGCCGAAGGCCTGATACCTGCGCCAAGTGCCGCCGCCGATCACGCCCCGGCACCCTGGCAACTGGGCGCAAGCACCTGGCTGCCCCTGGGCGACAAGGCCTATCTGGCCAGCTGGACCGAGGCCGGTTTCGGACGCCTGGGCATCCATACGCCTGACGGCCATCTTGAAGATTACACCGCTGACTACAGCCGCTTTCGCTCCCTGGCGCTGGATGATGAGTTCATCTATTGCATTGCCGCATCACCGGTCAGCCCCTCGGCCGTCATTGCCATCCGCCGCCACGACAAACAGATCAACGTTTTGGCCGGTGGCATTGCGCCGCTCCCCCCCGGGCAAATCAGCCGGCCACATACCCTGCGCTACCCGTCCGGGGGCGGCGAAGCCCATGGCTTTTTCTACCCGGCAATGCACGGCGAAACCAAACCGCCATTGCTGGTGTTTGTTCACGGAGGCCCGACATCGGCCTGCTACCCGATGCTTGACCCGCGTATCCAGTACTGGACCCAACGCGGCTTTGCCGTCGCCGACCTGAACTATCGCGGCAGCAGTGGCTATGGCCGGGAATATCGCCAGGCCCTGCATCTGCAATGGGGTGAAGTGGATGTTGAAGACGCCTGCGCCGTGGTCAGCTACCTCGCGGCACAGGACTTGATCGATGGCGAACGCGCGTTTATTCGTGGCGGCAGCGCGGGTGGCTACACCACCTTGTGCGCGCTGGCATTCCACAATGTCTTCCGCGCGGGCGCCAGTCTGTACGGGGTCAGCGATCCGGTCGCCCTGGCACGCAGCACCCACAAGTTTGAGGGCGATTACCTCGACTGGCTGATCGGCGACCCGCAACGGGATGCCGAACGCTACGCGGCCCGCACCCCGTTACTGCACGCCAGCCAGATCCGCGTGCCGGTGATTTTCTTCCAGGGTGAGCTGGACGCCGTGGTGGTCCCGCAGCAGACCCGGGACATGCTCGAGGCGCTGCAAGACAACGGCATCCCGGCCCGGGCGCATTACTATCCCGATGAACACCACGGGTTTCGCAAGGCCAAAAACCAGGAACACGCACTGGAACAGGAATGGTTGTTTTATAGCGAGTTGCTGGCCAGATAACCCTTGGACTGCACACCACCTGCAGGAACGAGCTTGCTCGCTCCTGCAACGTCAGCGGCGCATCAGGAAGTTCCGGCCTCACGTTAGCGCTTGGCGATGATCCACACCGCGTGCACGATCCCCGGGATGTATCCGCACAAGGTCAGCAGAATATTCAGCCAGAATGCGCCGGCAAATCCCACTTGCATGAACACGCCAAGTGGAGGGAGCAAGATCGCAAAAATGATTTTAATAAGGTCCATGAGTTCAGCTCCCAATTAATAGCGGGCCCAATCGAGCCCTACAGTTAATCGACTGCGCACGTGATTAAAAGGTTCAGTCGGCACTCATCCGGGACAAAAAAACGCCCCGTGCCAAACAAAACTGGCACAGGGCGCGCGGTACACCGCGAGACGGTTCATTGAATTCTGTATGGCTCTAGGTTCTGCGGCACTGCAATTGTGCTGTCCGTACCCGGGCAAACGCCCGGGCCAGACGCAGCAGCATCTCATCGATGTTGCCTTTACTGACACACAGCGCAGGGGTGAAACGCAGACAGTCGGGCTGCGGAGCGCTGATCAGCAAACCTTCGTATAACGCCGCCTTTACCACTGCCTGCGCCGAATCATCCGACAGGGTCAGCCCCCAGAACATGCCCTGACCACGCAGTTCGCCCTGGGCATAACGGCTTGCCAGACGGGCCAGCCCCTCGCGCAAGTAGTGACCGGTGTCCCGCACCTGCTGCAAGAAACCTTTTTCCAGCAGCGTCTCAAGCACCGCACCACCGGCAGCGGTCATCAATGCATTGCCATGATGGGTGCCACCCAGCTCTCCCGGTTCCAGGCAACAGGCCTTGCCCCGCGCCAGTAACGCGGCCAATGGCACGCCGCCGCCCAGGCCTTTGCCCAGGGTTACGATGTCGGCACGTACGCCGTAGTTCTGTTCTGCCAGCAAGGTGCCACAGCGGCCCATACCGGTCTGGACTTCATCCAGAATCAGCAAGATGCCCAACTCGCGACACAGGCGTTCGACGCCCTTGAGGTAATGCCCGGTCGCCGGAATCACACCGGCATCGCTCTGTACCGGCTCCAGCATGATGGCCACGGTCTGCGCATCGACGGCGGCGTGCAGCGCCGGCAGGTCGTTGAACGGTACGTTGATAAAGCCCGGCAATTGCGGTTCAAAGCGATTATCAAAGGTGCCGCAGCCTGAGGCGGACATCGCGCCAAAGCTGCGACCGTGGCAACTTTGGGTGGCGGTAATAACTCGGTGGGCACCGCCACGATGCAACTGGCCCCACTTGCGCGCCAGTTTGATCGCGCCCTCGTTGGCCTCGGCTCCGGTATTGAGAAAATGCACTTGGTCACTGCCGGTGCTTGCGCACAAGCGCTCGGCCAGGCCCAACATGCCCGGATTGTAAAAAGCCGACCCGGGATTGATCAGTGCCTGCGCCTGATCTGCCATCGCCTTGATCAATACGGCCGGGCTATGCCCCAGGCTATTGACTGCACCGCCCTGGTAAAAGTCCAGATAAGCACGGCTTTCACTGTCCCACAGCCACGACCCCTGGCCCCGCACAAAGACTTGAGCCGCGCGCTCCACGCTGGGCATCAGGCAGGCCCGGGACTGGCGGCTGTCATGAACTGACGGAACGGACTCAGCCTCCAGCAGGTGATGGCTGGATCGGGGGCGACGCAGGTTGAACAGGTTCATGCAGGCAGACCTTGTGCTCATAAGCAGATCCGATTTGCAACCGGAGTCTTGTGCATGAGTGACAACGCCACCGGCAAAACCTATTGCCTTTCCTATGCAAAAAACCTCGTGCAAATCAGTAATCTTCTGGCTCTCAGGCTCTACGGCCCTTGTGGAATGGGGGTAGACTAGGCGTCGTCGGGCCTTTGAGCCATTTCGTTTTTTAAGCATTTTCGATAAGCATTACTTATGGATTTCAAGCAACTGCGTTATTTCGTCGCGGTGTACGAAGAAGGCCATGTGGGCCGTGCTGCCGAGCGTTTGTCCATCTCGCAACCGGCGCTCTCGCAACAGATACGCCACCTGGAGCACAACCTCGACGTCAGCCTCTTTGAGCGCAGCAGTAAACGCCTGCTACCGACGCTCGCGGCGCATACCTTGTACAACCACGCCTTGCCACTACTCGATGGTCTGCAACGGGCCAAAGAGGCTCTAAGCAACTTCCAGGGCCAGGCCCTGCGCACCATTGCCATCGGCGTGCTGCAAACCGTGCATACCAGCCTGGTGCCGCAAATGCTCGAACGCGTGCGTCAGGCCCAGCCGCATCTGGTGGTGCAAATCTACGAACTGACCGGCATCGAGATTGAACGGCGCCTGCTCAATGGTTCCCTCGACATCGGGATCAGCTATCTGCCGCCACGTCAGCCGGGGCTGAACGGCATGTTGCTGTACGAAGACGAGTTGCAACTGGTGATTCCGGCCGACCATCCGTTACGCGAATTCAAGAAGGTGTCACTGACCCAGGCTGCCGAACTGCCGATGTTGCTGCTGGGGGAGGAGTTTCAGGTGCGGCAAATCTGGAAGAGCCAGCTCGCGAGCCTGGGCCGTCGGCCACAGGTTCAGGCTGAGCTGAACACCATGGCCGGAATTCTCGAAAGCCTGCCCCATACCAGGCTGGCGACCGTACTGCCGGGGCGCTCGCGCCAGGAACATGAAAATCAAGTACTGCTCTGGAAGCCCCTCAGTGAACCGCGGGTGCCGCTGAAGGTGGGGTTGGTGTGTCGCGATGTACAGCGCCAGCAAGCGACGCTCGAATTACTGCGCACATTGCTGGAAGACGTGAGGCATCCCAAGGATGCAGCGCTGTTGTAGTGCAAACCGGCTTGCAGCGGTGCAGCAAGGGCGGCCATCTGAACAAAAACGATGATGCCATCGCCGCCAGGCCGGCTCCCGCAGGACATCTATTGTCAACCGGGGCCCAGCAAAATTCAGACGCACAAAAAAGAAAACCCCGCCTAGGCGGGGTTTTGCAGACTGTTTCCCTGACATCCTTTTCACTCCGCCTTCCTGGCAGAATCCTACGTGTCCCTGTTGTTGCTTTGAGCTTCCTGCTCTACGTCCCTGATAAGTAGATTACCCATGGATCCAATCTGGCGATATGGGCGAATGGCAGTACGCCATGTAAGCAAATGCTTACATGGCTCTGAAATGATTTCAGAAGTGCGCTTCATCCAGCAGGTAAAGCGACTCGCTACCAGCCTTGACCGAGGCGCTCAGCGAGTGAATACGTGGCAGCAAACGCGCGAAGTAGAAGCGTGCAGTGCCCAGTTTGCTGACATAAAAGGCTTCTTCGGACTCTTTGCCCAAAGCAGCCTTGGCCATCAATGCCCACATGTAGGCATAGGTCGTGTAACCAAAAACCTGCAGGTACTCGACCGATGCCGCGCCGATTTCATCGGGATTATTTTGCGAGCGGTCCAGAACCCAGGCCGTCAGTTGGTCAAGGGTGTCCAGAGCGGCCGCCAGGGGCTGGGTAAACTCGCTCAAGTCGCTGGATTGCGCTGCGATGAACTGGCGGATTTCATCGGCAAACATCCGGTAGTAAGCCCCGCGGTTGCCAACCACCTTGCGGCCCATCAAGTCCAGCGCCTGAATGCCGTTAGTGCCTTCGTAGATCTGGGTGATACGCACATCGCGCACCAGTTGCTCCTGACCCCACTCACGAATATAGCCATGGCCGCCAAACACTTGCTGGCCATGCACGGTGGTTTCCAGCCCCAGATCGGTCAAAAAGGCCTTGGCCACAGGGGTCAGTAACGCCACCAGGGCATCGGCCCGTTCACGCGCCGCCGGGTCTTCGCTGAACTTGGCAATATCCAGCTGATTGGCGACATAGGTGGAAAATGTACGTCCGCCTTCGTTGCAGGCTTTCATGGTCAGGAGCATGCGGCGTACGTCAGCATGAACGATGATCGGGTCAGCCACTTTGTCCTTGGCCTGAGCGCCGGTTGCAGCACGCCCTTGCAGGCGGTCGCGGGCGTATTCCACCGCGTTCTGATACGAGCGTTCGCCCGAGGCCAGGCCCTGAATACCGACGCCCAGACGCTCGTAGTTCATCATGGTGAACATCGCGGCCAATCCACGGTTGGGCTCGCCCACCAGATAACCCACGGCTTCGTCGAAGTTCATGACGCAAGTGGCTGAAGCCTGAATTCCCATTTTGTGTTCGATGGAACCACAGGTAACCGGGTTGCGCTCACCCAGGCTGCCATCGGCATGCACCATGAACTTGGGCACCAGAAACAGCGAAATGCCTTTGGGCCCCGCCGGAGCATCCGGCAGTTTGGCCAGGACCAGATGGATAATGTTTTCGGTGAGGTCGTGCTCGCCACCGGTGATGAAAATCTTGGTGCCACTGACTTTGTAGGAACCATCAGCCTGAGGCTCGGCCCTGGTGCGAATAATCCCCAGATCGGTACCGGCATGTGGCTCGGTGAGGCACATGGAGCCCGCCCACACCCCCGAATACATATTGGGCAGGTAAGTGGCTTTCAACTCTTCATTGGCGTGAGCGTTGATCGATACACAGGCCCCGGCCGTCAGCATGGGATACAGGCCGAAAGCCAGGCTGGAGGAGTTGATCATTTCTTCAACCTGGGCCGATACCGACTTGGGCATGCCCATTCCGCCGAACTCGGGGGCGCCACCCACGCCGACCCAACCGCCTTCAGCGTAGGTCCTGTAGGCGTCGACGAAACCGGCTGGCGTCGTGACTACGGTGTCTTTCCAGTGGCAGCCTTCTTCGTCGCCGCTGCGGCTCAACGGCGCGATGCTTTTGGCAGTTACTTTGCCCGCCTCCTCAAGAATGGCTTCAACAGTTTCAACATCGACGGTTTCTGCTAATGCAGGCAATTGCGCCCAAAGAGAGGCGACCTCGAAAACCTCATTGAGGACGAAGCGCATATCGCGCAGGGGCGCTTTGTAATCAGCCATGGCAAACCTCGTAATCTGTAAACGTTGGAGCCCGTAGGGCAATTGAAACCGGCACTCAGTCTAGCTTAACGACGATAGTGATACATAGGGTCAAGCTGTGACCAGACATAATATTTAAGTCATGCCCTGCAGGAGCGAGCTTGCTCGCGAGGCGTTTTTATAAAAAGCTCGCGAGCAAGCTCGCTCCTACAAGGGGGATGTGGATGGCGCACAATAAAAAAGCCGCGTCCCCTGGGGAGAAGCGGCTTTTTCAGATGACTCGCCGGGCTTAGTAGCCCAGGTCGAAGTCTTCTTCTTTCATGTCCATCAGGTTGCCTGCGCCCGAAAGCATGGTGGCAACGTGGGTACGGGTACGCGGCAAGATGCGCTGGAAGTAGAAACGTGCCGTTTGCAACTTGGCTTTATAGAACGCTTCTTCGGACGTGCCCGCTGCCAGCTTTTCAGCCGCCAGACGCGCCATGTCAGCCCAGAAATACGCCAGGCAGGCATAACCGGAATACATCAGGTAGTCGACCGAGGCCGCACCCACTTCTTCGCGGTCTTTCATGGCTGCCATACCGACCTTCATGGTCAGCTCGCCCCATTCCTTGTTCAGTGCAGCCAAAGGTGTCACGAACTCCTGAACGGCTTCGTTACCTTCATTGGACTGGCAGAACTTGTGCACGATCTTGGTGAAGCCTTTGAGCGCTTCGCCTTGAGTCATCAGCACTTTACGGCCCAGCAGATCGAGTGCCTGGATACCGGTGGTGCCTTCGTACAGCATCGAAATGCGGCTGTCGCGAACGTTCTGCTCCATGCCCCACTCAGCGATAAAGCCGTGGCCGCCATAGATTTGTACGCCATGGTTGGCGGATTCAAAGCCGACTTCAGTCATGAACGCTTTAGCGATTGGAGTCATGAACGCCAACAACGCATCGGCTTTCTTTTTCTCGTCTTCATCAACGCCGTATTTCACGATGTCGACTTGCTTGGCGGTGAAGTAAACCATCGCGCGGTTGCCTTCGGCGAATGCCTTCATGGTCAACAGCATGCGACGTACATCCGGATGAACGATGATCGGGTCAGCAGCCTTTTCAGGTGCCTTGGGCCCGGTCAACGAACGCATTTGCAGGCGGTCGCGAGCGTACTTCAGGCCGCCCTGGAAACCGATCTCGGCGTGGGACAGACCCTGCAGGGCAGTGCCCAGACGGGCCGTGTTCATAAAGGTGAACATGCAGTTCAGGCCTTTGTTCGGCGGGCCGATCAGGAAACCTGTTGCACCGTCGAAGTTCATCACGCAGGTGGCGTTACCGTGGATCCCCATTTTGTGCTCAAGGGAGCCACAGGAAACCGCGTTGCGCTCACCGAGGCTGCCATCGGCGTTAGCGTTGAACTTGGGCACGATAAACAGCGAAATACCTTTGGTACCCGCCGGTGCATCCGGCAGGCGCGCCAGAACGATATGGACGATGTTGTCGGCCATGTCGTGTTCGCCGGCCGAGATGAAAATCTTGGTCCCGGAGATTTTGTAGGAACCATCAGCCTGAGGTTCAGCCTTGGTCCGCAGCAGACCCAGGTCGGTACCGCAATGGGACTCGGTCAGGCACATGGTGCCGGTCCACTCGCCGGTAACCAGCTTGCTCAGGTAGGTATTCTGCTGCTCGGGAGTACCGTGCTCAGAGATGGTGTTCATCGCACCATGGGACAGGCCCGGGTACATGCCCCACGACCAGTTGGCCGCACCCACCATTTCGCTGACTGCCAGACCCAGAGACTCCGGCAGGCCCTGGCCGCCGTGTTCTACGTCGTGAGCCAGGCTAGGCCAGCCGCCTTCAACGAATTGTTTGTAGGCTTCTTTAAAGCCGGTAGGCGTTTTAACCCCGGATTCACTCCAGGTGCAGCCTTCGATGTCACCCACGCGGTTCAGCGGTGCCAGCACTTGCTCACAAAACTTGGCGCCTTCTTCAAGAATGGCGTCAACCATATCTGGAGTAGCGTCCTGGCAAGCCGGCAGGCTCTGATAATGCGCTTCGTAACCGAGCAGTTCGTCACGAACGAAGCGAATATCACGCAAGGGGGCCTTGTAGTCAGGCATAGCGATAAACCTCTGCTGATGAATCCGGGGATGAACAACCGCGTGAATTTGTTATAGCGGTCAAACAGTTGTTTGAAACATACGTTTACGCCCATTTATTGTCAAGCAGCGCTATGCCGCCGTTCGTCTTGGGCATGATCGATACCCTTATATATCGGGCCCGGCAGCAAATTGTGGGAGCCGGCTTGCCGGCCATCGCTTCAGCGTATTGCCACAGGCGCACCCGTCCCCAGGATCGCTGGCAAGCCAGCGCCTGAAGGGAGCAGTCACATGGGGAACAGAGCTTAGTCCAGCAAATCCAGCTGCAGATGCTCGGCCACAGCCTGCGCCGAGGCGCTCTTGAGCTTTGGCACACGGCCCAGGCAGGGAGCCGGGAGACGCTCGGCCAGGGTGGCGAGGTTTTCTTCAAGGCGGGAGGTCTTCGGACCAATGATGTTGGCCACCCAACCGGCCAGTTGCAGGCCATCCCGGGCAATCGCCTCGGCCGTCAACAGGGCATGGCTGATGCAACCCAGGCGTACGCCCACCACCAGAATCACCGGCAGATCCAGTGCCTGGGCCAGATCCGACAAACTGTCTTGCCCGGACAGCGGCACGCGCCAGCCTCCGGCGCCTTCAATCAGAGTGAAATCCGCCTGCCGGGCCAAAATCTGGCGCATGGGCGACAACAACGATTTCACCGTCAGCACCACCCCGACTTCGCGCGCAGCAATGTGCGGAGCGATGGCCGGTTCGAATGCCACGGGGTTGACCTCGTCGTAGCTGAGCTTGATTGAACACTCTGCCATCAGTGCCAGCGCGTCGGCGTTACGCAAACCTTCAGGGGTGTTGTCACAGCCCGAAGCCACCGGCTTGCCCGCCGCCGTGCTCAATCCGGCCTCGCGTGCGGCATACAACAAACCTGCTGCAATCGTGGTTTTGCCAACGTCGGTGTCGGTGCCAGTAATGAAGTACCCAGGGCTCATCGCGCTTTCTCCAGAATCCCGTAGACCACCTGATAGGTTGCCGGTAGTCCCGCAGGTTGACGAAACTGCTCGTACGCACCCACCAATCCCTGAAGCCGTGCCCTGCCGGTCAGCCCTTCGGGGCGACCGGGGTTGAGATTATGCGCCCCCAGAGCCTTCAGCTCATGGGTCAACTGGCGCACTTGCGGGTAGTGCAGCACATGCGCCTGATTGTGCAGGCCGAGTACAGCCAGGCCGCTACCGGCGCACAGCTGTTGATAGGTCTCGAATTCACGGAAGCGATTGACGTGAACCTGACCATCCACCGCCCGCCAGCTGTCACGCAACTCGCGCAATGTACCCACGCACAAACTGGCAAAGGCAAACACGCCTCCGGGTTTGAGCACCCGCCGGGCTTCGCTGAGCACGGCATTGAAATCGGCACACCATTGCAACGCCAGGCTGGAAAAAATCAAGTCACAACTGCCGGACTGCAGCGGCAGGCTTTCGGCATCCCCTGCAATAAAATGCTGGGCACCGCCCTGGGGCCGGGCGAACGCCAGCATGCCCTGGGCGATATCCAGCGCCAGCCCCTCACTGTGAGCAAAACGCTGCCCCAGCACCCGGCTGAAATAGCCCGTGCCACTGCCCAGATCCAGCCACCGCTCAGGCTTGAGATCTGCCGGTAAGCGGCTGGCCAGTTCATGACCTACTGCACGCTGCAGTTCAGCCACGCTGTCGTAGCTGGCTGCCGCCCGGGAAAACGAAACGGCCACCTGACGCTTGTCCGGCAAGGGATTGGCGTGGGTTGCAACACTCAAATCAGTCATCGCCCGACTCATGTAAAAAACCCTGGATCGCCGCCGCCAATTCGTGGGGGGCTTCCAGCAGGAATGCATGACAGGCCTGTTCAATCAGACCCACTTCGACATCTGGTAACAGCGCCAGCACATCGCTTGCGGCCTGTACCGGCACCAAGCCGTCAAGCCCGGCGAACAAATGCAATTGCGGACCGTTGAACGCCTGCAAGGCACTGCGCGTATCGAGCTTGCCCAGTAATTCCAGGCCTGCGAGCAGGATGTCCGGCTGCGCTTTGGGCGCGCCGCCCAACAGCTGGCTGGCCAATGCACGGGGCTCGGCCGAGCCCTGGCTGCATAACAGACAAAAGCGTTTCAGGGTGGTGTTGGGTGCTTCGCGAAAACCGCCAAGAAAGAGCTCGAAGGTAGCTGCCGGCATGCCACTGGGCCAGTCGTCACGGCTGACAAAGCTGGGGTTGCTGGCCAGGGTCACCAGCCCGCAACAACGCTCACCCCGGCGGGCGGCCAGCTCCGTGGCAAGCATGCCGCCCAGCGACCAGCCGCCCAGCCAGACGTTGTCGGGCAGTGTTGCATCCAGCTCATCGAGCCAGTCTTGCAACGTGGTCGACGCCAGCACCGGCAGCGGTTCGATTTCAACCCGAAAGTGCTCGTCCAGGCCTCGCAACGCTGCGGCCAGGGGCTCCAGCGGTGAAACCCCAAGGCCCCAGCCCGGCAGCAAAATCAAACGGTCACGCATGGTCGGGCTCCAGCTTGCGCCAACAGTCAGCGAGTGCATTTAACAATAGCTGCACCTGCGCCTCTGTGTGAGCGGCCGACAACGTCACGCGCAATCGCGCACTGCCTGCCGGCACCGTTGGCGGACGAATCGCGGTCACCATCAATCCGCGTGTGCGCAGCATCTGTGACAGGCGAATCGCCCGGCCACTGTCGCCAATCATGATCGGCTGGATCGGAGTAAAGCTGTCCATCAGCTGCAGGCCAATCTGCTCGGCACCACGGCGGAACTGACTAATCAATTGCTTGAGGTGTTCACGGCGCCAGTGTTCGGTGCACAACAGCTCGAGGCTTTTCAGCGTGGCACAGGCCAGCGCCGGTGGCTGGCTGGTGGTGTAGATGTAAGGCCGGGCGAACTGGATCAGGCTTTCGATCAACTCTTCGCTGCCGGCCACAAACGCACCGCTGGTGCCAAATGCCTTGCCCAGGGTGCCGACCAGCACCGGAACATCGTCCGCGCTCAGGCCGAAGTGCTCGACAATCCCGCCGCCATTGGCGCCTAACGGGCCGAAACCATGGGCATCATCGACCATCAGCCATGCGCCTTTGGCTCTGGCCTGGCGGGCCAGGGCAGGCAGGTCAGCCAGATCACCGTCCATGCTGAACACGCCATCAGTCACCACCAGCGTATTACCGCAAGCCTTCTCCAGCCGCGCGGCCAGACTGAGCGCATCGTTATGCAGATAACGATTAAACCGCGCGCCGCTCAACAAACCGGCATCCAGCAGCGAAGCGTGATTGAGACGGTCTTCCAGCACCGTATCGCCCTGCCCCACCAATGCCGTGACCGTGCCCAGATTGGCCATATAGCCATTACTGAACAACAGCGCCCGCGGGCGACCGGTGAACTCGGCCAGCGCCTCCTCCAGTTCGTGATGCGGTGTGCTGTGGCCGATCACCAGATGGGATGCCCCGCCGCCCACGCCCCAGCGCGATGCCCCGGCCTGCCAGGCTTCGATGACCTGGGGATGATTGGCCAGACCGAGATAGTCGTTATTGCAAAAAGCCAGTAACGGCTGGCCGTCGACCATTACCTGTGGCCCTTGCGGGCTCTCAAGCAACGGGCGCTGGCGATACAAGTGGTCGGCCCGACGCGCGGCCAGGCGGGCGCTTAGATCAAAAGACATGCTGGCCTCGAAAACAGATGGCGCACAACCTGCAGGAGCGAGCTGCCCCCTGTAGGAGCGAGCTTGCTCGCGAGCTTTTAAACAACCTGAAACAGCTCGCTCCTACAAAGGGTGGGGCTCGGGTTTAAACCGCAGCGTTATAAAACTGTTCGCTGGATTTCTGATCCATCAGCGCGTGCTCAATGGCTGCCTGATGCACTTCGTCAGCGTGGTCCTCACCGGCCTCGGGCAAGATGCCCAGGCGGCTGAACAGCTGCATGTCCTTATCGGCCTGGGGGTTGGCCGTGGTCAGCAATTTATCGCCATAGAAAATCGAGTTGGCCCCGGCAAAGAACGCGAGTGCCTGCATCTGCTCGTTCATCGCTTCACGCCCCGCCGATAGCCGTACATGGCTCTGCGGCATCATGATGCGCGCCACCGCCAGCATGCGGATGAAATCAAACGGGTCGATATCTTCCGCGTTTTCCATCGGCGTACCGGCCACTTTCACCAGCATGTTGATCGGCACCGATTCCGGATGCCCGGGCAAGTTGGCCAGCTGAATCAGCAGATTGGCCCGGTCATCCAGCGACTCGCCCATGCCCAGGATCCCGCCGGAGCAGATTTTCATCCCGCTATCACGCACGTAACTCAGGGTTTGCAGGCGCTCGCTGTAAGTGCGGGTGGTGATGATGCTGGTGTAGAACTCGGGCGAGGTGTCGAGGTTGTGGTTGTAGTAATCGAGCCCGGCGTGGGCCAGCGCGCTGGTTTGCTCCTGGTCGAGCTTGCCCAGGGTCATGCAGGTTTCCAGCCCCAGCGCCTTGACCCCTTTGACCATTTCCAGCACGTAGGGCATGTCCTTGGCCGAAGGATGTTTCCAGGCTGCACCCATGCAAAAACGGGTGGCGCCGATCGACTTGGCCCGTGCCGCTTCTTCCAGCACTGCCTGGACCTGCATCAACTTCTCTTTGGCCAGGCCGGTGTTGTAATGGCCTGACTGCGGACAATATTTGCAATCTTCCGGGCAGGCCCCGGTCTTGATCGAAAGCAGCGTCGAAACCTGCACCCGATTGGCGTCGAAATGTGCGCGGTGAACGGTCTGTGCCTGGAATAACAGATCATTGAATGGCTGAACAAACAATGCGCGAACTTCGGCTAAGGACCAATCATGTCGCAAGTTGGCAAGGGTGCTGGCGCTCATCGGCGTTTCTCTTGATTTATGCTTTGACTTGAACCTGAAGCAAGGGCTTCAGACACGGCACGGATGCCCGGCATGTTTAAGGATGCAAGATGAACTGTCAACCACATTGGATTAGACTGGTTGACATCTGGTTATTTAATAACCAGACCTGTTTATTGTGCGATGAGGCGCTCAAGGGCGTTTTACCGATCTGCCGTGCCTGTGAGCCTGAGCTGCCCTGGCTGGGTGATTGCTGCCTGCGCTGCGCCTTGCCACTCCCGGCGGCCCGGTTGACCTGCGGTGAATGCCTCAAGCAACCGCCTGCGTTCGAGCAGGTGCATGCGGCCTGGGCGTACGGCTTTCCGGTCGACAGCCTGATCGTGGGTTTCAAACACAACAGTAAATGGCCCTATGGCCGGCTGTTGGCCGAACTTCTAGGCCAATGCCTGCTTGATAGCTTCAACTGCGGCCAAGAGCGACCCGACTTCTTGCTGCCGGTACCGCTGTCCGTTCAGCGCCTGCGCCAACGTGGCTATAACCAGGCAGCCATGCTCAGTCACTGGCTCAGTGCCCGGTTGAACATCCCCTGCCGAGAACACTGGTTACTGCGCACCCAGGACACCCCCACGCAACAGGCGCTGGACGCCAAAGCCCGCAAGCGCAATCTGTTGCAAGCCTTCGGCCTGAGCCCGGGAGCGCAGGTCCAGGGCCTGCACCTGGCGCTGATTGATGACGTACTGACCACCGGCGCCACCGCTGAAAGCCTGGCGCGCCTGCTGCTCAAAGCCGGGGCTCGGCGGGTCGACGTGTATTGCCTGGCCCGCACCCCGAAACCTGACGGAGCGCCTTGACGGGCCCGGGTTGAACAGGCACTTTCCGGGCTTCCAGCCGCCTTGCGAATCCGCCGTCATGCACCTGCCCTCCTTGCTTGCACAACACATGGTCCGCCGCCCGCAGCGTATTGCGCTGTTACAGCACATTGCCGAACAGGGCTCGATCACTGCGGCGGCCAAAAGTGCGGGCATCAGCTACAAGGCAGCATGGGATGCCATTGATGAACTGAACAACCTGGCGCAAACCGCACTGGTTCAGCGCAGCGTTGGCGGCAAAGGCGGGGGCGGGGCGCGGCTGTCCGTTGCCGGAGAGCGGGTACTGCGTCTTTACCAGCGCTTGCAGGTGCTACAGAGCCAGGTGCTGGATGCCGCCGAAGACACCGAAGACCTCGACCTGCTGGGGCGCCTGATGCTCAGAACCAGCGCCCGCAACCAGTTGCACGGCAACGTGACTGCCATATCCAGCCATGGCCATAACGACATGATTGAGCTCGCCCTGGCGGGCGGTCTGAGCCTGCACGCGCAAATCACCCGCGACAGTACCCTGCGCCTGGAACTGCAGATCGGCAGCCCGGTGGTCGCCCTGATCAAGGCCGGCTGGCTGCAACTGGTGGCTGCCAAACAGGTGCCCGCCCCGGGGCACAATCATCTGCAGGGGCGCATTGAGCAAATCCTCCACGCCGACGATGGCCCCAGCGAAGTGCGCATCAGCCTGTCCGGCGGCCAGGTTTTGTGCGCCCTGAGCGAGCCGCAACACCTTGAAATACTTGGCGCAAAGACGGGGGATGCAACCCAGGTGCAGTTCTCGCCGTCGCTGGTGTTGTTGGGCACCCCGCTGTAACGGCCACCACGGCCGCTTGCAACACGGCTGTCATACCCGCGGCTTATGGTGGCTGGCAAAATCGTCTGCGAGCCGAGCCTGACATGACCCTGTTAAAAGAAGACCAACCCACCGACCTTGAGCAGATCATCGGCCTCAGTCGACGTGGCTTTATCGGCGCCGGCGCCTTGTGCGGTGCTGCCATGTTTTTGGGCGGCGGCCTGCTGAGCCGCAGCGCCCTGGCTACCGGCATCAGCGCCGCCTCCAGCCCGTTGCTGGGTTTTGACAGTATCAAGGCGGCCACCACTGACAGTATCAGCCTGCCACCCGGCTATCGCTCCAGCGTACTGATCAGCTGGGGTCAGCCACTGCACGCCGCAGGCCCGGCGTTCGACCCCGACGGTAACGGCTCGGCCAGGGACCAGGAAGTGCAATTCGGCGACAACAATGACGGCATGAGCCTGTTCGCCTTCGCCGATGACCCGAACCGCGCCCTGATGGCCATCAACAACGAGTACACCAACTACCGCTATCTGTACCCCCACGGCGGCATGCCCGCCTCCCTTGAACAAGTGCATAAAGCCCAGGCCAGTGAAGGCGTATCGGTCATTGAAATCCGCCGCACCGGCAACGGATGGGCGTTTGCCCAGGGCTCGCCGTTCAACCGGCGCATACATGGCAATACACCGATTCGCCTGGGTGGCCCGGCGGCCGGTCATGCCTTGCTGCGCACCCGGGCCGACAACACCGGCACCCTGGCCCTGGGCACCTTCCAGAACTGCGCCAATGGCAAAACCCCATGGGGCACCTACCTGACCTGTGAAGAGAACTTCACCGACTGTTTCGGCAGTTCTGACCCCAGGCAAGCCTTCGACACCGCGCAAAAACGCTATGGCGCCGTGGCCGCCAGTAAAGAAATCAACTGGCACCCCCATGACCCGCGATTCGATCTGGCGGTCAACCCCAACGAACTCAATCGCCACGGCTGGGTGGTGGAAATTGACCCGTTCGACCCGCACTCGATGCCCGTCAAACGCACAGCGCTGGGCCGCTTCAAGCACGAGAACGCCGCCCTGGCCGAAACCGCCGATGGCCGGGCGGTGGTCTATATGGGCGATGACGAACGCGGCGAATTTATCTACAAATTCATCAGCCGCGACCGGATCAACCATAAAGACCCCAAGGCCAATCGCGACCTGCTGGACCACGGCACTCTTTACGTTGCCCGCTTTGACGACGGCGACAAAAACCCCGACCTGCCCAGGGGGCAGGGTCAGTGGGTTGAATTGAGCCATGGCAAAAACGGCATCGATTCCGCCGGCGGCTTCGCCAACCAGGGCGAAGTACTGATTCACGCACGCCTGGCAGGCAGCGCGGTGAATGCCACGCGCATGGACCGCCCGGAATGGATAGTGGTCAGCCCCAAGGACGGGCAGGTCTATTGCACCCTGACCAACAACGCCAAGCGCGGCGAAGACGGGCAACCGGTCGGCGGGCCCAACCCCCGGGAGAAGAATGTCTACGGACAGATCCTGCGCTGGAAAGCCCGCAACGACGATCACGGCACCGACACCTTCGACTGGGACCTGTTTGTAGTCGCCGGCAACCCGCTGGTGCATGCCGGACAAGCCAAGGGTGGTTCTTCCAACATCACCCCGCAAAACATGTTCAACAGCCCCGACGGTCTGGGCTTCGACGACGCCGGACGCCTGTGGATCCAGACCGATGGCGATTCCGGCAATAGCGGGGACTTCGCCGGCATGGGCAATAACCAGATGCTCTGTGCCGACCCGGCAAGCGGTGAAATCCGCCGTTTCATGGTCGGGCCGATCGGTTGCGAAGTGACCGGCATCAGCTTCTCGCCAGACCAGAAAACCCTGTTCGTCGGCATCCAGCATCCCGGTGAAAACGGTGGATCGACCTTCCCCGAGCACTTGCCCAACGGCAAGCCACGCTCTTCGGTCATGGCCATCAGTCGCGAAGATGGCGGCATCATCGGCGCCTGATGACCGCAGGCCCATCTGTGGGAGCCGGCGTTGTGCCTCAATCGCCGGTAGCCACAGGTTTAGTGCCAGATCGTTCCCGGTCTGCGCTAACATGCATGGCCGGACGCGGCAGCCTGCTGCGCGCAGGAGTCAGCATGTCTCATCCGTTTGCAACACTTACCCCTGATCTGGTGCTCGACGCCGTCGAAAGCATCGGTTTCCTGAGCGATGCCCGCGTGCTCGCGCTCAACAGCTACGAAAATCGCGTGTACCAGGTCGGCATCGAAGACTCGGAACCGCTGATCGCCAAATTCTACCGACCGCAACGCTGGACCAACGAAGCCATCCTCGAAGAACACCGCTTCACCTTCGAGCTCGCCGACCTTGACGTCCCGGTGGTCGCACCGATGATTCACAACGGTCAGAGCCTGTTTGAACACGCAGGCTTTCGCTTCACCCTGTTTCCGCGCCGTGGCGGCCGTGCGCCGGAGCCCGGCAATCTCGACCAGCTGTACCGCCTGGGGCAATTGCTGGGGCGCCTGCATGCCGTGGGGGCAACCAAGCCGTTTGAACACCGCGAAGCGCTGGGGGTGAAGAACTTTGGTCACGACTCCCTCACCACCCTGCTCGAAGGCAATTTCATCCCGCGCAGCCTGCTGCCGGCCTACGAGTCCGTGGCCCGTGACCTGCTAAAGCGTGTCGAAGACGTGTACGCCGCCACCCCGCACACCAACATCCGCATGCACGGTGATTGCCACCCCGGCAACATGATGTGCCGTGATGAAGTGTTCCATATCGTCGACCTCGACGACTGCCGCATGGGGCCTGCGGTGCAGGATCTGTGGATGATGCTTGCAGGTGATCGTCAGGAATGCCTGGGCCAGTTGTCAGAATTGATGGACGGCTACAGCGAGTTCCATGACTTCAACCCGCGGGAACTGGCGTTGATCGAACCGCTGCGGGCCTTGCGCCTGATGCATTACAGCGCCTGGCTGGCGCGCCGCTGGGACGACCCGGCGTTCCCCCACAGCTTCCCGTGGTTTGGCACCGAGCGTTACTGGGGCGACCAGGTGCTGGCTTTGCGCGAGCAACTGTCAGCGCTCAATGAAGAACCGCTGAAGCTGTTCTGACCCCCTCCGTTTTCTGTAGGTGCGAGCTTGTTCGCGGGTTTTTGACTACCCGGTAAACGAACAGCCCGGACCTACAAAAACTTTGCTCGCAATCTGTAAAACCTGCTTACACTCTTGGCCTGTTCCGTATCCGTTAGTTGCCTAAGCAAGGACTCTGCATGCAAGCCGCCAACCCGCGTCGCGGGTACATTTTAGGCCTCACCGCCTATATCATCTGGGGCATCTTCCCGCTCTACTTCAAACTCCTGGCCAGTGTCCCCGCGGCCGAGATCATCGTAAACCGGGTGCTCTGGTCCGCACTGTTCGGCTCTTTGTTGCTGCTGTTCTGGAAACACCCCGGTTGGTGGCAGGAACTGCGCGACAACCCCAGGCGCCTCGGCGTGCTGGCCATCAGCGGGCTGTTGATTGCGGTCAACTGGCTGACCTATGTGTGGGCGGTCAATAACGACCGCATGCTGGAAGCCAGCCTCGGGTACTACATCAACCCGCTGGTCAATGTATTGCTTGGCATGCTGCTGCTGGGGGAGCGTTTACGCCGCCTGCAATGGCTGGCCGTAGGGCTGGCCGCCCTTGGCGTGGCGCAGCAGGTGTGGCAAGTGGGCAGCCTGCCGTGGGTGTCCCTGGTGCTGGCGCTGAGCTTCGGCTTTTACGGGCTGATCCGCAAACAGGCGCCCGTCAAGGCACTGCCCGGGCTGGTGGTCGAAACCTGGATTCTGGTGCCCCTCGCCATTGGCTGGCTGCTCATGCACCCCGAGGCCAACAGTGCCCATACGGAGTTCTGGAGCAGTAAGGAAGCCTGGCTACTGGTGGCTGCAGGTCCGGCAACGTTGATCCCGCTGGTGAGCTTCAACGCCGCCGCAAGGCACTTGCCCTACACCACCCTGGGCTTTATGCAGTACATCGCGCCGACACTGGTACTGATTCTGGCGGTGTGGGTGTTTGGCGAGCATCTGTCAGAAGCCACACTGATGGCCTTTATGTTTATCTGGGCCGGTCTGGCGATCTATACCCTTGATGCAGTGCTGACCCTGCGCCGGGGATAGGGGGCGTGCCCAATCAGTTTCCACAGCACGCAGGTTCTGCTGTTGTGCAGCGCGGGAAGCGAAGCTGAATCATTCCAAACCAGCTTCGCGCAACACGGCCCTGCGCAACAGCAGGGTCGGCCCCTAGTCCTCGGGGCGCAACTCGAGCCCGACCATCAACTCGTCGGCCAGGGTTTCCAGGCGCGCCTGCAACACCTCCAGCGAGAGCGTCAGCGGTACCGCCAGAATGGCCTCGGCATGAAACAGCGGCTCGTTGCTCATGGGCGCGGGTCGCACATCCGTCACCAGACGCTCCAGATTCACTCCCTGCTCCGTCAGCACCCGGGTAATGTCGCGCACTATGCCCGGACGGTCATTTCCCACCAGGTCCATGGCAATCGGCTTCCAGGTGCAAGACTGCTCGATCCCGCTTTCGGCGATCAACACCCGAATCCCGTCCGGCGCCAGGCCGTGCAGCGCAGCGATCAATTCATCATGGGCTTCAGCCGGCACGCCTACGCGCAAGATCCCGGCGAATTGCCCGGCCATCCGTGACATCCGGCTTTCCAGCCAGTTGCCGCCATGCTCGGCGATGCATTGGGCAATACGTTCGACCTGCCCGGCCTTGTCCGGGGCAAAGACCGTAATCACAAGATGGTTCATGGCGGGGACTCTCTTGTTAGGGGTCGGATGAGTATAGGCAAGACCCCGGGTGCCACTTCAGGTGCCACAAAAACACCTCGAAAGAACAAATTGTGTACTGTTTTTAGAATTATCTGGAACAAGCTGTACAATTCTTGAGAACATCCTGTTCTTCTGTATGACCGATAGCGTACAAATGGTCGCAGAACGACGTGATTAGTCTGATTTTCACATCTGCAATTGATCATGTAGTATCCCTTGGCGACCACTACATAATTTGTAATATGGTTCGCCAAGGCGTCTGCTACACCCCGCACAACCCCGCCAGCATGAGCTAACGCGGTGTTTTAAGAAGCGCTCCAGGCTTTAAATAAAAATGAGTGAGGCAAGCAATGACTGAACACGTTCACGTCGGTGGCCTGCAGGTCGCCAAAGTCCTGTTCGACTTCGTAAACAACGAAGCCATTCCCGGTACCGGCCTCGACGCCGACCAGTTCTGGGCCGGTGCCGACAAGGTTATTCATGACCTGGCACCCAAGAACAAAGCACTGCTCGCCAAACGCGATGATTTGCAGGCGCGGATCGACGCCTGGCACCAGGCTCAGGCCGGCAAGGCCCATGACGCCGTGGCTTATAAAGCCTTCTTGCAAGACATCGGGTATCTGCAGCCAGAAGCGGCGGATTTCCAGGCAACGACACAGAACGTCGACGACGAAATCGCCCGCATGGCAGGTCCCCAACTGGTGGTCCCGGTGATGAATGCGCGCTTTGCCCTCAACGCCTCGAACGCCCGCTGGGGGTCGTTGTATGACGCGTTGTACGGCACCGATGCCATCAGCGAAACCGATGGCGCCACCCGGGGCAAAGGCTACAACAAGGTCCGTGGCGACAAAGTGATCGCCTTCGCCCGCGCCTTCCTCGACGACGCCGCGCCCCTGGCAACAGGTTCCCACGTTGACGCCACAGGCTACGCCATTGTTGGCGGCGCCTTGCAGGTGAGCCTCAAGGGCGGCGCCAGCAGCGGCCTGCGCGACACTGCGCAACTGACCGGCTACCACGGCGCGGCTGCGGCACCGACCGCCGTGTTGCTCAAACACAATGGCCTGCACTTCGAAATCCAGATCGACGCTGCCAGCCCGGTCGGCCAGACCGACGCTGCCGGGGTCAAAGACGTGCTGATGGAAGCCGCGCTGACCACCATCATGGACTGCGAAGACTCAGTCGCCGCCGTCGATGCTGACGACAAGGTGGTGATCTACCGCAACTGGCTCGGCCTGATGAAGGGCGACCTGAGCGAGCAAGTATCCAAGGGCGGCACAACCTTCACCCGCACCATGAACCCGGACCGCGAATACACCGCGCCCGACGGCGGCACTGTCAGCCTGCACGGCCGGTCGTTGTTGTTCGTGCGCAACGTGGGTCACTTGATGACCATCGATGCGATCCTCGACAAAGACGGCAACGAAGTACCTGAAGGCATTCTCGACGGCCTGCTGACCAGCCTGGCAGCGATCCATAGCCTCAATGGCAAAGCGACCCGCACCAACAGCCGCACCGGGTCGGTGTACATCGTCAAACCGAAAATGCACGGCGCTGAAGAAGCGGCGTTCACCAACGAGCTGTTCGGCCGCATCGAAGATGTCCTGAAGCTGCCACGCAACACGCTCAAAGTCGGGATCATGGACGAAGAGCGCCGCACCACCATCAACCTCAAGGCCTGCATCAAGGCCGCCAGCGAGCGGGTGGTGTTTATCAACACCGGCTTCCTGGACCGTACTGGCGACGAGATTCACACCTCGATGGAAGCCGGGCCAATGGTGCGCAAGGCGGACATGAAGTCCGAAAAATGGATTAGCGCGTACGAAAACAACAACGTCGATGTCGGCTTGAGTACTGGCCTGCAAGGTCGTGCGCAAATCGGTAAAGGCATGTGGGCCATGCCCGACCTGATGGCTGCCATGCTGGAGCAGAAAATCGCTCACCCGCTGGCCGGCGCCAACACCGCCTGGGTGCCTTCGCCGACGGCAGCCGCCCTGCATGCGCTGCACTACCACAAGGTTGACGTGTTCGCCCGTCAGGCCGAACTGGCCAAACGCGCCCCGGCCTCCGTGGACGACATCCTGACCATCCCGCTGGCCGTTAGCCCGCAGTGGACGCCCGAGCAGATCCAGAACGAACTGGACAACAACTCCCAGGGCATTCTCGGTTACGTGGTGCGCTGGATCGACCAGGGCGTTGGTTGTTCGAAAGTACCGGACATCAATGACATCGGCCTGATGGAAGACCGTGCGACGCTGCGCATTTCCAGCCAGCACATCGCCAACTGGCTGCGCCATGGCATCGTCAACCAGACCCAGGTACTTGAAAGCCTCAAGCGCATGGCTCCGGTGGTCGACCGTCAAAATGCCAACGACGCGCTGTACCGTCCGCTGGCACCGGACTTCGACAGCAACATCGCCTTCCAGGCAGCGGTTGAACTGGTGATCGAAGGCAGCAAACAGCCAAACGGATACACCGAGCCTGTTCTGCACCGTCGTCGTCGCGAGTTCAAAGCCAGGAATGGTTTGTAACAAACCCCGAAAACCGCAAGCCCCTGCAGAGCGCTGTCTTTGCAGGGGCTTGCGGGTCCCGGGATATTCTCAATAACGCCGTGTTTACCCTGTAAACACGGCGTTATTGTTTAAAGCCCTCCCGCACCAGCTCGCCCCTGCAGTTGAGATCGCCGTTGTTCAAGCGAACCGCATTGCGGCCATGTGCCGGGCTACAACGCCAGTTCCTGCTTGATCAGCTTGAGCAACTTGGCGGTGTCGATGGGTTTGAGCAGGAAATCCACCACGTTGAGGTGCATCGCATCGATGGCATCACGCACTCCTGCATCGCCCGACATGATGATGATCGGCAAGCTTGCCCGCTCGGATGCGCGCACCTTGCGGATCAGGTGCAGGCCATCGTGGGGCACCATGCGCAAATCGGTGAGTATCAGCCCGATGGAGTGTTCAGACTTCAACAACGCCAGCGCCTGACGTTCATTTCTTGCGGTCACACACTCAATGCCGCTCAAGGTCAAAAACTCCGCCAGCAACTCGCAGGCCAACTCATCATCGTCAACAATCAACACCCCATGCTGCTCCGGCACAGGTGTTCGCATCACCTCGTTCAAGGCCTCGCGTTCGGCGTCGGTCAATATGTCGTGTTCAGTCATGCGGCTCTCGTAAACTGTCCTGCCGGTCAAATATCCCAGCGTTAAAGTCGGTTAATCCTTGATCGGATCAATGTGCACCCAGATCAGAGTAATTCCAAGTCCGGCATCAGGGTAAACAAGGAAATAGTCTGTAAGCATTCGCAAAAACTTCAACAGGCCTCTTCCCCATAGACTTACGTCCAATGGGCACCCGCGCCCAGACAACCGAGCATGAGGGTCACAACACGCCATGGGCCCGCCCCGTCCCGTCATAACAACAATGCGGTAATGGTAATGAGTAAATCGGATGCATTTCTCCAGGCAGGGAAAACTGCGGTGCTGCAGAACATTCACGGCACCATGCAATTCTTGCAGCGATTCCCGCCCTTCAACCAAATGGAAAATACGCACCTGGCATTCCTGGTGGAGCAGTGCCAGCTGCGCTTCTACGGGCCCGGTGAGAGCATCATCCGACCGACTGACGGGCCGGTGGATCACTTCTATATCGTCAAGCAGGGCCGGGTGGTGGGCGAACGGACCCATGTAGGCCGTGAAGACGCCGAGACCACCTTTGAAATCACTGCCGGCGAATGCTTTCCGCTGGCCGCGTTGCTGGGCGAGCGCGCCACCCGTACCGAACATCTGGCCGCCGAAGACACCTTTTGCCTGCAACTCAACAAGCCTGCATTTATCAAATTGTTCGCCCTGTCCGACGAGTTCCGCGACTTTGCCCTGCGTGGCGTCAGCAGCTTGCTCGACAAGGTCAATCAACAGGTGCAGCGAAAAGCCGTAGAAACCCTCGGCACGCAATATTCACTCAACACCCGCCTCGGTGAACTGGCCATGCGCCACCCGGTGACCTGTCTGCCGGACACCGCGCTGCGTGAAGCTGTGCGCCTGATGCACGAACAGCAGGTGGGCAGCATTGTGGTGGTGGACGGGCACAAAGCGCCGCTGGGCATCTTCACCCTGCGCGACCTGCGCCAGGTGGTGGCCAGCGGGATTCAGGATTTCGCCCAAACCATCGACCTGTACATGACCCCCGGGCCGTTTTACCTGTCCCCCGATCACAGCGCCTTCGACGCCGCCATCGCCATGACCGAGCGCCATATTGCCCATGTGTGCCTGGTCAAGGATCAGCGCCTGTGCGGCGTAGTCTCCGAGCGCGATCTGTTTTCTCTGCAACGGGTTGACCTGGTTCATCTGGCCCGCACCATCCGCCATGCCCCCCGGCTGGAAAACCTGATCAGCCTGCGCGGCGAGATCGGGCAACTGGTGGAACGCATGCTGGCCCACGGCGCGTCCTCAACCCAGATCACCCACATCATCACCCAGCTCAACGACCACACCGTGTGCCGGGTCATCGAGCTGGTGCTGGCCGACCGTGGCGATCCTGGCGTGCCCTTCAGCTGGCTGTGCTTTGGCAGCGAAGGGCGACGCGAGCAAACCCTGCATACCGACCAGGACAACGGCATTTTATTCGAGGCCAGGGACGCCACCCAGGCCGCTGAAATCCGCCAGCGCCTGCTGCCCATCGCACAGCAGATCAACCATCATCTGGCGGCATGCGGCTTTACCCTGTGCAAGGGCAATGTCATGGCCGGCAACCCGGAACTGTGCTTGTCGCGCGCCGAATGGGCCCGCCGTTTCGCCGCCTTCATTCGCGAGGCAACCCCCGAAAACCTGTTGGCCTCGAGCATCTATTTCGACCTGCGGGTGGTCTGGGGTGACGAACAGGGCTGCCAGCAACTGCGCCGCGGCATTCTCGAACAAGTGGCCGACAACCGCCTGTTCCAGCGCATGATGGCCGCCAACGCCCTGCGCCATAGCCCGCCGGTGGGGCGTTTCCGTGAGTTTGTACTGGAGCGCAAAGGCAGCGACAAAGCCACCCTGGACCTCAAGGTGCAGGGCCTCACGCCGTTCGTCGACGGTGCACGGCTGCTGGCACTGGCCCACGGCGTGGAAGCCAACAACACCCTGGAACGCCTGCGCCAGCTGGTGACCCTGGAAGTGATCGAGGCACTGGACGGCGCGGCCTATGAAGAGGCCTACCACTTCATCCAGCAAACCCGCATGCAACAGCACCAGTTGCAAACCCGGGAGAACCGCCCGTATTCCAACCGTGTCGACCCGGACAGCCTGAACCAGCTGGACCGGCGCATCCTGCGTGAAGCCCTGCGCCAGGCCCAGCGCCTGCAGAGCAGCCTGGCCCTGCGGTATCAACTATGAGCCTGCTGTCCTGGTTGCTGCCGCGTAAAAAGCCGGTCTTGAGCCCTGAGCAACAACAACGGGTGCTGCAACTGCCGGCACCACCCGGGCTGAGCGAGGCCTCACTGCGCCAACAGCGCTGGGTGGTGGTCGACCTGGAAACCAGCGGCCTGAACCTCAATCGCGACCAGGTGCTGTCGATTGGCGCGATGGTCATCGAAGATGGTGCCATCGATCTGGGCCAGGCGTTCGAACGCACCCTGTTGCGCCCCGACAACACCCTCAACCCCAGCGTGTTGCTGCATGGTCTGAGCCCGGAAGCAATTGCCGCGGGCAGTGATCCGGTGGATGCCCTGCTGGACTTTATGGCCTTTGTCGGTGACAGCCCGCTGCTGGCCTTTCACGCCCCATTTGACCAGCACATGCTGGGGCGTGCCCTTAAAGACAGCCTGGGCTACCGCCTGCAGCACCCGTTTCTGGATGTGGCGGCCCTGGCGCCGATGCTGTGCCCGCAGGTCAATCCGCGAGAGGCGGGGCTTGATCACTGGATCCGGCACTTCAACCTGCAAGTCGAAGACCGCCACAACGCCAGCGCCGACGCCCTGGTCACAGCCGAACTGGCGTTGATCCTGTTCAGCCGCGCACGCACGCAACAGATCGACAGCCCCCTGGCCCTGCAGCAGCGGCTAAACCAGTGGCAGCGACGCAAACAAGCCCATAGCTTCTGACACCGGACTCGACTCCTGAAGCGACACCACAGCTGACTTCACACCTGTAGGAGCGAGCTTGCTCGCGCGCCTTTCATGGCTGCGCCAAAGAGCTCGCGCCTGCAGGCTGTTTACCTTCCGATGAGTGTCAATTGCGCATGCCCATTGCCTCTGACACAATCGCGAATAGTTATCGTTAGTTAATGCATGTATTCGGTGATGCCCTTGTCGTCAGTCCAAACCCCCCACAGTGAACTGGTTGGAGCGCTTTACCGCGACCATCGCGGTTGGCTGCTGGCGTGGTTGCGACGCAATGTGGCCTGCCCGCAACGGGCGGAAGACTTGAGCCAGGACACTTTCGTGCGCCTGCTGGGCCGTGAAGACCTCAAGGCCCCCCGCGAACCCCGGGCTTTTCTGGCCGCCATTGCCAAAGGCCTGCTGTTTGACCATTTTCGCCGCGCTGCCCTGGAACAGGCCTACCTCAACGAGCTGATGCTGATCCCCGATGCCGAGCAACCCTCGCCCGAAGAGCAGCAACTGATCCTCGAAGACCTCAAAGCCATCGACCGCCTGCTGGCCAAACTCTCGAGCAAATCCCGGGCGGCCTACCTCTATAGCCGTATCGACGGCCTGACCCACGCTGAAATTGCCCAACGCCTCGGCGTATCGGTGCCCCGCGTGCGCCAGTATCTGGCCCAGGGCATCCGCCAGTGCTACATCGCCCTGTATGGCGAGCCGGCATGAGCCCGGTCAGCTCCAAACCGGTATCGGCACCCGTGCTGGATGCTGCCATTGCCTGGCAACTGTGCCTGGACTGCGGCAATGGCAGCGCCTTGGAGCAAGCCGAATTCAACAAGTGGTACAGCGCCAGCGAAGAGCACGCGCGGGCCTGGATGCAACTGGGCATGCTCGATCACCGCTTCAGCAGCACCAGTGTCCCGGCGCGTAACGCCTTGCTCAAGGCCCGCAGCGGCGTACAGCAACAGGTGCGCAAAATCGGCGGCGGCCTGGCCAGTATTGCGTTGGTGTGCGGGCTGACCTTGTTCGCCAGCAAAGACTACCTGCCGGTTGATTACTGGATGGCCGATCACCGCACCGCCACCGGCGAGCAACGCCAGTTACGCCTGGCCGATGGCACCCTGCTGAACCTCAACACCCACAGCGCAGTCGATGTGCGCTTTGATGGCACGACGCGACGCATCGTCCTGCAAGAAGGCGAAATCATGGTCGAGACCGGCCATGGCGACCCCCGGCCTTTTGTCGTGCAAACCCGTGATGGCAGCTTGCGAGCATTGGGCACGCGGTTTCTGGTCCGGCGCGAAGACGACGGCACCCGCCTCAGCGTGCTGCAGTCGCGGGTTGCAGCGCATCCCGAAAACAGCGTCGACGAAATCATCTACACCGAAGGTCAGCAAGTGCTGATGCACCGCGATTACCTGGGCCAGATGCTCGCCGTAAACCCCGGGGCAGACGCCTGGACCCGCGGCATGCTGGTGCTCGACAACGTACGCCTGGCCGACATGGTGCACGAACTCAAGCGCTATCGACGCGGCCACCTGGGCGTCGACCCCGACGTCGCCGACCTGCGCATCAGCGGCAGCTTCGCGCTGAACAACGTCGAGCTGGCCCTCAATGCCCTGCTGCCCGCCTTGCCGGTGAAGATTGAACAGCACACCCCGTGGTGGGTCACCATCAGCGCCAGGCCGGCAAAAAACTAAATCTAAATTATTTTCAATCAGCCCTATCACTTTTCGGATCTCGTTCGGCAGATAGTCATTGAGAAACATTTCCATTCAGGAACCCGCCGAATGTCCCGCTCCCTCGACACCTTTTTGCGCCCTGGCCTGTTAGCCGTAGCCATCGCCCTCAGCATCCCGCTGACCAGCACCTGCGTCATCGCCGCCGAACAGGCCCCGACTGCGCGCAGCTACAACCTGCCCGCCGGACCGCTGGCCGCCACCCTGAACCAGATCGCCAGCCAGTCGGGTATCACCCTGGCCATCGATCCGGCCCTGGTTGCAGGTAAAACGTCAGCCCCGGTCCAGGGTTCGTTCGAGGCCAGCACTGCATTGCGCGAGGCGTTGCGCGACAGTGGCCTGCAACTGGTGCCGGGAAGCGCCGGCAGCTTCAGCCTGATCGCCATTCCTGAAGGGGTGGTGGCGCTGGAAGCCACCACCATCAGCGGCCAGAGCAGCTATGAAAGCCCGTGGGGCCCGGTGGACGGCTACCTCGCCCAACGTACCGCCGCCGGCACCAAGACCGACACGTCCCTGCTCGAAGCCCCGCGCTCGATCTCCGTCGCCACCCGCAGCCAGATGCAGGACCGGGCGGTGCAGAACCTGGATGATGCGGTGCGTTACATGCCGGGCGTAACGGCCAGCAGCTATGGCAGCGACAGCCGTGCAGAATGGCTGAAGGTGCGAGGTTTCGAGCCAACCCAGTTCCTCGATGGCCTGCCATTGCCCAAGGGCACCTATGCCATGCCCAAGCTTGAAACCTGGGACCTGGAACGCGTGGCCCTGCTCCGCGGCCCGGCGTCATCGGTCTACGGCCAGACACCTGCCGGCGGCCTGCTGGATATGGTCAGCCGGCGCCCGGAAGACAGCGCCAGCCACGAAGTACAGATGCAGATCGGCAGCTATCAGCGCAAGCAGATCAGCTTCGACAGCACCGGCCCGATTGATGATGAAGGACGTTTTCTGTACCGCGTCAGCGGCGTGGTGCGTGACAGCAACACCGCCATCGACCACAACGAAGACAAGCGCTACAACATTGCACCGAGCCTGACCTGGAACATTGACGAAGACACCAAGCTGACCTTCCTCAGCCAGTTCAACCGTGATGACACCGGGATCACCAGCCAGTTCTTGCCGCTGCAAGGCACCAAGGTGTCCACGCCTGCGGGCAAAGTGAAGTATCACGAAAACCTCGGTGATCCGAAGTGGGAGTTCTACGACAAGACCTACTACGCACTGGGCTATGCGTTTGAGCACCGCCTGAACGACGTGTGGCAGTTCCGTCAAAATCTGCGCTACACCAAAAGCGATCTGGCCTTCCAGGGCATCACGGCGGGCGGTTACTACGGCTCGGTGGCAGACGATGGCACGGTTGAGCGCGGGGCCAACGTGGTGGATGAAGACATCAGCCAGTTCGCCGTGGACAACAATTTCCAGGCCGACTTCGACACCGGCGCAATCAAGCACACCGTGTTGATCGGTCTCGACCATCAGCGCGTCAATACCAACTACAAATGGGATTACGGCGCCGCGCCTGCCAGCAACATCATCAACCCGATCTACGGGCAGGATTTCAGCAACGTCAAATACACCACCTACAACGACTACAACCAGAAAACCCGCGACACCGGTCTTTACCTGCAAGACCAGATGGCTCTGGACAACTGGCGCTTGACCCTTGGCGGACGTCAGGACTGGTTGCACACCGACACCACGTTCTACAACGAGAAAAATGCCCGCGACACACGTGACGACAGCGCCTTTACCGGTAATGCCGCACTGAGCTATGTATTCGATTCCGGCTTCACGCCTTATGTCTCGTACGCCGAATCCTTCCAGGCCGAACCGGGCGGTTTTGCCGGAAAATCATTCAAGCCCGGCACCGGCAAGCAGTACGAACTGGGCCTCAAGTACCAGCCACCGGGCAGCGACATGCTGTTTACCGCCGCAGTCTATGACCTGACCCGCAAGAACATTGTGCTGAGCGATACGCTGGGCGTCAGCCGTCCGCTGGGTGAAGCCAACGTGCGTGGCCTGGAACTGGAAGCGGTGGGCAACGTTAACGAGAACCTGAAGTTGACGGCAGCCTATACCTACGCCAACACCAAAATGACCAAGGTGTCCGACCCGCTGGACAAGAACCGTCCACTGCCGCTGACCCCCGAGCATCAGGCTTCTATCTGGGCTGACTACACCTGGCACAAAGGCGCGCTGGAAGGCTTCGGCGTAGGCTTTGGTGCCCGCTACATCGGCGAGACCGACAACATCGCCATTGGCAGCATGGCCTATGTACCGGACGCTTCCTACGGTCATACAGATGCCTATACCGTCTACGATGCGGCGGTGCATTACGACCTTGGCAAGATGAACAAATCACTGCAGGGCGCCACGGTTTCGGTTAACGCCAACAACGTGTTCGACAAGCAATACCTGTCGACCTGCGATGGTTTCTACTGCTACTACGGCGACCGCCGCAACATCATGGCCAGCGTCAACTACAAGTGGTAACCCGCTAAACGCAACACCAATACCCACCTGCAGGAGCGCGCTTGCCTCGCGATGAAATCATCCCCCGACCGAGGGCCGGCATCGCGAGACAAGTTCGCTCCTGCAGGGGAGTTTTTGCATTTGGGAATGTCATGAAAAGCAAAACCATCCGCCGCTGGTCCTTCATTCACACCTGGACCAGCCTGATTTGCACCGCGTTTTTGCTGATGCTGGCGCTGACCGGCCTGCCGTTGATTTTTCACCATGAAATCGACCATCTGCTGGGCGACGCCCCGCAGGTCAAGGAATTGCCCGCCGGTACTCCAACCCTCGATCTGCAACAACTGGTGCTCGCCGCGCAGGCCCACCGGCCGGGCGAGGTCATGCAGTATTTCGGCTGGGACGACGATGAACCCAACGCCGTCCTGACCATCATGGCCCCCACCGCAGGGACCGAACCCAATTCGTCCCATACCTTCATGCTCGATGCACGCACCGGCGAGGCGATTGATGTGCCCTCCGCCAACGGCGGCATCATGATGGTCATGCTGCGCCTGCACGTGGACATGTTTGCCGGCCTGCCCGGCAAACTGCTGCTGGCATTCATGGGCATCCTGTTCGTACTGGCGATCATCTCCGGCACCGTTTTGTACTTGCCGTTCATGCGCCGCCATGACTTCGCCACCGTGCGCACCGACAAGTCCCGGCGCCTGCGCTGGCTCGACCTGCACAACCTGATTGGCGTCGTGACCCTGACCTGGGCACTGGTGGTGGGCGTGACCGGGGTGATCAGCGCCAGCGCCGACCTGATCATCGCTGCCTGGCGTGCTGAAACCCTCAGCGCCATGATCGAACCCTACCGCGACGCCCCGCCATTGACTCACCTGGCACCTGCCAGTGATCTGTTGCACATCGCCGCCAGGGCAGCACCCGACATGCAGCCGGACTTTATCGCCTTCCCCGGCACCCGGTTCTCCAGCGAACACCATTACTCGGTGTTCATGAAAGGCAGTACTCATCTGACCTCACACCTGCTGACTCCGGTCCTGATCGACGCCAGCAACCTTGAAGTCACCGCCGTGGCCGGACGGCCCTGGTACATGGATGCCATGGGCATGTCGCAGCCGCTGCACTTTGGCGACTACGGCGGCATGCCGATGAAAATCCTGTGGGCGGCACTCGACCTGCTGACCATCGTGGTCCTGGGCAGTGGCCTGTACCTGTGGTGGGTACGTCGTCGCGCGGCACAGGAGAGCACCCGATGAAACCGCGTCAGTCGAGTTTCTGGAAGGTGTTTTCCATTCCGCTGGCGATAGCCCTGGTGGGCGCCACCGGGTTGTTCTGCGCACTGCTGGACGATGGCGCCTGGGATTCGCTGAGCTGGATAGGGCTGGGCATACCGGCGTGGATCAGCCTGCGAGGCTTGCTCAAGCGTTGACCCTACCCCGCAGGGTAGGGCCAGGTCGCATCAGCAATCAGGCTTGTCTGCCGTATAACGACGGGCCGGGTTAACCGCGGCACCGAACTCGCGCAACGCCTTGGCACCGATCAGCAGCGGGTAGTTGAAGCTGCTGCGGTCGGTGAGGTTGACCTCAACCGTGCGTTTGACATTGCCCAGGCACATTTCCAGATCAACCACCGGGCGCTTGGCGCTTTCGCTCGCGTCCTTGTCTTCGTCTTCATCGGCGCGGCTTTTGATTTTGCTGATGCGTGCCACTTTGTGTTCATACACCTTGCTGCTCGCACCTTCGGTGGCCAGCTGGAAGCGTACCCAGTCGTCACCATCGCGGGTAAAGGTCTGGATGTTTTTGGCCGACAGCGACGCGGTCAGGGCACCGGTGTCCATCTTGGCTTTCAGGGTTTCACCGATTTCCGGCAACTTGATGTATTCGTAGCGCCCGTACAGGGTCGGCTCGGCGGCCATCACCGGCAATGCCAATACAGAGAGCAAGGCTAGAACAGACTTCATAAAGACAGTTTCCTTCGGTTTGACGCTGCCTGCAGGGGCGAGTCTGGCTCGCGATGCTGGCAACTCGTTTAATTCATTTGCCGTGGTGATGCTATTGCGAGCAAGCCCGCTTCTACAGTGTCGGTTGAACGATAGCGGCTGGCGCGTGAAACATTTGTCGATACGCCGATTTGGCGTTCGGCGAGGCTCTGCTTATCATTGCCTGTCATTAAACGTTCAAGAGTTACTTATGCGCCGCCTGCTCACCGGCTGTCTGGTCACACTGCTACTGCTGTGCAACACCCTCATCCTGTTTGGCCCCTTGATGCTGTTTGCCCTGCTCAAACTCATCTCGCCGGGTCGCCTGCGCGATTACAATTCGTGGGCCGTGATGTGGATCGCCGAGACCTGGTCTGAAATCGACAAACGCATTTTCGCCCTGTGCCTGCCCACCCAATGGGACATTCGCGGCGCTGAAGGCCTGAGCCGCGATACCTCGTACCTGGTGATCAGCAATCATCAATCCTGGGTGGATATCCCGGCGCTGATGCAGGGCCTTAACCGGCGTACGCCGTTCTTCAAGTTCTTCCTCAAAAAACAACTGATCTGGGTGCCCTTTCTGGGCCTGGCCTGGTGGGCGCTCGACTACCCGTTCATGAAGCGTTACTCCAAAGCCTTCCTCGCCAGACACCCGGAACTCAAAGGTGAAGACCTGAAAATCACCCGGGCAGCCTGCGAGCTTTTCAAGCGCCAGCCGGTGACCGTGGTCAATTACCTTGAAGGCACGCGTTTCACCCCGGCCAAGCGCGCCCGGCAACAATCGCCCTACACCTACCTGCTCAAACCCAAGGCGGGCGGCGTGGCGTTTGTACTGGCCGCCCTGGGCGAACAGCTGGATGCCGTGCTCGACGTGACCGTGGTTTATCCACAGGCAAAAATTCCGGGCTTTTGGGCATTGATCAGCGGGCAAGTGCCCAAGGTGATTGTCGACATTCAGATCCACCAACTGGACCCGGCGTTATGTCAGGGGGATTACGAGAATGATCCGCTGTTTCGTCAGCAGATCCAGAGCTGGGTCAACCAGCTCTGGATCAAGAAAGATCAGCGCATCAGCACCTTGCGTGCCGAGCGCGATTGATCTTAAACGCCCCAGGCGCTACCCAGTTTGCTCAGCAGCGAAGTGCTGACGTTCTGGCCTTTGAAGTAGTCCAGCAGGACCGGAGCAAACTTGGCGACCATTCCGTCCTGCATGCCCAGCGCAGAGAACGCAGCATCAAGCTGGCTGGTATTGGCCACGTTGCTCACAGCGCTGGTCGCGGTTTCGGACACGCCATTGGTCTTGCCCAGCAAACCGCCCAGTTGGCTCAGTTGACCCAGGGCACCGGCGCCAGCCAGTTTGTTAACACCCGGCACTTGCTTGGTCAGCTCGGAATAGTCACTTGAGGTCAGCTGGTTTTTCGCCAGGCTCAACATCGCGCCAACACCGCCAGCCGCCTGCTCGGGTTTTACCCCAAGTTCGTTGACCTTGCTCAGCAACTGTACCGCTTGTGCCGACTTGTCAGTGGTCGCGCCGTTACCGTTGGCGCCCTGCATTTGAGCCGCGACGCCAGCCACATCGCTCAAGCTGAAACCCGCAAACACCGGGCTTGCGGCCACGGTCATAAATGTTGCCAGTGCCACTGCGCTCAACTTTTTCATCGCATCAACCTCTATATCCAAAGAGCCGCGCGTCAATTAACGCGACGGCAAAACTGTGTGTAAGACCCGAAAAACCGGCAGATGTTCCCAAATGCCACTACGGGATCAAACGGCACGCAATCTTAATTGAAAAATTGTTTGCCCGCGCTGCATCCGCTTTGCCTTCGCCTGCGTATATCAAGCACGGACAGACCTTGTTGACCGCCTGCCAACCGACAAGGGCACAGACCATGAAATGCAACTCGATCAGAACCCCGTTGATTGCCAGCCTTCTGAGGCTGATTGTTGCCGCCAGCAACTGTCGACAAAGTGCTGATGCCTGAATAGTGCATGCCTGCCCGGCCGGTGGGCACCCACGGTAAGCGGCCGGTCAATGGGAACCCCGCCATGAATGGAATAACTCTATATGCTCATCTAATCTCAACCGACAACTGGCATGGAGCCATCCCCAGTCATGTAGGGAGAACCGGTATTTTAACTGCCAACACCGAGAACCTGAGACAGCTGCTGGCCCAATGCTCGTTGGGCAATCGACGCGCTTTCGAAACCCTTTACCGCAGCGTTGCTCCCAGCTTGCACAGCGTAGCCCTGCGTTGCATGGGCCGACGCGACCTTGCTGAAGAAGTGGTGCAGGAAAGCTTTGTGCGTATCTGGCACAACGCCTCACGCTATGAAGCTCATTTGTCGGCGCCATTGACCTGGATGATCAACATCACCCGCAACCTGGCCATCGACCAACTGCGCAAACACCGGGAGTTGCCGTTAAGCGATCTGCAACAGAACGCCGTGGCCGATGACACCCCGGGCGCCGATGAGCAACTGGACAGCGCCCGCTCCTCCCGTGCCCTCAATCATTGCCTTGAGCAACTGGACGGCATGCAGCGCCAGACCATTACCATTGCCTACTTCCATGGCTTCAGTGCCAGCGAACTGGCCACGCAACTTGCAGCGCCTCTGGGCACAGTCAAATCCTCGATTCGCCGGGGCATGGAACGTCTGCGCAGGTGCCTCGAATCATGAACTATCAAACTGCCGAGCGGCGCCGGGCTCTGGCTGGCGACTATGCCATTGGCCTGATGCCGCCCACTGCCCGCAAACGTTTTGAACAACTGCTGCTGGACGACCCGCATTTGCGCGCCGAACTGGCGCAGTGGGACACCCATCTCGCCAGCCTGGCCGACCCCCTGTCTGCGCAGCCCGTACCCGAGCACGTATGGCAGGCCATCGTCTCGCGCATCGAACCACAAAAACTGCATGTGCCGGCCAGGCGTCCGTTCTGGACCTGGCTACGCACGGGGGCTGTGATCTGCTCTTTGCTGATTGCCGTCACCGTGGGCCTGCTCTACACCCGCGACAACGTCCAGTACAAGGCCACCTTGCTCAGCGGTACCGAGCAACCGGGCTTGCGGATCGAAGCTCACACCGACTATCTGCAGGTTCAACCGCTGCAACTGGCAGCCCTCGATGCCGGGCGCAGTCTGGAGTTGTGGGCGATTCCGGTGGATGGCAAGCCTGTATCACTGGGCCTGATCCCCACGGGCGGGGACGGTATGATCGGTCTGAGCAAAGGCCAGCAACAATTGCTTGGCCCCCATGTTGTGCTGGCCGTGAGTCTTGAACCCAAGGGCGGCTCAACCACCGGTCAGCCGAGCGGGCCAGTGTTGTACCAGGGCCCGTTGGCTGCGTTGTAAGCATCACTGGCGCAGCGGTTCGCTGCGCCAGTGTGTGCAGGGATCAGACCCCGCTGAACAGTTTGTGCGGATCGATCACAAATTTCTTCGGTACCCCCGCATCAAACTCGCCATAGCCACGCGGAGCATCATCCAGACTGATCACTTCAACGCCGACGATGTCGGCGATTTTGATCCGGTCCCACATGATGGCCTGCATCAGTTGGCGGTTGTACTTCATCACCGGAGTCTGGCCGGTATGGAAACTGTGGGACTTGGCCCAGCCCAGACCAAAGCGAATGCTCAGGCTGCCCATTTTCGCAGCCGCATCCACAGCACCCGGATCTTCGGTCACGTACAGGCCAGGGATACCGATTTTGCCCGCTACCCGCACCACCCCCATCAGAGAGTTGAGTACCGTGGCCGGGGCTTCGTGCTTGACCCCGTCATGCCCGTGGCCACGGGCCTCAAAGCCCACCGCATCGACCGCGCAATCCACTTCGGGCTCGCCCAGCAGCTCGGCAATCTGTTCGTGCAGCGGAGTGTCTTTGGACAAATCGGCAATTTCAAAACCCTGGGCCTTGGCGTGCGCCAGACGAATCGGATTGACGTCGCCGACAATCACCACGGCCGCGCCCAACAGTCGCGCCGAAGCCGCCGCTGCCAGACCGACCGGGCCTGCACCGGCGATGTACACCGTGCTGCCAGGGCCGACACCGGCGGTCACGGCACCGTGGTAGCCAGTGGGCAGAATGTCGGAAAGGCAGGTCAGGTCACGGATCTTCTCCATCGCCGCGTCGCGGTCCGGCAACTTGAGCAGGTTGAAATCGGCATAGGGCACCAGCACATATTCGGCCTGACCGCCGACCCAGTCGCCCATGTCCACGTAACCATAAGCGCCGCCGGGACGGGCCGGGTTGACGGTCAGGCACACCCCGGTATTTTGTTCCTTGCAGCTGCGGCAACGGCCGCACGCCACGTTGAAGGGCACCGATACCAGGTCGCCAACTTTCAAATGCTCCACGTCGCGTCCGGCCTCAATCACCTCCCCGGTAATCTCATGCCCCAGCACCAGCCCGGTTTGCGCCGTGGTGCGTCCGCGCACCATGTGCTGGTCGGAACCGCAGATATTGGTCGATACCACTCGCAGGATCACGCCGTGATTGATTTGTTTGCCCTGCGGGTTCTGCATCTTCGGGAAAGGGATGCTTTGCACTTCCACCTGGCCATTGCCCAGGTACACCACACCGCGATTGTCAGCCATCGAGTTCACCCTTGTTGTTATTTGAGGGCAGTTGCACGCGGCAAGCTAAAAGCCGCAAGCAGTCTGCTGTGACTTGCAGCTTGCAGCTTAGAACGGGCTGCTGCGGTTACAGCACCACCGTACGACCTCCATTTAGGAAAACGCGCCGCTCGATGTGATACCCCACGCCCCGGGCCAGGGTTTGCGCCTCGATGTCGCGGCCCTTGGCGATCAGGTCTTCGGGGTAATGGCTGTGATCCACCACCTCGACCCCCTGGGCGATGATCGGGCCTTCATCCAGGTCGTTGTTGATGTAGTGCGCAGTGGCGCCCACCAGCTTGACCCCCTTCTCGTAAGCCTGGTGATAGGGCTTGGCGCCTTTGAAACCGGGCAGCAGCGAGTGATGGATATTGATCGCCTTGCCGTCCAGTTTGCGACACAGCTCAGGCGACAGCACTTGCATGTAGCGGGCGAGAATCACCAGCTCGGCGCCGGTGTCTTCGATCACTTGCCAGACCTTCGCCTCCTGCGCCGGTTTGTCGGCGGGGTTGAGGGCGAAGTGGTGGTAAGGAATGCCATGCCATTGGGCCAGCGGCTCAAGGTCCGGGTGATTGGACACCACGGCCACCACATCCATCGACAACTGGCCGATGCGCTGGCGGTAGAGCAAGTCGTTAAGGCAGTGGTCGGCTTTGGACACCATGATCAGCACTTTGGGCCGGTAGTGAGGCGGGGTCAGCTCGAACCTCATGCCAAAGGCTTCGCCGCGTTCGGCCAGGCCGGCGCGGAATTCGTGCTCGTCGAAGCCATCGGGCTGGCGGAACTCGACACGAATGAAAAACCGTCCGCAACGCTGGTCATCGAACGAATGGTGCTCGGTGACATAGCAGCGGTGCTCAAACAGATAACGCGTCACCGCATCCACCGTACCCAACAGGCTGGGGCAGTCAGCGGTGAGAATCCAGGTATCCGGGGCGCGGCTCATGGGGGGGTTCCTTGTAATTGTGTGGAATGGCGTAACCCTTGTGGGAGCTGGCAAGCCAGCTCCCGCAATCAGTTATGTGATCGCGCGTTGCTCAGGCCTCGACACTCAGCCCGTATTGCGCCGCTGCGTCCTGCAACCATAACCACCAATAGTCCGAAAAGCTGCGCCGGATCAGCAGTTCCCAGGTGTCTTCGCCGGTATGGCGGATGACCAGCTGCGATTTGGCGAACACCGTACCCACGGCCTTGCCCACCGGGAAGTTGTCGGGGTGCACGTCATAGCTGGTGGACTTCATCAGCACTTCACGCACGTTGGGCCCGCTCAGCTCCAGCAGTTGCTGGCCGCCACTGACATTGACCACCGAAATATGCAGCCCCGCCAGCGCTGCGCGCAGGGCTTGTTCCACAGCGAATTCCTGGCCACCGGGCACAATCAGCAGCCACTCGTCCGGGCCCATCCATTGCAGCGATGTCTGATCCTTGGCCACCAGGCTCAAGGCCACCGGCAATTCCAGGCCCAGGGCCTTGTGCACACCTTCGGCAAAGGCCGGGTCTTTGGCGTCGCCACGCAGGGTCAGATGCCCCAGAAGTTTTTTCTCGCGCACGATGACGCCGGGATTTTTACGGCCTTTGCCAATCAGCCCGGCGAGGTTGGCGTGGTGTAACGATGACTCGGCTTTCGCGCCCGAGTCAGGGCGTTGTTGGTACACGTTGGCTGTGGTCATGAATCACCCGTTCGCAATGTTATGTAGGATCGACCGCTATCGCTGGCAAGCCAGCTCCCACACTTGCACTGCAACCCATGTGGGAGCTGGCTTGCCAGCGATGGTCTTGATTCAAATATTCTGCCGTTCGCCCTTGGGGTCGAAGAACACCGAAGACACGATTTCAGCCTCGATCACGCTGCCGTCCGCCAACGGTGCGAACACCCGCTCGCCCATGCGCTTGAGGCCGCCTTTGACCACGCCCATGGCAAACGAGTAACCCAGCGAGCCGCAGGTGTAGCTGGAGGTCACATGACCGACCATGCTCATCGGGATCGCCTGCTTGGTGTCGAACACCAGCTGTGCGCCTTCAGGCAGCCATTTGGTCGGGTCCACCGGCTTGAGGCCCACCAGTTGTTTGCGCTGATCACGCACACAGTCTTCACGGTTCATCCCGCGCCAGCCGATCCATGAAAATGCCTTGGTGCGGCCCACACACCAGCCCATGTTCAGGTCGTCAGGGGTCATGGAACCGTCGGTGTCCTGACCGACGATGATGAAACCCTTCTCGGCCCGCAGCACGTGCATGGTCTCGGTGCCATACGGGGTGAGGTTGTACTGCTTGCCCGCCTCGACAATTTTTTCCAGCACGCCCATGGCGTAGTCAGCCTGGATGTTGACTTCATACGACAGCTCGCCGGTGAACGAGATACGGAACACCCGCGCCGGTACGCCGCCCACCAGACCTTCCTTCCAGGTCATGAACGGGAAAGCTTCACGGTCCAGGTCGATGTCGGTCACTTCGCTCAGCAGCTTGCGGCTGTTGGGGCCGGACAGGGTCAGGGTCGCGTAATGGTCGGTGACCGAGGTGAAGTACACCTTCAGCTCCGGCCACTCGGTCTGTTGATAGATCTCCAGCCATTGCAGTACCCGGGCCGCACCGCCGGTGGTGGTGGTCATCACAAAATGGTTGTCGGCCAGGCAGGCGGTCACGCCATCGTCGAACACCATGCCGTCTTCTTTGCACATCAGGCCGTAGCGGGCCTTGCCCACATCGAGCTTGGTCCAGGCGTTGGTGTAGATGCGGTTGAGGAACTCCCGGGCATCCGGGCCCTGAATGTCGATTTTGCCGAGGGTGGAAGCATCCAGAATGCCGACGCTGTCACGCACCGCCTGGCACTCGCGCTTGACGGCCGCGTGCAGATCTTCGCCATTGCGCGGGAAGTACCACGGGCGCTTCCACTGGCCGACGTCTTCAAATTCGGCACCTTGCTTGACGTGCCAGCTCTGCAGCGCGGTGTAGCGCACCGGCTCGAAGATGTGCCCGCAATGGCGGCCCGCCACCGCGCCGAATGTGACCGGCGTGTAGTTGGGGCGGAACATGGTGGTGCCCATTTGCGGGATGGTCACGTTCAGCGAACGCGCCGCAATGGCCAGCCCGTTGACGTTGCCCAGCTTGCCCTGGTCAGTGCCAAAACCCAGGGCGGTGTAGCGTTTGACGTGTTCCACCGACTCGAAGCCTTCACGGGTGGCCAGTTCAATGGCCGCTGCAGTGACGTCGTTTTGCAGGTCGACGAATTGCTTCGGCGCCCGTGCAGTGGCTTTTTCGTGGGGCACCTGAAACAGCGCCAGGGTGGCTTCTTCATGATGGTTCAGGGCTTTGGGCAACACGCCCTCAACCGGTTTGAAACCAGCTTCACTGGCCGCCCGCACGCCTCCTTCAAAGCCATCGGCCAGGCTGTCGCCGAGCTTGTAGACGCCATTGATGCCGCCCACGCAGACGCGTTTCTGCGGCGCTTCGCCGGGAACAAAGCCGAGAATGTCTTCACGCCAGGTCGGCTTGCCACCCAGGTGCGAGGCCAGGTGCACCACCGGGCTGTAGCCGCCGGAGGTCGCAACCAGATCACACTCCAGCCATTCGCCAGGGCTGGCGACGCTGTGCTGTTTAAGGTCAATCGCCGCCACACGGGCACCGGTTACATGTTTGCTGCCGCGGGTTTCGATCACCGCGCTGCCGGTCAGAATCCGGATGCCCTTGGCCCGTGCCTCTTCGACCAGTGCACCGCGGGGATTGCTGCGGGCATCGGCAATGGCCACCACTTGCTGACTGGCGTCGAGCCAGTCCAGCGCCACGCGGTAGGCATGGTCGTTGTTGGTGCTCAGCACCAGTTTTTTGCCCGGAGCCACGCCGTAGCGGCGCACATAGGTCGACACCGCACCCGCAAGCATATTGCCCGGCACGTCGTTGTTGCCATACACCAGCGGCCGCTCGCAGGCGCCGGTGGCCAGCACCACGCGTTTGGCCCGTACCCGATGGATGCGCTGACGCACCTGGCCGATGGGTGCGCGGTCGCCAAGGTGGTCGGTAAGGCGCTCGTGAATGGTCAGGAAATTGTGGTCGTGATAGCCGTTCACCGTGGCCCGTGGCAGCAGCAACACGTCCGGCAGCGCCTTGAGGGCCGCAATCACCCCGGCTACCCACTCCATCGCCGGTTTGCCGTCCAGGCTTTCGCGGCTGTCCAGCAGGCTGCCGCCGAACTCTTCCTGTTCATCGGCCACTATCACCCGTGCGCCGCTGCGCGCTGCTGCCAGGGCGGCGGCCAGTCCGGCCGGGCCGGCACCGACGATCAGCACATCGCAATGGTGGTTCATGTAGTCGTAGGTATCGGGGTCGTTCTGGGTTGGCGAACGCCCCAGCCCCGCCGCCTTGCGGATGTATTTCTCGTAAGTCATCCAGAACGACTGCGGGTACATGAAGGTTTTGTAGTAAAAGCCGGGCGGCATCAGCTTGCCGCCAACCTTGCCCAAAATCCCCATCACGTCATTGTTGACGTTGGGCCAGCCGTTGGTGCTGGTGGCCACCAGCCCTTGATACAGCGCCTGTTGTGTGGCGCGCACGTTGGGGATCTGGGTGGCTTCGGTGGCGCCGATTTGCAGCACCGCATTGGGCTCTTCGGCACCGGCGGCAAAAATGCCCCGCGGCCGGGAATATTTAAAGCTGCGACCGATCACGTCGACGCCGTTGGCCAGCAAGGCAGCGGCCAGACTGTCGCCTTCGTAGCCTTTGTACTGTTGCCCGTTAAAGGTGAAGGTCAGCACTTTGTTGCGATCGACGCGGCCGCCGTTAGGCAAGCGGTGGGTCTGGCTCATACCTTTTCTCCCAGCTCGCGAGTGGCCGTGGTGGTCAGTGGTGCAGCCTGTTCGGTGAACTGCGGCTTGCTGCCGATCAGGTAGGTTTCAAGAATTTCATAGGTCAGGGTATTGCGGGTCGCGTTGAAAAACTGGCGACAGCCGGCCACGTGGTTCCACAACTCGTGGTGCAGGCCACGGGGGTTGTCGCGAAAGAACATGTAGTCGCCCCACTCGGCATCGGTGCAGGTGCCAGGGTCGAGCGGACGCGGAATGTGGGCCTGGCCACTGGCGTGAAATTCCTCTTCGGAACGCAGCTCGCCGCAATGGGGACAGAAGATGTGCAACATGGGTGATTCTCCTGTTAGTGGGCGACAGCGGCAGCGCCGTGTTCGTCGATCAGGGCGCCGTTGTGGAACCGGTCAATGGAAAACGGGGCAGCCAGCGGGTGCATTTCGCCTTTGGCCAGGCTGGCGGCAAACACGTTGCCCGAGCCCGGTGTAGCCTTGAACCCGCCCGTGCCCCAACCGCAGTTGAAGAACAGGTTCGGCACCGGGGTCTTGGAGATGATCGGGCAGGCGTCCGGCGTGGTATCGACGATGCCGCCCCACTGGCGGTTCATGCGCACCCGGGACAACACCGGGAACATCTCGACGATGGCCTGAATGGTGTGTTCGATCACCGGGTACGAGCCGCGCTGGCCATAGCCGTTGTAGCCGTCGATACCGGCACCGATCACCAGGTCGCCCTTGTCGGACTGGCTGATATAGCCGTGCACGGCGTTGGACATGATCACGCTGTCGATAATCGGCTTGATCGGCTCCGACACCAGTGCCTGCAGCGGGTGCGATTCAATCGGCAGACGGAAGCCGGCCTGGCGTGCCATGTGCCCGGAATTACCGGCCGTGACCACGCCTACGCGCTTGGCACCGATAAAACCTTTACTGGTTTCGACGCCGATGCACACCCCGTTTTCCTTGCGAAAGCCCAGTACTTCGGTTTGCTGGATCAAGTCCACCCCCAGCGCATCGGCGGCCCGGGCAAAGCCCCAGGCCACGGCGTCATGCCGGGCCACGCCGCCACGTCGTTGCACGGTGGCGCCCATCACCGGGTAGCGGGTGTTTTTTGAACAGTCCAGATACGGAATTTCGTCTGCCACCTGTTTCGCATTCAGCAACTCGCCGTCCACCCCGTTGAGGCGGTTGGCGCTAACCCGGCGCTCGGAATCGCGGATGTCTTGCAGGGTATGGCACAGGTTGTATACCCCGCGCTGGGAGAACATGACGTTGTAGTTCAGATCCTGGGACAGGCCTTCCCACAGCTTCATCGCGTGCTCGTAGAGATGCGCCGACTCGTCCCACAAATAGTTGGAACGCACGATGGTGGTGTTGCGCGCCGTGTTGCCACCCCCCAGCCAGCCCTTTTCCACCACCGCTACATTGGTAATGCCGTGCTCCTTGGCCAGATAGTAAGCAGTGGCCAGGCCGTGGCCGCCACCGCCGACAATGATCACGTCGTAAACCTTTTTCGGGGTCGGCGTGCGCCACATCTTCTGCCAGTTTTCGTGGTGGCTGAGGGAGTGTTTGAAGAGGCCGAAGCCTGAATACCGTTGCATAGGGATTACTCCAAAACCGCGCTCAGCGATAAACCGGGAAGTCTTTGCACAGTGCCGTTACCTGGCGCGCCACATCAGCCTCGATATCGGCATCGCCGAGGTGATCGAGGATGTCGCAGATCCAGCCGGCCAGCTCCGTACATTGCGCCACTTTGAAACCGCGGGTGGTGACCGCCGGGGTACCGATGCGCAGGCCCGAAGTCACGAAGGGGGATTGCGGATCGTTGGGCACGGCGTTTTTGTTGACCGTGATATGGGCCCGGCCCAGGGCTGCATCGGCGTCTTTGCCGGTCAGGCCCTGACGGATCAGGCTGAGCAGAAACAGGTGATTGTCGGTGCCGCCCGAAACCACGTCGTAACCGCGCTTCACAAACACCTCGGCCATCGCCCGGGCGTTGTCGATCACCTGTTGTTGATAGGCTTTGAAGCCGGGTTCCAGGGCTTCCTTGAAACACACGGCCTTGGCGGCGATCACGTGCATCAACGGCCCGCCCTGGCCGCCGGGGAACACCGCCGAGTTGAATTTTTTCTCCAGCGCTTCGTTGGCCCTGGCCAGAATCAGACCGCCACGTGGCCCGCGCAGGGTTTTGTGGGTGGTGGTGGTCACAACGTCAGCGTACGGCAGCGGGTTCGGGTACAGGCCCGCCGCCACCAGGCCGGCCACGTGGGCCATGTCGACAAACAGGTAAGCCCCTACCTTGTCGGCGATCTGCCGGAAGCGCGGAAAATCGAGAAATTTGGAGTAAGCCGAGAACCCGGCAATGATCATCTTCGGCTGGTGCTCGACGGCCAGACGCTCGACTTCGTCGTAGTCGATCAGGCCCGTGGCGGTGTCGATGCCGTATTGCACGGCGTTGTACAACTTGCCGGAAAAACTCACGCTGGCGCCGTGGGTCAAATGACCGCCGTGGGCCAGGCTCATGCCCAGCACGGTGTCCCCGGCATTGAGCAACGCCAGATACACCGCTGCGTTGGCCTGGCTGCCGGAGTGCGGTTGCACGTTGGCGTAATCGGCACCGAACAGTTGTTTGGCACGGTCGATGGCCAGCTGCTCGACTTTATCCACATGCTCGCAGCCGCCGTAATAACGCTTGCCGGGGTAGCCTTCGGCGTACTTGTTGGTCAGGCCGCTGCCCTGGGCTTGCATCACGCGCCGACTGGTGTAGTTCTCGGAGGCAATCAGTTCGATGTGATCTTCCTGACGCTGGTCTTCGGCATTCATGGCCGCTAACAAGGCATCGTCGTAGCCCTGAATCTGATCCTGCTTGCTGAACATTGCGTTCTCCCAGCGCCAGCGCGCCTTTGGTCTCGGTTAGGGCTTGCCCTTTGAGCCAGATGGTAGAGCTGGCGCCCCCGGATCAAATGCCTATGGACGCCACACAAAGGTGCGTTTACGACATGGGACAAAAGCGGGTATCACTCATGCCCTGTGGGAGCCGGCTTGCCGGCGATACCTGATCTGCCATCGCCGGCAAGCCGGCTCCCACAAGAAGTCTGTCGAGCATTCTGTGCACCCGCCGGATTCTTGGATAAAGTGCAGCACGATCTTCGACCATGGAACCGGGAAATGACTGACAAGAGCCAACAATTCGCCAGCGACAACTACTCCGGTATCTGTCCCGAAGTCTGGGCCACCATGGAGCTGGCCAACCACGGCCACCAGCGTTCCTATGGTGATGACGAGTGGACGCTGCGCGCCGCCAACGATTTCCGCAAACTGTTTGAAACCGATTGCGAGGTGTACTTCGCCTTCAACGGCACCGCTGCCAACTCATTGGCCCTGTCGTCGTTGTGCCAGAGTTTCCACAGCGTGATCTGCTCCGAGACCGCCCACGTCGAAACCGACGAATGCGGCGCCCCTGAGTTCTTCTCCAACGGTTCCAAGCTGCTGCTCGCCCGTACTGAAAACGGCAAGATCACCCCCGAGTCGATCCGCGAAATCGCCCTCAAGCGCAAAGACATTCACTACCCCAAGCCGCGGGTCGTCACCATCACCCAGGCCACCGAAGTCGGCAGCGTGTATCGCCCGGAAGAAATCCGCGCCATCAGCGCTACCTGCAAGGAGCTGGGCCTGCTGTTGCACATGGACGGCGCCCGCTTCTCCAACGCCTGCGCGTTTCTGGGGTGCACGCCTGCGGAACTGAGCTGGAAGGCCGGGGTTGATGTGCTGTGCTTTGGCGGGACCAAAAACGGCATGGCGGTGGGCGAAGCGATTCTGTTCTTTGATCACGCCCTGGCAGTGGATTTTGACTATCGCTGCAAACAGGCCGGGCAACTGGCGTCGAAAATGCGTTTTCTGTCAGCCCCCTGGGTCGGCTTGCTGGAAAACGACGCCTGGCTCAAACATTCACGCCACGCCAACCACTGCGCACAATTGCTGAGCCAGCTGGTCAGTGACATTCCGGGGGTTGAGCTGATGTTTCCGGTGGAAGCCAACGGCGTGTTCCTGCAACTGTCGGAACCGGCTGTGGCAGCGCTGACAGCCAGGGGCTGGCGCTTTTACACCTTTATCGGCAAGGGCGGCGCACGCTTCATGTGCTCGTGGGACACCGAAGAGGCGCGGGTGCGGGAACTGGCTGCGGATATCCGCGAAGTGATGGGCGCAAATTAATGCAGGGGCGAGCTTGCTCGCGAGCTTCTAACAGCTCACGAACAAGCTCGCGCCCACAGAAGATGATTGTTTTTTGCGAGACTCAGGATTGCCCGAGAGTCCGCTCAATCACTTCGACCGTGGCGCTGACTTGCTCTTGATAACGGTCGATTTCCTGTTTGTGCTGCTGTTTGAGTTCAATCTGTTGTGAACACAGATTCAACGCGGCCAGCACCAGCAACTTGTCCCCGATCAAGCTCGGGTACTTTCTTTTCGTATCGGCCAAGGCAGTGTTCAACATCACCGATGCGGCCACCAGGGTTTGCAGCTCCCCCACAGGCGCCTTGATCGAATAGTCGTTGCCCAGAATCGAGACGACTTTTATTCCGTCTCTGTCTTCGCTCATGCGCTGACAGTGCTCGCACGTTCAACCAGTGCCTGGATGCGTGCAGCGGTTGCACCTTGCTTCTCTTCCTGTTCCATCAGGCTCAGTTGCAGGCTTTCGTTGTCGTCTTTGGCCTGGGCCAGTTCAGCGTTCAGCGCAGCGTTGGTGTCCAACAGCTCCTGCTTTTGTTGAACCAGGTCGCTGACCAGTTGTTCCAGTTTGCTAAGGGATGATTCCATCATGGTGGTGATCTCAAGCTGTTTTCAGAGGGCGCGTACGATAAAGAAAAGTCACCGGCTAAGCTAGCGGCAACCGGCCTTTAAGCCCCCTAAAGACTGTGGTTTCCAATCTTTGTTCCCGTCCTCCCCCAAACACCCACTGTGGGAGCGAGCTGTGGTTTTAAAAAGCTCGCTCCTACAGGTATCAGAATTCAATCCGCACATCGCCCTTGGGTACGCTGCAGCAAGACAAGATGTAGCCTTCTGCCACGTCTTCGTCAGTGATGCCGCCGTTGTGCTCCATCTCGACTTCGCCGCCCAGCTTCAACACCTTGCACGTGCCACAAATGCCCATGCCGCAGGCTTTGGGAATCAACAGCCCCAGCTTGGCTGCCGCAGCGTGTACGGTTTCGGCCGGGCCCACGCGGATACTTTTGCCCGACGCGGTGAACTCCACCTGGTTGAGGTCCGCCAGATCCAGCTCCGGCGCATCTGCCGCCTGTTCGGCCTGCTCCACCGCATCGGCCCGGGCCTCGGGCGGGGTCGCACCAAAAGACTCTTCGTGGTACCGGCTCATGTCAAAACCGTTGGCTTCCAGCAGCCGCTTGACCGCGCTCATGTAAGGCGTGGGGCCGCAACAGAACACTTCGCGCTCCATGAAGTCGGGCGCCATCAGCTCCAGCATCTTGTGATTCAAATAGCCGCGGTAGCCGGCCCAGGGCTCGCCCAGGCCGTGCTTCTCGCAGATCAGGTGCAGGCTGAAGTTGTCGATGCGCGAAGCCATGTGCTCCAGCTCGCGGTGATAAATGATGTCTTTCGGTGAACGGGCGCTGTGGATAAACACCATGTCGACATTGGCGTTGGTGTCGTAAAACCAGCGCGCCATGGACATCACCGGGGTAATGCCGACCCCGCCGCTCAGATACAGCACCTTGGGGCTCGGCGCGTCGATGGCGTTGAACAGCCCGACCGGGCCGTGTACCGCCAGCTCCTGGCCCTCACTCAAGGTGTCGTGCAGCCAGTTGGAGACGCGCCCACCCGGCACGCGCTTGATGGTCACCGAAAAGCTGTACGGCACCGAAGGCGAACTGGAAATGGTGTACGAGCGCATCACCGGATCGCCGTCGATTTCCAGCTCCAGGGTCACGAACTGCCCCGGCTTGAAAAAGAACAGAATCGGCTGGTCAGCCATAAAGCAGAAGGTGCGCACATCCCAGGTTTCCTGAATCACTTTGACGCAGCGCACGATGTGTCGGCCGTTGGCCCAGGTCTGGGTGGTTACCGGATTCAGAAAGCTGTTGGACATGGGCTTCTCCACGGCCGACAACCGGCCTCTTGCTGGCGATTCTGCGCATGCCCCGGGGCGGCCATTTACCTATTCGCGACATTCACATACTTATCGCGACCAGCCCCTTGAAACAGGGGCTGGCGCGTCGGGAACAGATTGGGCCATGTCGCCCGCAGATATGGCATCGGCCCGGCCGGAACGCACACTCAGCGCCACTGATAGCGTTAATTGCTTTGCCTTGCGTCGCACCCCTGAGCAGCTACTTTCGGCCACATAGAATGGCCATGAGGATTACAACGATGGACATCACCGCAACCCTGAGCCTGGGCGATCCACTGGAACCCGCACGCAAGGCCACCGCCGAGATGTTGCAGAGCCGTGAGCGTACTTTTTCGCTGCCGCAGCCGTTTTATAACGACGAGCGCCTGTTCGAAATCGACATGCAGGAGATCTTTCAGAAGGAGTGGCTGATTGCAGGCATGACCTGCGAGATCCCGACCAAGGGTAATTATCTGACGCTGCAAGTGGGCAACAACCCGATCATCGTGATTCGCGGTGCCGAGGGTCAGGTCCATGCATTCCATAACGTATGCCGGCATCGCGGCTCGCGGCTATGCACTTCCGAGAAGGGCAAGGTTGCCAAGCTGGTGTGCCATTACCACCAGTGGACCTATGAGCTCGATGGCCGCCTGCTGTTTGCCGGCACCGAGATGGGCGCCGACTTTGACATGAAGCAATACGGCCTCAAGCCGGTGAATGTGAAAACCGCAGGTGGCTACATCTTTATCAGCCTGGCCGAAAACCCGCCCGCAATCGACGAGTTCCTGGCCACCCTGAACCACTACATGGAACCCTACGACATGGAAAACACCAAGGTGGCGATTCATACCACCCTGGTGGAAAAGGCCAACTGGAAGCTGGTGCTGGAAAACAACCGCGAGTGTTATCACTGCAACGCGTCCCACCCGGAGCTGCTGAAAACCCTGCTGGAATGGGACGACGTCACCGATCCCCGGGCCGATCAGGCCTTCAAGGACCATGTGGCGGCTTCGGCAGCGGCCTGGGATGCGGAAAAAATCCCCTACGCCCACGCCAGCTTCGGCCTGCGCAACCGCATCGTGCGCATGCCGCTGCTCAAGGGCACGGTATCGATGACCCTGGATGGCAAACAGGGCTGCGCAAAACTCATGGGGCGGATTAAAAACCCGGACCTGGGCTCGATGCGCATCCTGCACCTGCCGCACTCGTGGAACCACTGCATGGGCGACCACATCATCGTCTTTACCGTGTGGCCGATCAGCGCCCAGGAAACCATGGTCACCACCAAGTGGCTGGTGCACAAGGATGCAGTAGAAGGCGTGGACTACGACGTGGAGCGCATGCGCAACGTGTGGGACGCCACCAACAACCAGGACCGGCGCCTGGCTGAAGAGAACCAGCGCGGCATCAACTCCGTGGCCTATCAGCCGGGGCCATACTCACAAACCTATGAGTTCGGCGTGGTCAACTTCGTCGACTGGTACAGCGAGCGCCTGTTGAGCAATCTGGGCGCGGAGCCGGCGCCCTACCTCACAGGTGTGCTCGCCCAGTAACCGTCCGACCAAACCTGTAGGAGCGAGCTTGCCTCGCGAGCTGTTGAAATCTCGCGAGGCAAGCTCGCTCCTACTGGCTATTTTTTGACCAGATGGCTACACCCCATACAATCAAAGGCCCGCAGCCCTTCACCAACATCTTATCCACAGTCACACCCACAGCAATTGTGGGGAAGTGGGTAAGTTATCCCGAAAACAGTGATTGGCTATTTTTTGTACAAAACCTTACAGACCACGGGATACGTGGCCTGCAAGCAACCGCAAACACCTTATCCACATATCCGCCAACAGAGATTGTGCGCAACTTATGCACCGCCCCCCATTACTGTGGAAAACCCTTTAAAGTCCCGATTTTTAAAGGGTTTGAGTGTCGAACAGTGGATAACCGGGGCAATTGAGTGTTTTTTGATCAGAAGCCTGTAAGCCTTGATCCGTATAGCGCTTAGCCGACAGCAAACAACTTATCCACATAAGCGCTAACAGACTTTGTGGGCAACTCAGCGCACCACGCCTTCTTCGATCAATAACTTCAAAATCGCCTGTGCCCCCTCTTCGCTGCTCAAGCCTTTGAGTATTTGACCGCTACCACCAGTGGCCTTGGCTGTGGCTGCTTTCATACGGTCGGCGGCACTTTTGGCCCTGATCACTTTGAGACGCTTTGGCCGGGGTCTGGCGGGCTGGAAAGCACCCACTGTGGATAACTCATCAACAATCACCTCAACCACTTCGGCATCCACCACCCCACGGGTAGCCGGGCCATAGGCACTTTGGCGGGCCTTGGGGGCAGCGTTATCCACAGTGGCCATGAACGGCAGGCGCACCTTGAGCCGGCGCCGCTGACCACGGGGCAATCCCTGCAACACCAGCGCGACACCGTTGTGGATAGATTCAACCTGAGCCACCCCCACCACCAGCGGCCAGCCCAGTTGCTCGGCCAGCAGATACGGCAACATGCCCGAGCCTTCGCCGGTTTCCGCCTGGCTGCCCGCGAGTACCACCTGCACCCCGGCTTCGCGGATGTAGTCGCGCAATACCGGCAGCGCATCGGCCCCGTGCGCCTGCTCAAGTACGTGAAGCTCCTCCAGGCCCATGCCCAGATACGCGCGTAGCGCCGGCTCATGGGGGTTGCCCGCATGCAGTACATGCAGGTTATCCCCAGCCAGTTGCAGGCCGAGCTCGACAGCCCGGGCATCCTGTTCAGCGCGGCGGGCCCGGCCGGAAGCCGGGTGGGCGCCGATTGAAACCAGTGCAACGGTGGCAATGGTCATAAGCGAATCTCCAAAACTGTAAACAGACTGTAGGAGCGAGCTCGCCTCGCGATCTGTTTAAAAGCTCGCGAGACAAGCTCGCTCCTACAGGGGTTCAGGACAATCAGGCGGCATCGCGCCTGGCGCTCTTGCGCCAGTTATCCACAGCCGCAATCAACGCCTGCAAAATTGCCGCACCGTCACCAATCACCGAAAGATCAGCGCGCTTGATCATGTCGCAACCCGGATCAAGGTTGATCGCCACCACCTTGTCGCACCCGCCAATCCCTTGCAGATGCTGGATCGCGCCGCTGATGCCGACCGCAACATAGACCCGGGCGGTAACCCAGGTACCGCTGGCCCCGACCTGACGCTCACGCCCCATAAAGCCGTCATCCACCGCCACCCGTGACGCGCCTTCGGTGGCCCCCAGCGCTGCTGCAGCCCTGTGGAAAAGTCCCCAGTCCTTGATCCCGTTACCGCCGCTGAGGATAAACTCGGCCTCTGCCATGGGCGTCGCCGCAGGATCCACCGCAACCGCACCCAGGTCTTCAATCCGGGGCAGGCAACGCGGCGCATCTGTGGATAACTGCACAGGCAATGCCTCATGCAGGGTTTCGCTGACCGGCTCGGCGCACTCGGCAGCGGCCAGGATCAACCGTGGCAACGGCTGCGCCAGATCCTGCAAGCCGGCCCCGGCTCGTCCCAGACAGGTTCCGTCCTTGATTTGCCACACCCGGGTGGCCGGGCGCTGGCCCAGGCTCGCAGCCAGACGACGGCCCAGTTCTGCACCGCCATTGCGGCTGTCGGGCAGCAACCAGTGTCTGGGCGCGAACTGGTTATCCACAGCCCGTAAATCGTGAACCCGTTGCTCCGGTGCATAACCTTCGCTGTCCAGTAACAACAAACGGTCTACCCCGGCCCTGGCAAAGGCCGTTTCTTTGCACTCGCCAAACACCACTGCCAGCACCGCGCCGTCGCTGCCCGCCAGTTGCCGGGCCAGGCCAAGCACGTCGCGGTCGTGACTGGCGAGGCGGCCACCGGCCATATCCGGTACCACGCAGATATAAAACGCCGGCGCCGGCACCTGATGCAGCGGCAATTGCACTTGTTCACTGGCCGCGCGTTTGACCGTGCCGCCCTGTTGCGCGCCACTGCGATCAATCCGCTTGATGCCGTTGGGGCCGATAAAACCCAGCCCATGTACATTTTTGCGCAGCACCCCGTTGGGCCCCATCCAGCTGGCGGATGCCGGCTGCATGGCGGCATGCAGCGGGTGCAGGCGGTTGCGGGCGATCCACTCGGCCCGCGGGTCGCGGCGGATAATGTCACTCATACCATCACCTCCGGGGCTGCGCGGCTGGGCGCTTTGGCGGGCACGATCGGTTCAATCAGAGCTTCAGCCACCAGTTCGGCAATGTCCTTGATCAGCGGCCGCGGCTCGACCACGCCTTCGAGCATGGCCGTGCATTGCGGGCACCCTACCGCCACACGCTCGGCGCCGGTCTCGCGGATGTCGCCCATGCGCATGTCGGGAATCCGTTGTTTGCCGGGGATGTCAGTAATGGGGGCGCCGCCGCCGCCGCCACAGCAGCGTGAGCGAAAGCCCGAGCGCTGCATTTCTTTGACTTCAATGCCCAGCGCGCGCAATACCGCGCGGGGAGCCTCGTATTCGCCGTTGTAACGCCCCAGATAACAGGGGTCGTGATAGGTCACGCTGCCGCCCGTATCCGCGTTCAGGGCAAGAGCGCCCAGGTCGATCAGTTCGGCCATGTAAGTGCTGTGATGTTGCACCAGGTACTCACCGCCAAAGGCGCCATATTCATTTTTCAGTACGTGGAAACTGTGGGGATCGCAGGTCACGATGCGTTTGAAACGGTATTGCCCCAGGGTCTGGATATTACGTCGGGCCAGCGCCTGAAAGGTCGCTTCGTCGCCCAGACGCCGGGCCACGTCACCGCTGTCGCGCTCTTCGAGCCCCAGTACCGCGAAATCGACCCCGGCGGCTTTCAGTACCTTGACGAATGCCCGCAGGGTGCGTTGGTTACGCATGTCGAAGGCGCCATCACCGACCCAGAACAGCACGTCCGCCGAGGGTTTATCGCGCATCAGATCAAGATTCAGGTCTGCAGCCCAGTTCATCCGCCCGCCCGGTGCAAAACCGCCGGGGTTGTCGGTGGCGATCAGGTTGTCCAGCACCTGAGCGCCGTTGTTCGGGGTTGCACCTTTTTCCAGGGTCAGAAAGCGGCGCATGTCGACGATGGCATCCACGTGCTCGATCATCATCGGGCACTCCTCAACACAGGCACGGCAGGTGGTGCAGGACCACAGGGTGTCTGCATCCACCAGGCCGTCAACTATGGGTTGATGCGGGTTGCCGCCATGTTCACCAACGGGTTTGCCCGGGTACGGGCTGCCGGCAAAGTGCGCATCGGTACCGCCCGCAAGCCCCACCACCATGTCCTGAATCAGTTTCTTCGGGTTCAACGGCTGGCCCGCAGCGTAGGCCGGGCACGCCGCTTCGCACTTGCCGCATTGCACGCAGGCGTCAAAACCCAGCAGCTGGTTCCAGGTGAAGTCCTTGGGTTTTTCCACCCCCAGGGGCGCGCTGCGATCATCCAGGTCCAAAGGCATCAAGCCGGTAGAACGGCCACCGCCAAAGCGCTCGGCGCGCCGATGCCAGGCCAGGTGCAAAGCCCCGGCGAAGGCGTGCTTCATCGGCCCGCCCCAGGTCATGCCGAAGAACAGCTCCGCCACGCCCCACAGCACTCCCACCCCCAGCAGGGTTGCCAGCAACCAGCCGCCAAAGTCCTGGGGCAGCAAACCGGCGACCGGCAAGGTGAGGATAAAAAAGCTCAGCGAAAATGCCAGCAGGCTTTTTGGCAGCCGCATCCACGGGCCTTTGGACAGGCGGGCCGGTGGATTGAGGCGACGTTTGAACACAAAGAGCGCGCCGACAAACATCAGCGCCGTGGCCACCAGCAGGGCGTATCCGAGGATGCGGTTATGCAGCCCCAGGCCATGCACCAGAATCGCCAGCAACGCCGCCAGTACAAAACCCCCGGCAGTGGCAACGTGGGTATTGGCCATGTACTTGTCACGGGCGACCACGTGGTGCAGATCAACCATATAACGCCGGGGCATGGCCAGCAGGCCAGCGAGCAGATCGACCCTGGCCGGGCGGCCACTACGCCACATATGCATCCGCCGCACGGCGCCGATGACGGCCAGACCGAGGGCAGCGAATAACAGAACTGGGAGAACAATATTGAGCATGGTGAAGCTCCCGAAGACCTCAGGGGTTGCGCAAATCCTGTGGGAGCCGGCTTGCCGGCGATGTTGCTGGCAATTGCCTATGCCTCATCGCCGGCAAGCCAGCTCCCGGAGTTATTCACACGTGCTTAGAAATCCTTGCACAACCTGAGTGCGTCATAGATCGCGGCATGTACGTTGCGCTGGGCCACGCAGTCACCGATGCGGAACAGCAGGTAACCGTCCCCCGGTTCGCTCAGGCACGGTTGCGGCTTGATCGCAAACAGCGCTTCGACGTCGATCTGGCCCTTGTTGCGCGAGTCCGGTTTAAGCCCGTAGTACAATTCTTCATCCGGACGCACGCCATTCTCGATCACCACCTGGTCCACCACCCGCTCCTCCCTGGCGCCGGTGTATTCGTTCTCCAGAACGGCAATCAGCTTGTCGCCTTCGCGGTAGACCTTCTCCAGCATCATGTCCCCGGTCATGATCACTTCCTTGGGGTACAGGCTGCGGTAGTAGGTGGGGAATGAGGTGCCGCCAATCGCCACCCCGGGCTTGGTGTCGTCGGTCACGATCTCGACCTGGGCACCTTTGTCGGCCATGAAGTCGGCGACGGACATGCCGGTAAACTCGCAGATGGTGTCGTACACCAGCACGTTCTTGCCCGGCTCGACCTTGCCGTCGAGCACGTCCCAGCTGCTGACCACCAGCCCTTCGGCAGCGCCCCAGTGTTCGTTCTGTTCCACAAACGGATGCCCGCCCACGGCCAGCACCACGATGTCGGGACGCAGATCGAGAATGGTCGCCGGGTCTGCCGCGGTGCCCAGACGCAGATCAACGTTCAGGCGCGCCAGTTCCAGCTGGAACCAGCGGGTAATGCCGGCCATCTGGTCCCGTTGCGGGGCTTTGGAGGCGGTGGTGATTTGCCCGCCGATGACATCCTTTTTCTCGAACAGGGTCACGTCGTGACCCCGTTCCGCGGCTACCCGCGCCGCCTCCATGCCGGCAGGCCCGGCGCCGACTATCACCACCTTGCGTTTGGCCCCGGTACTTTTCTGGATGATATGCGGCACGCCCATGTATTCCCGGGAGGTGGCGGCGTTCTGGATACAGAGCACGTCCAGGCCCTGGTACTGGCGGTCGATGCAGTAGTTGGCGCCCACGCATTGCTTGATCTGGTCGATCTGGCCCATTTTGATTTTGGCGATCAGGTGCGGGTCGGCGATGTGGGCACGGGTCATGCCCACCATGTCCACGTAACCGCCTTCCAGAATCCGCGTGGCCTGATTCGGGTCCTTGATGTTTTGCGCGTGCAGCACCGGGGCCTTGACCACTTCCTTGATCCCGGCGGCCAGGTGCAGAAACGGCTCCGGTGGAAAACTCATGTTGGGGATCACGTTGGCCAGGGTGTTGTGGGTATCACAGCCCGAGCCGACCACGCCGATAAAGTCGAGCATGCCGGTGTCGTCGTAGTACTTGGCGATTTGTTTCATGTCCTCGTGGCTCAAGCCATCGGGGTGAAATTCGTCACCGCACAGGCGAATGCCGACGCAGAAATCCGGACCGACTTCGGCACGCACGGCCTTGAGTACTTCGAGGCCGAAGCGCATGCGGTTTTCAAAACTGCCGCCCCATTCATCAGTGCGTTTGTTGACCCGCGGGCTCCAGAACTGGTCAATCATGTGCTGGTGCACAGCCGACAGTTCGACCCCGTCCAGCCCGCCTTTCTTGGCGCGCCCTGCCGCACTGGCGTAGTTGCCGATCACGCGCCAGATTTCTTCCGGCTCGATGGTTTTGCAGGTGGCACGGTGCACCGGTTCGCGCACCCCGGACGGCGACATCAGGGTCGGCCAGTTGAAGCCGTCCCAGCGTGAGCGGCGGCCCATGTGGGTTATCTGGATCATGATCTTGGCGCCGTGCTTGTGCATGGCATCGGCCAGGTTCTGGAAGTGCGGGATGATGCGGTCGGTGCTCAGGTTGACCGAACTCCACCACTCCTGGGGGCTGTCGATGGCCACCACCGATGACCCCCCGCAAATCGCCAGGCCGATACCGCCCTTGGCTTTTTCTTCGTAGTACTGCACGTAGCGCTCAGTGGTCATGCCGCCATCGGTGGCATACACCTCGGCGTGGGCAGTGCTGAGCACGCGGTTGCGGATGGTCAGTTTGCCGATTTGAATCGGCTCAAACATTGCTTCGAACGCCATATCCCGATCCTCGACTTACAATGGCTTGACGATAAACAGGCCGTGGTCGTGGCCCTCTTCCGATCCGCTATAAATCTGCTCGGCGCGGGTGCGAATGTGGCTGCCACGGGCCTGCAGAATCTGATCCATGGCGCCGGCAAACCAGCCGGTGAACATGTAATCGACCTTGCGCCCGACCTTGCCGTACACGTAGACGAAACAGGAGTGCTCGAGCTTGATGGTGGCAGTGCCTTTATCGAGGTCGATGTCCTGGATTTCGAACAGGCCCCAGCCACGCTGGGACAGACGCTTCATGTAGTGCTCGAACACCGCGACCCCTTCCAGGCCGTGGCACTCGGCTTCTTTTTCGCACCAGTGCCAGGCGGATTTGTAGCCGGCCTTGTAGAGAATTTCGGCGTAGGCGTCAGCACCCAGCACCTCCTCGATGCCCATATGGTTGTTGACGAAAAAATGCCGTGGCACATAGAGCATGGGCAGGGCGTCAGAGGTCCAGACACCGGTTTCACTGTCGACTTCGATAGGCAATTGCGGGGCGATTTTAGCCATGGAACAAAACTCCAGAAATTCAACAAATCTATGTAGTCGCTGCCGCAGGCTGCGAAGGGTTGCGAAGCAGCCCGTTTTTCAAGAAGTCCTCATCGCAGCCTTCGGCAGCGACTACGAGGAGCTGTTCGGCTATTCGCCCCAGACGTCCTTGAGCACGTTGACCCAGTTTTCGCCCATGATTTTGCGCACCACGCGCTCGGGGTGACCGCGCTTGAGCAGGGTTTCAGTGAGGTTGGGGAACTCACCCACAGTGCGAATGCCCAGCGGGTTGATGATCTTGCCGAAGCTGGTCAGACGCCGGGCATAGCCCTTGTCGTGGGTCAGCATTTCGAAGAAGTCCTGACCGTGGCCCTGGGTGAAGTCGGTGCCGATACCGATCGCGTCTTCGCCGACGATATTCATCGTGTACTCGATGGCCTGGGCATAGTCGTCAATGGTGGAGTCGATGCCCTTGGCCAGAAATGGCGCGAACATGGTCACCCCGACAAACCCGCCGTGGTCGGCGATGAATTTAAGTTCGGCGTCGGATTTGTTGCGCGGGTGCTCTTTGAGGCCGGACGGCAGACAGTGCGAGTAGCAGACCGGTTTCTTCGATTCGAGGATCACCTCTTCCGAGGTTTTTGAACCCACATGGGACAGGTCGCACATGATCCCGACGCGGTTCATTTCGGCCACCACTTCGCGGCCAAAGCCCGAGAGCCCGCCATCACGTTCGTAGCAGCCGGTGCCCACCAGGTTTTGCGTGTTGTAGCACATCTGCACCACGCCAACTCCGAGCTGCTTGAAGATCTCGATATAGCCCAGCTGGTCTTCAAAGGCGTGGGCGTTCTGGAAGCCAAAAATGATACCGGTCTTGCCCTGCTCCTTGGCCCGACGAATATCCGCAGTGGTTTTTACCGGGATCACCAGGTCGCTGTTTTCGCGAATAAGGGTCTGGCTGGCCACAATATTATTGATCGTGGCTTGAAAACCCTCCCACACCGACACCGTGCAGTTAGCTGCCGTGAGGCCGCCCTTACGCATGTCTTCGAACAGTTCGCGGCTCCATTTGGCAATGATCAGCCCGTCGATAACGATGCTGTCTGCGTGCAACTCGGCTGGGCTCATCAGGCGTCCCCTTATGGGCGCCGAATCGTCTGCCGGCGCTTTGGGGCCAGCATAGGCTCGGGGTTAAAAACAGCCGGGTGCAAAAGCGACAGCGCAATTGCCGAAAGCGTCAATCCGCGACAAAGCCCTCGGCGCCAAAGTAATGACCTATGCTGCGTAGCTGTTCTTTGGCCCACGCTTAAGCCAGAATCCGTCCCATCTATGGATTAGGAAGCCGCAATGAAATCGATTCTCCTGGCCTTGGCGTTGATCACAAGCGGTGCGTACGCAGCCGATGATGCCGACTACAACCCGTGCGATGCGGTGGAAAACGACCAGCAAACCCTGGCGTGTTCGGCGTACAGCAAGAATGCGGCCGAGCTGTTGCTGACCGAAAATTACGAAGCCCTGCAGACGCGAATGAACTCGATGTACGGCTCAAACGCAACTCAGCTCAATAACATCATCAGCAAGATCAAGACCGCTCAGGCGCTGTGGTTGCACCAGCGTGACGCCGACTGCGCGATTGTGGTGTTCCCTGCCACATCCGGCACCGAGACCTTCAACATTGCCCAGAACGACTGCATGGCCCGCATGAGCGATGATCGTTCGGAGTTTCTGGAATCGATCGGGCAGGAATAACCACCCTGCTCCCACAGATCAGATGCCTTATTTAAATCCAGGGTTTTTATGACTATTTGCGGTATCGATATCAAAGGCAGCGAAGCGATCTTCGCCGTCGCCACCCAGGGCCCCGACGGTCTTCAACATCTAGCCATTGCGACCAAGAAAATCGCCCTCGACGATGATGACGATGCCCTCAACGTCAAAGCCTTCGCCGCGCAGGTCACAGCCTTTGTAAAGACCAACGCCATCACCCGCATCGCGATTAAAAAGCGCAGTAAAAAAGGCGAGTTCGCCGGCGGACCGACCACCTTCAAAATCGAAGGCATCATCCAGTTGCTGGACGCTTGTGAGGTGCAATTGCTGTCACCGCAAACCCTCAACGCGCAATTCAAAAAGCACGCTTTCGAGCTGCCCGCCTCGCTGAACAAATATCAGCATGATGCGTACAAGGCTGCGTGTGCGGCGCTGCTCAAGGGTTAACCGACCCGGTCCTGTCGCGGCGCACAGGCAAATCGCGCGCGATAGCTGCGGGTGAAGTACGACGGTGATTCAAAACCGCAGGCCAGGCTGATATCCAGCACGCTCATGTCGGTCTGGCGCAGCAGTTGCCGGGCTTTGTGCAGGCGCAGGCCAAGGTAGAAGTTGCGCGGAGTATCGTTCAGGTGCAGGCGGAACAGGCGCTCCAGCTGGCGCTGGGTGACGTTGATGCTCAGTGCCAGTTGCGAAATGCTCAGGGGCGGCTCGGTGTGCTGCTCCATCTCGCCAATCACCTGCACCAGCTTCTTGTTACGGATGCCGTAACGCGTGGCAACTTGCATGCGCTGGTGATCCTTGCGCGGGCGGATACGCCCGAGCACGAACTGCTCTGATACCTCGATAGCCAGTTCCGGGCCGTGCGCCTGGGCAATCAGATCGAGCATCATGTCGATAGAGGCCGTACCGCCCGCGCAGGTAATCCGTCGGCGGTCGATTTCAAACAGCTCTTGCGTGACCTGTAACCGCGGCCATGACTCCTTGAACGCCTCCAGCGCTTCCCAGTGCAGGGTCAGACGATAGCCGTCGAGCAGGCCCGCCTCGGCCAGCACAAAACTGCCGGTATCGATCCCGCCCAGGCTTACCCCTTCGCCGTCCAGACGCCGCAGCCAGTGAATCAGTGCCGGCGTGACATGGGCCAGTGGCTCGAAACCGGCCACCACCAGTAACGTCGCCCCTGCGGTGAGCGCCTCCAGCCCTGCCTCGGCATTGACCGACATGCCGTTGCTCGCCGGTACCGCGCCACCGTCGCTGCTCAGCACGTGCCAGCGGTACAGCTCGCCGCGAAAGCGGTTGGCCACCCGCAGCGGCTCAATCGCAGAAATAAAGCCCAACGAGGAAAAGCCGGGCAGCAGCAGGAAATAGAAGTCCTTGGGCATGGAGGCGCTCGTGCAGTCAGTTCGCAGGATTGAAACACACTCAGGTCGCTACAGTGCAAAAGCCCGTCGCTCCAGTGCGGTTAAGCAATACCCGACCTCGGTAACTTGGCGTCACGGTGCACAAAGACACCGGCTACCTAATAACAACCTGCCGAGGCCCGCTCCATGAAACGACTGATCAGCTGTTGCTTGTTGGTACTCAGCCCCTATGTGCTGGCTGGCGAAGATCCATCGTGCAAGAACGTACGCATGGGCGTGGTCAACTGGACCGATGTGATCGCCACCAGCGCCATGGCGCAAACCCTGCTCGACGGTCTCGGCTACAAAACCAAACAGACCAGCGCCTCCCAGCAAATCATCTTCGCCGGGATACGTGACAACCGGCTGGACATGTTTCTGGGCTACTGGAACCCGATCATGAACCAGAGCATCACCCCCTTTGTCGATGCCAGACAGGTGACGGTGCTGGCCGAGCCCAGCCTTAAAGATGCCAAGGCCATGCTCGCCGTGCCGACCTATATGAGCGACAAGGGGCTTAAAAGCTTTGCTGACATTGCCCGATTCGAAAAAGAACTGGGGGGCAAGATTTACGGGATTGAACCGGGCTCCGGTGCCAACACCCAGATCAAGGCCATGATCGAGCAAAACCGCTTTGGCCTGGGCAAGTTCCAGCTGGTGGAATCCAGCGAGGCCGGAATGCTTTCGGCCGTGACCCGCGCGGTCAACCGCAATGAACCGATTGTGTTCTTTGGCTGGACCCCGCACCCGATGAACATCAACCAGAAAATGACCTACCTGACCGGCAGTGAAGACGCACTGGGCCCGAATGAAGGCCTGGCCACGGTGTGGACAGTGACCACGCCGGACTACGCCAGCCGCTGCCCGAACGTCAGCCGCTTGCTGAGCAACCTGACCTTCAGCGCCGATGACGAGAGCCGCATGATGCAGCCGTTGCTGGATCACAAAGACGCCCGGGCATCGGCCCGCCAGTGGCTCAGGGACCACCCGCAAGACCAGCAGCGCTGGCTCGAAGGTGTTACCACAGCGGACGGCAAACCCGCTGCAGGGAACCTGAAACTCAGCGCCAAATAATTCAACACCGAGCCCCTCGGCCGCCGCCTGCAACGGCAGCGGCGTGGCGCTCTACGCCCAAAGGAAATGCCCCATGAACCACGACGTCATCATCACTTGCGCACTCACCGGTGCCGGCGACACCAGCGCCCGCAGCCACCTGGTACCGATCACGCCCAAGCAAATTGCCGACGCCGCCGTGGAAGCGGCCAAGGCCGGAGCCACAGTGGTGCATTGCCATGTGCGTGATCCGAAAACCGGTCAGTTCAGCCGTGATGTGGCGCTGTACCGCGAACTGATGGAGCGCATCCGCGAGGCCGACATCGACATCATCGTCAACCTCACGGCCGGGATGGGCGGTGACTTGCACATCGGCCCCGGCGAGAACCCGATGGAGTTTGGCCCCAATACCGATCTGGTCGGGCCGCTGACCCGTCTGGCACACGTCGAAGCCTTGCTGCCGGAAATCTGCACCCTTGACTGCGGCACCCTGAACTTCGGTGACGGCGACACCATTTACGTTTCGACCCCGGCGCAGCTGCGGGCGGGGGCCAAGCGCATTCAGGAGCTGGGGGTCAAAGCCGAACTGGAGATTTTCGACACCGGCCATCTGTGGTTCGCCAAGCAAATGATCAAGGAAGGCCTGCTCGACGATCCGCTGTTCCAGCTGTGCCTGGGCATCCCCTGGGGTGCTCCGGCAGACACCACCAGCATGAAAGCCATGGTCGACAACCTGCCCGCCAATGCGGTGTGGGCCGGGTTCGGCATTGGTCGCATGCAAATGCCCATGGCTGCCCAGGCGGTCTTGCTCGGCGGCAACGTCCGGGTCGGGCTGGAAGACAACCTGTGGCTGGATCGCGGGGTACTGGCGAGCAACGGACAGCTGGTGGAGCGTGCCGCAGAAATCCTCAGCCGCCTTGGCGCCAGGGTGCTGACCCCGGCTGAAGGCCGGGTAAAGATGGGTTTGAGCCAGCGCCACTAACCCCGCCTCCCCCTGCCCACCTGCCCCCCCTGTAGGAGCGAGCTTGCCTCGCGAGCTCTTCAGCGAAACAGCGAAAAGCTCGCTCCTACAGGTTTAAGACCGAATTTTGATCAGGAATCGCCCATGACCTTTATCACTAACATCAAAACCTTCGCCACCCTTGGCAGCGGTGTCATTGGCAGCGGCTGGGTCGCCCGCGCACTGGCCCATGGCCTCGACGTGGTGGCCTGGGACCCTGCCCCCGGCGCCGAAGCCGCCCTGCGCAAGCGCGTGGCCAAGGCCTGGCCGGCGCTGGAAAAAAGCGGCCTCGGCAAAGGCGCGTCCCAGGACCGCCTGCGCTTTGTCAGCACCATTGAAGAATGTGTACGCGACGCCGATTTCATTCAGGAAAGCGCACCCGAGCGGCTCGATCTCAAACTCGAGCTGCACAGCAAAATCAGCGCTGCCGCCAAACCCGATGCACTGATCGGCTCCAGCACCTCGGGCCTGCTGCCTAGCGAGTTCTACGAGACATCCACCCATCCCGAGCGCTGCATCGTCGGCCACCCTTTCAACCCGGTGTACTTGCTGCCGCTGGTGGAAGTGGTGGGCGGACAAAAAACTGCACCACAAGCCATTGCGGCTGCGATCGAGGTCTATAAATCCCTGGGCATGCGCCCCTTGCATGTGCGCAAGGAAGTACCGGGTTTTATCGCTGACCGCTTGCTCGAAGCCCTGTGGCGCGAGGCGCTGCACCTGGTCAATGACGGGGTGGCAACCACTGGCGAGATCGACGATGCCATTCGCTTTGGCGCCGGTTTGCGCTGGTCGTTCATGGGCACATTCCTCACCTACACCCTTGCCGGTGGCGATGCGGGCATGCGGCACTTCATGAACCAGTTCGGCCCGGCCCTGAAACTGCCGTGGACCTACCTGCCGGCGCCGGAACTCAGCGAAAAACTGATCGACGACGTGGTTGAAGGTACAACTGAACAACTGGGCAGCCACAGCATTGCCGCGCTGGAGAGCTATCGTGACGATTGCCTGCTGGCGGTGATGGAAGCGGTGAACGCGACCAAACTCAAACACGGCATTGCCATCAACGATTGAGCGAGGTTCTGCATGCCCATCCTCACCACCTACAGCACCCCCGTTCTTGAAGAGTGGGTCGATTACAACGGCCATTTGCGGGACGCGTTTTACCTGCTGATTTTCAGCTATGCCACCGATGGGCTGATGGACCACCTGGGACTCGACAGCCAGAATCGCGAAGCCAGCGGCCATTCGCTGTTCACCCTGGAAGTGCACATGAACTACCTGCACGAAGTGAAGCTCGGCGCCCGGGTCGAAGTGCGCACCCAGATCATCGGCCATGATAAAAAGCGCCTGCATCTTTATCACAGCCTGCACCTGATCGGCGAAGAGCAAACCCTGGCCGGCAATGAGCAAATGCTGCTGCATGTCGACCTTGCAGGCCCGCACTCGGCACCGTTCAGCGAACATTCACTGGCGTTGTTGCAGGCAATAGAAACCCGCCAGGGAGACCTGCCCAAACCGGCTTATGTGGGCCGGGTGATCGGTTTGCCCGGCACCGCCAGGGCATGAAAAAAGCCCCGGACCTGCCGTGACAGGTTCGGGGCTAACTCTGTGTGATGCCGAGAGGGTGACCAAACCATCGACGATGCCGCGAAAGTCAGTGTGCACAGCCCAGTGCACCGGCACTTAGCCGAAAACGACCTGCGCTTAGGCATCCCGGACATATCGTCAGACCGCCCCTTGCCCCCTTGACCAAGCCGTACCAGAATCGAGTTCGATCGCGCCTCTGTAGAAGGATAAAAAAATGATGCACGCGGATTTGATTGATGAGCAAGACCTGCTGGGCCAACTGCGCTCACTGGGGTTTGAGGTGTCTGGCAGCGCCGAGCAAGCCTGTACGACGGTGGTCTGTGGACTGAATGAAACCAATGCTCGCGCACTCAAGGGCCTGGTAGAAAAACTCTACACCGGCAGCGCGACCATTTTGCCGGCGGTGCGCCAGGCCATAGATCAACAGCTGCTGCCGGGGCTGGCGCAATTCAAGCAAAGCAAAATGGCCTGACCCCACCTCTGCCTGCCCCCACCTCTGTAGGAGCGAGCTTGCCTCGCGAGCTCTTCGCTGAAATGCTCGCGAGCAAGCTCGCGCCTGCAGAAGGCTTTGCGGCGTTACAGTCGTACGCTGGCAAAGGTCGATTCGTTGCGCGCCTGATTCAAGGCAGACATGGGGCCGGCCAGCGGCGTCATCAGCAGTGACTGCGGAATCGGGATCAGGGTTGTCTGTTGCGCGGTGTTGGAGCCCACTCGCTCATCCCGTGGCGGAATACCGAAATACTCGCGGTAACACTTGGAGAAATGCGGGGTAGAAACAAAGCCGCACACCGCTGCCACTTCAATGATCGACATGGGTGTCTGCTTGAGTAACTGCCGCGCCCGTACCAGCCTCAGCTTGAGGTAGTAACGCGATGGCGAGCAGTGCAAATACTTCTGAAACAGGCGCTCCAGCTGACGTCGCGATACGGTGACATACACCGCCAGCTCATCAAGGTCGATGGGCTCTTCGAGATTGGCCTCCATCAATGCCACGATTTCCTGCAGCTTGGGCTGGTTGGTGCCAAGCATGTGCTTGAGCGGCACCCGCTGATGGTCCTGTTCGTTGCGAATGCGTTCATACACAAACATTTCCGAAATGGCCGCCGACAGCTCACGGCCATGATCGCGGCTGATCAGGTGCAGCATCATGTCCAGCGGTGCGGTGCCCCCCGAACTGGTAAAGCGGCTGCGGTCGAGGGTAAACAGGCGGGTACTCATGGCGACCCGCGGAAAGGCTTCCTGCATGGAGGCCAGACATTCCCAGTGCACGCTGCAATCAAAGCCGTCCAGCAGACCGGCGTAGGCCAGGGCCCAGCTGCCGGTGCATACGGCGCCCAGACGGCGCGACTGGCGCGCCTGGCTTTGCAACCATGAAACGTGCTCGCGGGTAACAGTGCGTTGAATACCGATACCGCCGCAAACAATCACCATGTCCAGTGCCGGGGCCTTGTACATGCTTGCATCGGGGGTTACTTGCAGGCCGTCGCTGGCCCATACCTGACTGCCATCTGCGGTGAGGGTGCTCCAGCGATACAACTCGCGACCGGACAGCTGATTGGCCATGCGCAAGGGTTCTATCGCGGAAGCCAGGGAAATGAGCGTGAAATTGTCCAGCAGCAGAAAGCCGATGGATTGAGGCGTACGGTTCTGGGGTTGAACCCCGGAGTTGAACGACGTCATCGCGATATCTCCTCACACAATGCGGGTGATGGCCCCAGGCACAGGCTCTTGTTATTGCCCTCGTTTGACGGGGCTTTGCAATCACAACGCAAATGCCATGCCTAAACTTGAATGACCATTCAACTAAGCCTGAAAACGACGTCGCAATGTGTCTGCGCGGGTATTGACCAAACCGCTGACAAGCATTGTTTAAAAGGACCCGACACGCACAGCCCGGCGCTTTTGAGCACATTGGTAGCACTTGTGGGAAGGCGGCAGAAACAGAGCCGTGACGGAATGTCACCAAGCGCACGAATGCGCCAAAAGAGATCGGTGTGCGCTGAAACAGCGCGCGGAAAACCTGACTACAAACCTGTAGGAGCGAGCTTGCTCGCGAGCTTTTGATCTTGAAAGCTCGCGAGCAAGCTCGCTCCTACAGGAGGGGGCGACCCAGTCATCCGGTGCTCAGCACTCCACCGCGCTGACGGCCAGCCCGCCCCGTGAGGTCTCTTTGTATTTGTCGTGCATGTCGGCACCCGTGTCGCGCATGGTGCGGATCACCCGGTCCAGCGAGATAAAGTGCTGGCCATCGCCACGCAAGGCCATTTGGGCCGCATTGATGGCTTTGACTGCAGCGATGGCGTTGCGCTCGATACAGGGCACTTGCACCAGCCCGCCCACCGGGTCACAGGTCAGGCCCAGGTTGTGCTCCAGACCGATTTCGGCCGCGTTGCACAGTTGCTCGGGGGTGGCACCCAGGATTTGCGCCAGCCCGGCGGCGGCCATGGCGCAGGCTGAACCGACCTCGCCCTGACACCCCACTTCGGCCCCGGAAATGGAGGCGTTCTTTTTGCACAGAATGCCGATCGCCGCCGCGCTTAATAAATAGTCAACCACATGGGCTTCGCTGACCTCGTCGCTGAATTTCATGAAGTAGTGCAGTACCGCCGGGATGATGCCCGCCGCACCGTTGGTGGGCGCCGTGACCATGCGCCCGCCCGCTGCGTTTTCTTCGTTGACCGCCAGTGCAAACAGGTTGACCCACTCCATGGCGCTGAGGGTCGAGCCGATGACATTGGGTTTGCCCAATTCCTGCAAGCTGCGGTGCAGGCGCGCCGCGCGGCGACGCACATGCAAACCGCCGGGCAGGATGCCTTCATGCTTCAGCCCCTGCTCCACGCAGTCCTGCATGGCGCGCCAGAGCTTGATCAGGCCACAGCGGATCTCCTCTTCACTGCGCCATGTGCGTTCATTGGCCATCATCAGGGCCGCCACGCTCAGGTGATGTCTGGCGCACAGTTCGAGCAGCTCGCCAGCGCTGGAGAAGTCATAGGGCAACAGGGTCCGGTCCATGTCCAGCACACCGCTGGCCGCTTGCGCAGCGTCCACCACAAAGCCGCCGCCCACCGAGTAATAGCTGTCGCGATGCAGCTCGCCCTGTTCACTGGCGGCGACCAGCGTCATGGCATTGGGATGAAACGGCAGGTTTTCGTCGATCAGGCGCATGTCTTGCGCCCACTCGAACGGGACTGGCAGATAACCGTCGAGTAGCAGGGTCCGGGTCTCGCGCAACTGTTCGATGCGTTCGCCAATGCAGGCCGGGTCGATGACGTCCGGCCATTCGCCCATCAGGCCCATGATCACTGCATTGTCGCTGCCATGACCGATCCCGGTGGCAGACAACGAGCCATAAAGCTGCACTTCGATACGCCGTACCTGTTGCAGCTGGCCGCGTTCGCGCAAGCCCTGCACAAACAGCGCCGCCGCCCGCATGGGCCCGACCGTGTGGGAGCTGGAGGGACCGATGCCGATCTTGAACAGGTCAAACACGCTGATAGCCATGAGCACAAAGCCTCGGGGGTGAATGCCCGCACTATGGGCGGTTTTCAATCAGCTAAAACGTCCAGCTACGACCCGGCTTTGCCTGCCAGCGCCCTCGCCGTTTTATACGGTGCAGACAGCTGGAAAAGGCAGTTTCAGCAGCGGAATTTTCCATATACGACCTCCCAAGTACCAGATACGACCCTCCCTGTACTGGATGCGACGCACCCTGTAGGCGTTTGAATTTCACTGTTACATGATCAGTCTCGACTCGATTGCCAGATGCGCGGCCAAACCCCTGCCGGGCATCGCCCAACCGCAACTGATACGTGCGGCTTTTCGATTCGGAAACCGCCACCCAGACACCCAGGAGTCGTTCCATGAAACATTCCCCGTCGCTGTTGCTGGCTGCACTGTTGAGTCTGCCCGTGATCGTCCAGGCTGCCGAGCCGGCGCAATGCAGCACCGTTAACTTCTCGGATGTCGGCTGGACCGACATCACCGTCACCACCGCCGTCACCAGCGAGGTGCTCAAGGCCCTCGGTTACAAAACCAAAACCACCATGATTTCAGTACCCGTCACCTACAAGTCACTGGCCGATGGCAAGAACATGGACGTGTTTCTGGGCAACTGGATGCCCACCATGGAAAACGACATCAAGGCTTACCGCGATGCCGGAACGGTGGAGACCGTACGGGCCAATCTGGAGAACGCCAAATACACCCTGGCCGTGCCCGAAGCGCTGTATGACAAGGGTTTGAAAGACTTCTCCGACCTACCCAGATTCAAGAAGGAACTGGACGGCAAAATCTACGGCATCGAACCCGGCAACGATGGCAATCGCATGATCCAGACCATGATCGACAAAAACGCCTTCGGCCTTAAGGACGCAGGCTTCAAGGTGGTGGAGTCGAGCGAAGCCGGAATGCTGTCACAAGTCGATCGCGCCCAGCGCCGTGGCACCGAGGTGGTGTTTCTGGGCTGGGAACCGCACCCGATGAACACCCGTTTCAAGATGAAATACCTCACCGGTGGCGATGAGTTCTTCGGCCCCAATTATGGTCAGGCAACCATCTACACCAACACCCGCAAGGGCTACACCCAGGAATGCCCGAACGTCGGCCAGTTGCTGAAGAATCTGGTGTTCACCCTGGACATGGAAAGCACCCTGATGGGCAAGGTGCTCGATGACAAGACCAAACCGGACGTGGCGGCCAGAGCCTGGCTTAAACAGAACCCGCAAGTGCTCGACACCTGGCTGGCGGGCGTGACCACTATCGACGGCAAGCCGGGCCTTGAGGCCGTCAAGGCCAGTCTCGCGAAGTAAGCTCGGGCGCCGGGCGGCACGCTCGCCCGGCTCCGTTTCAATTCCCCTGCATGCGGACGTTCACTACCATGCTGATTGATCACAAGATCCCTCTGGGCGAGTACATCGCCAGCTTCGTCGACTGGCTGACCAAACACGGCGCCAGCACCTTCGACGCCATTGCGCTGACGCTGGAAACCATGATCCATGGCGTGACGTTCGCGCTGACCTGGTTCAACCCCTTTGTGTTTATCGGACTGATTGCACTGCTCGCGCACTTTATTCAACGCAAGTGGGGGCTGACGGTGTTTGTGGCACTGTCGTTTCTGCTAATCCTAAATCTGGGGTACTGGCAAGAGACCATGGAAACCCTGGCGCAGGTGCTGTTCGCCACCTTTGTCTGCGTGATCATCGGGGTGCCGCTGGGCATTCTGGCGGCGCACAAACCCATGTTCTACACCTTCATGCGCCCGGTACTGGACTTGATGCAGACCGTGCCGACATTCGTTTACCTGATCCCGACCCTGACCCTGTTCGGGCTGGGTGTGGTGCCGGGGCTGATCTCTACCGTGGTCTTTGCCATTGCCGCGCCGATTCGCCTGACCTACCTGGGGATTCGCGATGTACCCCATGAACTGCTCGATGCCGGCAAGGCCTTTGGCTGTTCGCGCCGCCAGCTGCTCACACGCATCGAACTGCCCCATGCCATGCCCAGCATCGCGGCCGGGATTACCCAATGCATCATGCTGTCGCTGTCGATGGTGGTGATTGCTGCCCTGGTGGGTGCCGACGGCCTGGGCAAACCGGTGGTCAACGCACTGAACACCGCAGACATCGCCCTGGGCTTTGAGGCCGGGCTGGCAATTGTATTGCTGGCGATCATGCTCGACCGGATCTGCAAGCAGCCGGAAGCCAAGAAAGGAGCTGACGCATGAGCATTATCCGCTTCGACAAGGTTGACGTTATCTTTGCCAAAGATCCGCGCGAGGCCCTGGGCCTGCTGGACCAAGGGCTGTCACGGGATCAGATCCTGAAAAAGACCGGGCAGATTGTCGGCGTCGAGAGCGCCAGCCTGGACATCGACAAAGGCGAAATCTGCGTGCTGATGGGTTTGTCCGGCTCGGGTAAATCCAGCTTGCTGCGCTGTATCAACGGGCTTAACACCGTGAGCCGTGGCCAGTTGTATGTGGAGCATGAAGGCAAGCAGATCGATATCGCATCCTGCACCCCGGCCGAACTGAAAATGATGCGCACCCAGCGCATCGCCATGGTGTTTCAAAAGTTCGCCCTGATGCCATGGCTGACCGTACGCGAAAACATCAGTTTTGGTCTGGAGATGCAGGGCCGGCCCGAGAAGGAACGCCGCGCGCTGGTGGACGAAAAGCTGGAGCTGGTGGGCCTGACCCAGTGGCGCAACAAAAAGCCGGATGAACTGAGCGGCGGCATGCAGCAGCGGGTCGGCCTGGCCCGGGCACTGGCCATGGACGCCGATATTTTGCTGATGGATGAACCCTTCTCGGCACTGGACCCGCTGATTCGCCAGGGCTTGCAGGACGAATTGCTGGAGCTGCAGCGCAAGCTCAGCAAGACCATTGTGTTTGTCAGCCACGATCTGGACGAAGCCCTGAAACTGGGGAGCCGCATCGCGATCATGAAAGACGGCAAGATCATTCAGTACAGCAAACCTGAAGAAATCGTGCTCAACCCGGCAGACGACTATGTGCGCACCTTCGTCGCCCATACCAACCCCCTGAACGTACTGTGCGGGCGCAGCCTGATGCGCACGCTGGACAACTGCAAACGCATCAACGGCTCGGTGTGCATAGATCCGGGGGACGACTCGTGGATTGATCTGGCAGAAGGCAACACCATCAAGGGCGTGCGCCAGGGTGCCAGCAACGTGGACTTGCAGCACTGGAGCCATGGGCAGGCAGTGGAAGGACTGGGGCGTGGCCCGACCCTGGTGGACTCGGGAATCGGCATGCGCGACGCGCTGCAAATCCGTTATCAGACCGGCAACAAGCTGGTGCTGCACGACAATCAGAAAGTGGTGGGGATACTCGGCGATACCGAGCTGTATCACGCGCTGCTGGGCAAAAACCTGGGCTAGGTGCCCGTAACTGACCTTGTAGGAGCGAGCTTGCTCGCGAGCTGTTCAAACCGGCTCGCGAACAGGCCCGCTCCTGCAGGAGGGACGTGAATTTAGCTGTAAACCCGCCCAAGGAGCTGGCGATGGCTTTCAAACTGGTCGAGCACGTCACGGCTGATTTGCTCTGGAGTGAAGCCCATCAGGTCGTACTCCTGGCTGCCGTTATGCAAATACACTTCAGCCCGGTAGTAACGGTTGCGCACTTCATCCTGACCAGACTCGCCCGGTGCCGCCATGTAGCCGTCCAGGCTGACTTCGTAGACAAACGGGTTGCCTTCTTCCATCTCGACCCGCACGCCCATGCAACGCTTGGCTTTACCCAGCAGGGTCTGTACATCAAAGCCTTGGGCACGCAGTTGCGTGGCGGCTTCTTCCAGTGCCGGGGTCACGTGCTTGTCCATAAAGCGCTGCACCACTGCCTGGGTCGGCTGCAGGTCCTGGGCGGTCAAACGCTCGCTGAAAAAGCCGCTGCGACCACGGGCCGCCAGTTCAGCCTGTTCCTGTTCCATCTGGGTGTCCTGGCGCATCGCTTTGTGCAGGCCGAACATGAACAGGATCAGCACCACCGAGAACGGCAGGCCGGCCAGCACCACCATGGTTTGCATGGCGGCAAAGTTACCGGCAAACAACAGACCGATGGTCACCAGGGTAATCACCACCGACCAGAAGATGCGCAACCAGTGCGGGGCATCTTCATCCACATCGCCGCCTTTGCAGGACAGGTTGGCCATCATTACCGCGCCGGAATCCGCCGGGGTCAGGAACAGTACAAAGCCGACAAAGATCGACACGCCGATCACGATTTTCGAGGCAGGGTAGTGCTCAAGCAGTTGGTAAATTGCCATCGACGGCTGTTCGAGCGCCGTTTTACCCAACTCCACCGCCCCCTGGTTAACCACCAGGTCCAGGGCCGAGTTACCGAAGATCGACAGCCAGGCCAGGGTGAAGCCCAACGGAATCAGCAATACGCCCGCTACCAGTTCACGCACGGTCCGCCCGCGGGAAATACGCGCAATGAACATGCCGACGAACGGGGCCCAGGAAATCCACCAGGCCCAGTAGAACAGGGTCCACAGACCCAACCAGCCTTCGGTCTTCTTGGTGTCGCCTTCATAGACATACAGGTCGAAGGTTTTCATGACGATACCGTTGAGGTAGTCGCCGGTGTTTTGCACAAAGCCGTTGAGCAGGTGCAGGGTCGGGCCGAACAACAGCACGAAAATCAGCAAGCCACTGAACAGCACGATGTTCAGGTTGGACAGACGGCGAATGCCGTTCTCAACGCCCGAGACCGCCGCGATGGTGGCCACGGTGCTCATCACGATGATCACGATCAGCAAGTTGGTGTTGCTGTGCTCCATGCCGAACAGGTTCTCAAGCCCCGACGACACTTGCATCGAGCCAATGCCCAGGTTGGTCACCAGGCCAAGCAACGTCACGAACATGCCGAAGCCGTCTACTGCGTGGCCCGCAGCGCCTTTGACCCAGCGTTCACCCATCAACGGATACAACGCCGAGCGCAGGGCCAGCGGCTGGTTGTGACGATAGGCGAAGTAAGCCACGGCCAGACCGACCAGTGCGTAAATCGCCCAGCCGTGCAGACCCCAGTGCAGGAAAGTCAGTTGCAGCGCCTGGCGCGCGGCCTCGTGGCTGCCCGATACCCCTTCAGGCGGGTTGAAGTAGTGATCCAGGGGCTCGGAAGCGCCGAAATACAACAGCGAAATACCGATGCCGGACGAGAACAGCATCCCGGCCCAGGCGCCGTAGCTGAAATCGGGGGTGTCTTGCTTGGTCCCCAGTTTCAGCTTGCCGTAGGACGAAAACGCCAGCCCCACGACGAAAATCAGGTAAGCGGCGATCACCACCATGTAGTACCAGCCGAAGCTGCGCGACAGCCATTCCTGGGCAACACCCAGTACGCGGCCTGCTTCTTCGGGGGCGATGATCAAAATGGCAGTCAGCAACAATATCAAGGCAGTGGAGGTGTAAAACACCCAACCGTTGACCGTCACCTTTTGCGGTGGGGTCTTTATAAGAGAAGCAGAACTCATGGCACGGATGCTCCAGGCAGCGCGAGAGAAAGACTTGAGGCTACGCACCACTCGACCAAACGCTTAGATAGCGACCAACGGTCGAGTGATATAAAGACACCGCTAAAAAAACCGGACCCGCCCGGACCCTGCTGTTTCTGTAGGAGCGCGCTTGCTCGCGAGCTTTTTAATCGCGTTACAGGGCTCGCGAGCAAGCTCGCTCCTACACAAAACCGGGGTTCCAGCGATGTTTGCTGTGTCGTTTTGCGCCATTGATGCCCAGGCAAACGGCATAAATCGCGACGATTTGTCGCAGAGCTTATTCTTTGTTGATTGAACGTTCAATCAAAACAAAATAGACTGGTCTTCGCTCAGTGATCGATTTGCACTGCTCGCAGGCCCAAGGAGATTTGCAAGATGCCAAAGGTCGGGATGCAACCCATACGCCGCCAGCAGTTGATCGAAGCCACGTTAACGGCAGTCGATCAGGTCGGGATGGCCGATGCCAGCATTGCGCTGATTGCCCGTTTGGCCGGTGTGTCGAATGGCATCATCAGTCACTACTTTCGCGACAAGAACGGTCTGATTGCCGCCACCATGCGGTACTTGATGAACGTCTTGATCGACAACGTCACCGCCCGCCGCCAGGCGCTGAGCGATGACAGCCCCAGGGCTCACCTGCAGGTAATCGTTGAAGGCAACTTTGACGCCAGCCAGGTCAGTGGCCCGGCAATGAAAACCTGGCTGGCCTTTTGGGCCGCCAGCATGCACCAACCGTCTTTGCACAGATTGCAGCGGATCAACGATCACCGCTTGTACTCCAATCTGTGCTGCCAGTTCCGCCGGGTTTTGCCGCAGGCCCAAGCCCGCAATGCAGCACGGGGCCTGGCAGCTCTCATCGATGGTCTATGGTTGCGGGGTGCCCTGTCGGGAGACGCTTTCGACACCGAACAGGCACAACGCATCTGCTACGAATACATGGATCTACAACTGGCGAAAAAGGTGAGTTAGGCCTCAATCAATGCTTAACCCCTGAACTGTCGTGAATCTGAGTTGCCCCAGTTAGATGGCATCCAGGTTCACGATGAACGCCAACCACTTATGCACTTGCGAGGATTTTATGGCCCGTTTCGAACTGCAAAAACTCTACATCGACGGCGGCTACACCGACGCCAGCAGCGATGCAACCTTCGATGCCATCAACCCGGCTAACGGCGAAGTCCTTGCGCAAGTGCAACGTGCGACTAAAGAAGACGTTGAGCGCGCTGTTGTCAGCGCCGAAAAAGGCCAGAAAATCTGGGCTGCCATGACTGCCGTGGAGCGTTCGCGCATCCTGCGCCGGGCCGTGGACATCCTGCGCGAGCGCAACGATGAACTGGCTGCCCTGGAAACCCTGGACACCGGCAAGTCGTACTCCGAAACCCGTTACGTGGACATCGTGACCGGTGCCGACGTACTGGAATACTACGCAGGCCTGGTGCCCGCCATTCAGGGCGAGCAGATCCCGCTGCGCGACACTTCGTTCGTTTACACCCGTCGCGAGCCGCTGGGCGTTGTGGCCGGTATCGGCGCATGGAACTACCCGATCCAGATCGCTTTGTGGAAATCCGCACCGGCACTGGCCGCCGGTAACGCGATGATCTTCAAGCCAAGTGAAGTCACTTCCCTGACCACCTTGAAACTGGCCGAGATCTACACCGCTGCCGGCGTACCGGACGGCGTGTTCAACGTACTGACCGGCAGCGGCCGCGAAGTCGGCACCTGGCTGACCGAGCACCCGCGCATCGAGAAAATCTCGTTCACCGGCGGCACCGACACCGGCAAGAAAGTTACCTCCAGCGCCACCAGCTCTTCGCTCAAAGAAGTGACCATGGAACTGGGCGGCAAGTCGCCGCTGATCATTTTTGACGACGCCGACCTGGATCGCGCGGCTGACACCGCGATGATGGCCAACTTCTACAGCTCGGGCCAGGTGTGCACCAACGGCACCCGCGTGTTCGTCCCGACCGCACTGAAAGCAGCGTTCGAAGCCAAGATTCTGGAGCGCGTTGCCCGTATTCGTATCGGCAACCCGGAAGACGAAAACACCAACTTCGGTCCGCTGGTCAGCTTTGCTCATATGGAAAGCGTGCTGGGCTACATTGCCAAGGGCAAGGAAGAAGGCGCCCGCCTCCTGTGCGGCGGCGAACGTCTGACCCAGGGTGACCTGGCCAAGGGCGCATTCGTGGCACCGACCGTGTTCACCGACTGCACCGATGAGATGACCATCGTCAAAGAGGAAATCTTTGGCCCGGTGATGAGCATCCTCACCTACGACACCGAAGAAGAAGTGATCCGTCGCGCCAACGATACCGAGTTCGGCCTGGCTGCCGGTGTCGTGACCAAAGACCTGAACCGCGCCCACCGTGTGATTCATCAGCTGGAAGCGGGCATTTGCTGGATCAATGCCTGGGGCGAGTCCGACGCAAAAATGCCGGTAGGCGGCTACAAGCAGTCGGGTATTGGCCGCGAAAACGGTATCAGCTCCCTGGCGCAGTACACCCAGATCAAATCGGTACAGGTTGAGTTGGGCGATTACGTTTCGGTGTTCTAAGCCAGCGCCCCCATCGCCGGCACGCCAGCTCCCACGCACCTTGTGGGAGCCCGGTTTGCCGGCGATGGGGGGCGAAGCGCTCGCCATGACCTGACCAACTTCAAAGAGGGTGCATTTTATGTCCCAAGAATTCGATTACATCATCATTGGTGCCGGCTCTGCCGGTAACACCCTGGCGACCCGTCTGACTGAAGACGAAGGCGTCACCGTGCTGCTGCTCGAAGCAGGCGGCCCGGACTACCGTTTAGATTTCCGGACCCAGATGCCCGCGGCTCTGGCGTTTCCGCTGCAAGGCCGTCGCTACAACTGGGCCTTTGAAACCGATCCGGAACCACACATGGACAACCGCCGCATGGAATGTGGCCGTGGCAAAGGTCTGGGCGGTTCTTCCCTGATCAACGGCATGTGCTACATCCGTGGCAACGCGATGGACTACGACGGCTGGGCAAAACTGCCAGGCCTCGAAGACTGGGATTACCTGAACTGCCTGCCGTACTTCCGTAAAGCGGAAACCCGCGACATCGGCGCCAACGATTACCACGGCGGTGATGGCCCGGTCAGCGTAACTACGCCAAAAGCGGGGAACAACGTGTTGTTCCACGCCATGGTTGAAGCCGGCGTACAGGCAGGCTACCCGCGTACCGAAGACCTGAACGGCTACCAGCAGGAAGGTTTCGGCCCGATGGACCGTACCGTCACGCCAAACGGTCGTCGTGCCAGTACCGCTCGCGGTTACCTGGACACCGCCAAGCAGCGTTCGACCCTGACCATCGTCACCCACGCCCTGACCGACAAGATCGAGTTTGAAGGCAAGCGTGCGGTTGGCGTTTCCTACATGGTCGGCGACAGCGACACCCGCATTCTGGCCAAGGCCCGTAAAGAAGTGCTGCTGTGCAGCGGCGCGATCGGTTCGCCAACCGTGCTGCAACGCTCCGGCGTCGGCCCGGCCGAACTGCTCAACAGCCTCGATATCCCGGTGGTTCACGACCTGCCGGGCGTCGGCCAGAACCTGCAGGACCACCTGGAGCTGTATCTGCAATACGCATGCACCCAGCCGGTTTCGCTGTACCCGTCCTTGCTGTGGTACAACCAGCCGGCCATCGGTGCCGAGTGGTTGTTCCTGGGCAAAGGCATCGGCGCCAGCAACCAGTTCGAAGCAGGCGGTTTTATCCGTACCCGCGAAGAGTTCGAATGGCCGAACATCCAGTACCACTTCCTGCCGGTTGCGATTAACTACAACGGCAGCAACGGTGTGAAAGAGCACGGTTTCCAGGCACACATGGGCTCCATGCGTTCGCCGAGCCGGGGCCGGATCAACGTCAAGTCCAAGGACCCGCGCGAGTACCCGAGCATCCTGTTCAACTACATGGCGGCCGAGCAGGACTGGCAGGAATTCCGTGACGGCATCCGCCTGACCCGGGAAATCATGCAGCAACCGGCTCTGGACGCTTACCGTGGCCGTGAAATCAGCCCGGGTATCGACAAGCAGACTGACGAAGAGCTGGACACCTTTATCCGTGAACACGCGGAAACGGCGTTCCACCCTTCCTGCTCGTGCAAGATGGGTACCGACGAAATGGCCGTAGTGGACGGCGAAGGCCGGGTGCATGGCATGCAGGGTCTGCGGGTAGTCGATGCGTCGATCATGCCGCTGATCACCACCGGTAACCTCAACGCACCAACGATCATGATCGCCGAGAAAATCGCCGACAAGATCCGTGGTCGTGCGCCACTGCCGCGCAGCACAGCCAGCTACTACGTTGCAGGCGATGCACCGGTACGCGGCAAGCCGCTGCGTGATGTGAGCCGTACCGCGCAGTAACCGCGATTGCGATTGAGCCCGTTCCTGCTGCTGTGGGAGCGGGCTTGCCCGCTATAGCATCACCTCGATTTGCCTGAAGTACCGGGTCGTGCGCATCACGGGCAAGCCCGCTCCCGCAACCGCTGCAGTTTCATCCCTCCCCGCTTGTCCCGGCCTCAACGCAGGCCTACTCTAGTGCCTCGCTTCAGTTCCCAAACCCAAGCTTCGATACACTTTCCGATGTTCGGAGGTCTGTGCATGTTCGATTTCTACCCTCAGCTCAAGCAGCGCTTTGCCGCGTTGCGCACCCGGGCCGAGTTCTTTTCGTTGCGTTATGTGCGCGAGTCCGGGCAACACCTGTCGGTACGCAAGAACGTTGCAGAACCTCCTGCCTTCAGTCACGACCAGGGCGCGATGCTGACCGTGCGGGTCAAGGGCGTTGAAGCCTATGCCGCCACCAACGACCTGTCACAGGCCGGTTTGCAGGCCGCCCTGGATCGTGCCGAGGCCCAGGCCCGCCTGATCACGCCCCACGCGTTGCTCGACCTGACCCTGGAACCGGTATCCCGGGAACGCGCCGACTATTACTCGCCCGATCTGGACCAGACATTCCCGTCCCTCAGCCAGTGCTTTGAGCTGCTGGGCGCCGAGTCGGCAGCCGTGCCCAAAGACCCGCGACTGGTGAGCTGGGACGTGTCCCTGGGACTCAACCACGTCGAGCAGATTTATCTCAACAGCGCCGGCGCCGAGTTGCGCCGGGCCCAGCGCTTCGTGTTTCCGGGCATGAGCGTCACCGCCTATGACGGCAATGACAGCCAGACCCGCAGCCTGGGCCGGGAAAACTTTGGCCAGCAAGGCGGCGTGGATGTGATTGGCCGCTGCGGCTTGATCGGCGCCGCGCCCCAGGTCGCCGAGCAAGCCCTGCAGTTGCTGCTTGCGCCCAACACGCCCCAGGGCCAGCGCGATCTGCTGTTGCTGCCCGACCAGATGATTCTGCAGATTCACGAGTCCATCGGCCACCCGCTGGAGCTTGACCGCATTCTGGGCGACGAGCGCAATTACGCGGGCACCAGCTTCGTCAAGGCCGGTGACTTCGGCAACCTGCAATACGGCTCCAGGCTGCTCAACGTGACCTTCGACCCGACCATTGCCGAGCAGTTGGCCAGCTACAGCTTTGACGACGACGGTACCCCGGCGCACAAGGAGTTCCTGATCCGTGAAGGTTTGCTGCTGCGGCCTTTGGGCGGAGCGCTGTCGCAATTTCGCGCAGGTCTCGACGGCGTAGCCAACAGCCGCGCCTGCAGCTGGAATCGTCCACCGATAGACCGTATGGCCAACCTCAATATCGAACCCGGCGACCAGTCGATGGCGCAACTGATTGGCAATATCGAAAACGGAATCCTGATGGCCACCAACCGCTCATGGTCGATTGACGATGCGCGCAACAAATTCCAGTTCGGCTGCGAATGGGGTCAGTTGATCGAAAACGGTGAACTCAAGGGCGTGGTCAAGACCCCCAACTACCGCGGTATCTCCGAGCAGTTCTGGCGCAACCTGAGCGCCGTGGGCGACGCCAGCACGTTCAAGGTGCTGGGTACCCCCAACTGCGGCAAAGGCGAACCCAATCAGGTGATCCGGGTGGGCCATGCATCCCCGGCCTGCGTGTTCAGTAATATCGACGTGTTTGGAGGTGATGCCTGATGAGTACCCCAATGAGTCAGGCCGGGCAGTTCAAGGCACTGGTGCAGTGGCTGCGCGATGCGCTGCGCAGTCCCGAGCAATTCACCCTGGACTACAACGCCGAAGCCTCGGAATTTATTCGTTTCAACAAGGGCAAGGTACGCCAGGCAGGGTTGGTGCAGCAGGCGAGCCTGAGCCTGAAGCTGATCGACAACGGGCGTCACGCTGACGTCAGCATCACCCTCGCCGGTGAACTGGCGGTCGATCAGCAGCGCTTGTCCGAAGCACTGCAACAATTGCGCGACACCCTGCCCCTGCTGCCGGTTGATCCCTGGCTGCTGCTCAACCCCGAGCCGTGGCAAAGCCACAATGTGCAGGACCAGCCGTTGCCGGACACCGCCCGGGTGCTGGAGGAAATCCGCCGCGCCGCCGAGGGCATCGATCTGGTGGGCTTTTATGCCAGCGGCCCGATCAGCTATGGCTACGCCAGCTCCGAAGGCGCACTGGGCTGGCATCAGGCCAACAGTTTCAATTTTGACTGGAGCCTGTTCCACAGCAACGGCCAGGCAGTCAAAGCCAGCTACGCCGGGGCCGACTGGGACAGCGAGGGCTTTGCCCGGCGCATGCAATCGGCCCGCGAACAGCTGGCCTATCTGGATCGTCCGTTGCATGCCCTGGCACCCGGCGAATACCGTGCTTATCTGGCTCCGGCGGCACTGGAAGAAGTGATGAGCATGTTGAGCTGGGGTGGGTTTTCGGCCCAGGCCCTGGCCAGCAAGTACAGCCCGCTGCAAAAACTCTACGCCGGCGATGCGCAGCTGAGCGCGCTGGTGTCGCTGGACGAACAGGTCAGCCAGTCCCTGAGCCCGGCGTTTTCCGCTGAGGGTTATCCGCGCCAGGACCTGTCGCTGGTCAGGCACGGCAAGGCCAACCAGCAACTGGTGGGCTCGCGCAGTGCTGCCGAGTACGGCCTCGAGGTCAACGGCGCGCCCTGGGGTGAAGGGCCCAGCGCACTGGCGATGGCAGCGGGCAGCCTGGAACAGGCCGATATCCTCAAGCAGTTGGGTACCGGGCTATACATCAGCAACCTGTGGTACCTGAACTACTCTGACCAGTCGGCGGCACGCCTGACCGGCATGACACGCTTCGCCACGTTCTGGGTGGAAAACGGCGAAATCAAGGCACCGGTCAACACCATGCGCTTTGATGACAGCGTCTATAGTCTGCTGGGTTCACAACTTGAAGCACTGACCGTAGAGCGCGAGCTGCTGTTGTCGGCCAGCACCTATGACCAGCGCCAGACCGCGTCAAACCTGTTGCCGGGGGCACTGGTAAAAAAACTGACATTGACGCTTTAACCCCCCTGCCCACTGTGGGAACCGGCTTGCCGGCGATTGGTGCAACCGGGCTTTCCTGACCATCGCCGGCAAGCCGGCTCCCACAGAGTGGGGCCAACCGGCCCCGCAGCGGGTTCTCGACTGTTCATAAAAAGAGGTCCTATGCCCGTACGTCCGGTTCTAAGTCCTGAAGTCCTTCGCTGGTTGCCCTGGGTAGTGGCCATCGCGTTTTTCATGCAGTCGCTCGACGGCACCATCCTCAATACCGCACTGCCCGACATGGCCAGCGACCTGAAAGAAAACCCGCTGCGCATGCAGGGCGTGATCGTCGCCTACATGCTTACCGTTGCACTGCTGATCCCGGCATCAGGCTGGATCGCCGACCGCTTCGGCACCAAAAAGATCTTCTTCAGCGCCATCCTCCTGTTCAGTTTCGGTTCTTTGCTGTGCGCGCTGTCCGGCACGCTCAACGAGCTGATCGGCGCACGTATCGTCCAGGGCCTGGGCGGTGCCTTGATGCTGCCCATCGGGCGACTGGTGGTGCTCAAGGCTTATCCGCGTTCGGAGCTGGTGCGGATCATGGGCTTTATCACCATCCCCGGTTTGCTCGGCCCCCTGATCGGGCCGACCATGGGCGGCTGGATGGTGCAGTACCTGAGCTGGCACTGGATTTTCCTGATCAACCTGCCCGTCGGAATGCTCGGCTGCTGGGCGGTCTGGCACTTCATCCCGGACCTGCGCGGCAGCGAGCGTACGCGCTTCGATACCCTGGGCTTTGTGCTGTTTGGTGCCGCGATGGTGTTTATCACCATTGCCATGGAAGGCCTGGGCGAATTGCACATGCCGCACCTGCGGGTGATGTTGCTGCTGTTCGCGGGGCTGGCGTGCCTGGCGGCCTATTGGCTGCGGGCAGGCAATATCAGCAACCCGCTGTTCTCGCCGGTGCTGTTTAAAACCAGGACCTTTGCCGTGGGTATATTGGGCAACCTGTTTGCCCGGCTCGGCAGCGGCGCCTTGCCGTTTCTGGTGCCGCTGCTGCTGCAGGTCGCCCTGGGCTATTCGCCGTCCCAGGCCGGGATGAGCATGCTGCCACTGGCGGCCGCCGCAATGCTGGCCAAGTGGGTGGCCCGGCCGCTGATCGAGCGCGTGGGCTATCGCACCGTGCTCACGACCAATACCTTTGCCCTGGGCCTGATGCTGGCCAGCATGGGCCTGGTCACCGAGCACACGCCGTACCCGCTGCTGCTGGGGATGCTGGCCGTTCTGGGCGCGATCAACTCGCTGCAATTCACGGCCATGAACACTGTGACCCTGATCGACCTCGACGACGCCAGCGCCAGCAGCGGCAACAGTTTGCTGTCGGTGGTCGCGCAGCTGTCCTTGAGCCTGGGTGTGGCGTGCGCCGGGGCCCTGCTCGGCGGTTTTACCGGCGATGGCGGCGATGAGGGGGTGGATACGGTACTTGGAGCATTCCAGCTGACCTTCCTGACAGTGGGCATCATGGCAATGCTGGCGGCCGCGATCTTCCTGCAGCTGTCACCCAAGGACGGGCGCAAGCCCAAGGCCAACTCGGAGCACGACCTGGAGCATTAAGAACGCAACACCTGTAGGAGCGAGCTTTTTTAACAGCTCGCTCCTACAGAGTTGTCAGGGTTCAGATGACAACTCGTCCAGAATGTTCAGGCTAAGGGCATAGGGCTGTTACACTGCGCGACATTTTGTTTTGCAGGCCAGTCTCGTGACCACCATTGCCACCGCTTTTAACTCTCTGCCTCTGTCCGCCGCCATGCTGGCTAACCTCGACTCCCTCGGTTATGCCCAGATGACGCCGATCCAGGCGCAGAGCTTGCCGGTGATCCTCAAAGGCATGGACCTGATCGCCCAGGCGAAGACCGGCAGCGGCAAAACTGCCGCCTTCGGCATCGGCCTGCTGAACCCGATCAACCCGCGTTTCTTCGGTTGCCAGGCCCTTGTGATCTGCCCGACCCGCGAACTCGCTGACCAGGTTGCCAAAGAGATCCGCCGTCTGGCTCGCGCCGAAGACAACATCAAGGTGCTGACCCTGTGTGGCGGCGTGTCCTTCGGCCCGCAGATCGGTTCGCTGGAGCACGGCGCGCACATCATCGTCGGCACCCCGGGGCGCATCCAGCAGCACTTGCGCAAAGGCTCGCTGAAACTCGACGGCCTCAACACTCTGGTACTCGACGAAGCTGACCGCATGCTCGACATGGGCTTCTACGATGCCATCGAAGACATCATCCGCCAGACTCCGGAACGCCGTCAGACCCTGTTGTTCTCGGCCACCTACCCGGTCGGTATCAAGCAACTGTCGTCCAAGTTCATGCGCAACCCGCAGCAGGTAAAAGCTGAGGCCTTGCACACTGACAGCCAGATCGAGCAACGTTTCTACGAAATCTCGCCTGAAGAACGCATGGACGCCGTGACCAAAGTGCTCGCGCATTTCCGTCCGCAATCGTGCGTGGCTTTCTGCTTCACCAAGCAGCAGGTTCAGGAAACCGTTGATCACCTGACCTCCAAGGGCATTTCCGCCGTCGGCCTGCACGGCGACCTGGAACAGCGCGACCGTGACCAGGTACTGGCGATGTTCGCCAACCGTTCGACTTCGGTACTGGTAGCCACAGACGTTGCCGCCCGTGGTCTGGACATCGATGCACTGGACATGGTGCTCAACGTCGAACTGGCCCGCGATTCGGAAATCCACATTCACCGTGTCGGCCGTACCGGTCGTGCGGGCGAAAAAGGGGTGGCGATCAGCCTGGTTGCTCCGTCCGAAGCGCACCGCGCCCAGGCCATCGAGCAACTGCAGAAAGCCCCGCTGAACTGGGAAACCCTGGACACCCTGAAATCCCAGGGCGGCGCGCCATTGCTGCCGGCCATGAGCACTTTGGTGATTGGTGCAGGCCGTAAAGACAAGGTTCGCCCGGGCGACATCCTTGGCGCCCTGACTGGCGACGCGGGCATCCCCGGCGCCCAGGTCGGCAAGATCGCGATCTTTGACTTCCAGGCCTACGTGGCCGTTGACCGCACTATTGCCAAGCAAGCGGCCCAGCGCCTGAGCGAAGGCAAAATCAAAGGCCGCGTACTGCGCGTCCGGGTTTTGTAAACCCAAACGACACACTCATTGTGGGAGCTGGCTTGCCGGCGATGTCAGCACCTCGGACCGGGTTGCCTGCATCGCTGGCAAGCCAGCTCCCACAGTGCTTTTAAACAGAGAATTTTTGTGAGGACACCGCTTTGCGCTCTACCGACGTTGTGATTATTGGCGCTGGCGCCGCAGGTTTGATGTGCGCGCTGAGCGCTGCCGGGCGTGGGCGCAAGGTGATGCTGATTGACCACGCCAACAAGGCGGGCAAGAAGATCCTGATGTCGGGCGGTGGCCGCTGCAACTTCACCAACATGTACACCGAACCGAACAATTTCCTGTCGCAGAACCCGCACTTCTGCAAGTCGGCGCTGGCGCGTTACACCCAATGGGATTTCATCGAACTGGTCAGCAAGCACGGCGTGCCCTACCACGAGAAGAAACTCGGCCAGCTGTTTTGCGATAACAAATCCAGCGACATCCTCGAAATGCTCCTGAGCGAGTGCCAACAGGCCGGCGTCAGCCTGCACCTGGACACCTCGGTGGAGCAGATCGAAAAAACCGAAACCGGCTACAGCCTCAACACCACCCTGGATCAGTTGAACTGTCAGTCGCTGGTGATCGCCACCGGCGGCCTGTCGATTCCGACCCTCGGCGCCACCGGTTTCGGCTATCAAGTGGCCAGGCAGTTTGGTCACACCTTGCTGCCGACCCGCGCAGGTCTGGTGCCCTTCACCATCACCGATCAGCTCAAAGAGATTTGCACCGAGCTCTCCGGGACCTCGGTGGACTGCCTGGTGAGCTGCAACGATCAGAGCTTCAGGGAAAATATCCTGTTCACCCACCGCGGTTTGAGCGGACCGGCGATCTTGCAGATTTCGTCGTTCTGGAACTCCGGCGATACAGTTGAAATCAACCTGCTGCCCGACCTCGACGCGCTGAGCTGGCTGCACACCCAGCAGGCCGAACGCCCGAACAGCGAACTGAAGACTCTGCTCGGTGAGATTTTCACCAAGAAGATGGCCAACTTGCTGGCCGAGCACTGGTTTGTGTCCAAGCCCATGAAGCAATACACCCCGGGCGAGCTGGCGGAAGTGGCTGACAGGCTGGCGTGCTGGAAAGTGGTACCGGCCGGCACCGAGGGCTATCGCACCGCGGAAGTGACACTGGGCGGGGTCGATACCCGTGAAGTGTCATCCAAGACCATGGAGTCGCTGAAGAGCCCCGGCTTGTACTTTGTCGGTGAAGTGCTGGATGTGAGCGGCCATCTGGGCGGTTTCAACTTCCAGTGGGCGTGGGCTTCGGGGTACGCCGCGGCGCAGTTCGTCTGACGACGTCACCCTGTGGCCGCTGTCGAAGGCTGCGGCTACAGAGTCTGAGTCAAAAAATATTTTGTGTCCGATGTGAAGAGTGTCATTGCGCTGTCGTCTTATCTGGCTCAATTTAGCGAAATACGAGCCAGGCACCGCCACCTCCATGTCATCGACCTCCTTCAGTCAGTCCCTGCGCCGCTTGTGGGCACGGGACAAGTTCAGTTACAGCGTTCGCGTATTTATCGCCCTGACCGGCAGCATGGCTTTTTGCTGGTATCAGGACGAGATGTCACTGCTGATCCCGCTGTTCCTGGGGATTATCGCCAGCGCCCTGTCCGAGACCGATGACAGCTGGCAAGGCCGACTGAACGCGTTGCTGGTGACCCTGGTGTGTTTCAGTGCCTCGGCCTTCAGTGTCGAATTACTTTTCCCCTACCCCTGGTTGATGGTCTGCGCACTGGCGCTGGCCAGCTTCGGCCTGACCATGCTCGGGGCGCTGGGCGAGCGCTACGGGGCGATTGCCTCAGCCACGCTGATTCTGGCCGTGTACACCATGATCGGGGTCGATCAGCGCGGCGGGGAAGTGCTCAATTTCTGGCACGAGCCCTTGCTGCTGGTGGCGGGCGCGGCCTGGTACGGGCTGCTGTCGGTACTGTGGCAGGCCCTGTTTTCCCACCAGCCGGTGCAGCAAAGCCTGGCGCGGCTGTTCTGGGAGCTAGGCCTGTATCTGAAGATCAAGTCCTCGCTGTTCGAGCCCGTGCGCAAGCTGGATGTCGAGGCCGGCCGGCTGGAACTGGCACGCCAGAACGGCAAGGTGGTGGCCGCCCTGAACAGCGCCAAGGAAATCATTTTGCACCGGGTCGGCAACTCCAGGCCGGGGTCCAAGCTCAGCCGCTACCTCAAGTTGTACTTCCTCGCGCAGGACATCCACGAGCGCGCCAGCTCCTCCCATTACCCGTACAACGCACTGGCCGAGGCGTTCTTTCACAGCGATGTGATGTTCCGCTGCCAGCGTCTGTTGCGCCAGCAAGGCGTGGCCTGCCAGCGCTTGTCAGAGTCGATCAAGCTGCGCCAGCCATTCGTCTATGACGACAGCTTTGCCGAGGCCCTGGGCGATCTGCACGCCTCCCTGGAGCATCTGCGCATCCAGAGCAACCCGGCCTGGCGCGGGCTGTTGCGTTCACTGCGGGCGCTGGCCGCCAACCTCGGTACGCTGGACCGCCTGCTGAGCGATGCCAGCAACCCTGACAGCCTTGCCGATGCCACCGACAGCAGCCTGCTGGATCGTTCGCCGCGCAACCTCAAGGATGTGTGGTCGCGCTTGCGCCAGCACCTCACCCCCACTTCGCTGATTTTCCGCCACGCCCTGCGTCTGCCGTTGGCGTTGTCCATCGGCTTTGCGATGGTGCACTGGATTCATCCCAGCCAGGGTTACTGGATCATCCTCACCACGCTGTTTGTGTGCCAGCCGAGTTACGGCGCGACACGCCGCAAGTTCAGCCAGCGGATCATAGGTACGGCCATCGGCCTGGCCGTGGGCTGGGCGCTGTTCGACCTGTTCCCCAACCCGCTGGTGCAATCGATGTTCGCGGTGGTGGCCGGGGTGGTGTTCTTTATCAACCGCACTACCCGCTACACCTTGAGCACTGCCGCCATCACCCTGATGATTCTGTTTTGCTTCAATCAGGTGGGCGACGGTTACGGGCTGTTTCTGCCAAGACTGTTCGATACCCTGGTGGGCAGCGTGATTGCTGCCGCAGCGGTGTTCCTGTTCTTGCCTGACTGGCAGGGCCGACGCCTGAATCAGGTGCTGGCCAATACCTTGAGTTGCAACAGTCAGTACCTGCGGCAAATCATGCACCAGTACGCCCAGGGCAAAAGTGACGACCTGGCGTATCGTCTGGCGCGGCGCAACGCCCACAACGCCGATGCTGCCCTGTCGACCACACTGGCCAACATGCTGATGGAGCCGGGGCACTTCCGAAAGGATGCCGATATGGGCTTCCGCTTTTTGGTGCTTTCACACACCCTGCTCAGCTATTTGTCGGGCCTGGGCGCGCACCGCGACACCCGGTTGCCCAGCGACATTCGCGAGCACTTGATCGAAGGCGCGGGGCGCAGGATCGCTGACAGCATCGACCTGATCGCTCAAGGCCTGACCACCAAACAGGCCGTGGCGGTGCAGAGTGACGAAGAAGAAGCGCTGGCCAATGAGCTGGAACAGATGCCGGATGAGCTCGACGAAAGCCAGCGCCTGGTGCAAACCCAGCTGGCGCTGATTTGCCGTCAGCTGGGGCCATTGCGGACCCTGGCTGCGCATTTGATCAAAGCGCCTTAGCGCTTGGCGCCACCGGGCTTCGGGCCTACTATCCGCTGATCGTTTTCTCGCACAAGGACTGGACCGTGACCACTGACTGGCTCTGCAAACACCACACCGATCTGGGCAAGGAGCAGCTCTACGCCATACTGGAGCTGCGTTCGGAGGTATTTGTCGTCGAGCAAAAATGCGCCTATCAGGACGTCGATGGACAAGACCTCAGTGGCGATACCCTGCACCTGATGGGCTGGCAGAACAACCAGCTGGTGGCATACGCCCGGCTGCTCGATCCTGATTCCCAGGGCGGTGATGTGGTCATTGGCCGGGTGATCATTGCCCCGGCGGGCCGCGGGCAAAAGCTGGGGCACGAGCTGCTGGCTCAAGCACTGGAAAATATCGATGACTACTGGCCCGGGCAACCCGTGTTCATGTCAGCCCAGGCTCATTTGCAGCCGTTCTATGAGCAACACGGGTTTAGCGCCGAGGGCGAAATCTATCTTGAAGATGACATCCCGCATATCGGCATGCGCCGTAATCAAACACCTCAGGGATAACCGAGTACCTGCTTGATCTGCGCCAGATGCTGGCCGATCCAGGCCTTGTCGACCGGGCCCCAGCTGTGAATCTGATAGCGGCCGGCATGATTGCGGGCACCATCCTGCTGCTCGAATTCGCAGACGATGTCCAGATCGGCCAGCGCGGCGATGGTGTCCTGGGCGGTACGGCGCGGCATACCGGTGACCTCGGTCAGGGCTGGAACACTGCTGGCGGTCTGGCTGTCGATCAACCAGGCCACATACAGGCGCCGGTAAAAGCTGCTTTTGGTTTTGCTGACTTCCATTCAGAACTCCTGATATCTGTACTTGGCGACTACTACTGCAGGCGCCTGCAGGTTGTCATCGACCAGCCTGCATGTCGCGCCACGTGAGATACACCCGCAGGTCAAATTCCAGCTGGTGGTAGCCCGGCTGCATGTATTCACACAGCTTGTAAAACGCCTTGTTGTGATCTGACTCCTTGAGGTGTGCCAGCTCATGGACCACGATCATTTTCAAAAACTCTGGCGCCGCCTCCTTGAACAACGAAGCTACGCGCAGCTCTTTCTTGGCCTTGAGCTTGCCGCCCTGCACCCGCGAAATGGTGGTGTGCAAACCCAGCGCACGGTGGGTCAGATCCAGCTTGTTATCAAACAGCACCTTGTCGAAGGACGGCGCATTGCGCAGGTGTTCCTGCTTCAGTTCCAGCGCATAGGCATACAAGGCCTTGTCGCTTTGCACCGCGTGACGTTGTGGATAACGCTCACTCAGGTAACTGCCCAACTGATCGCGCTCAATCAGGTGACGCACCTGATCTTGCAAGGTCTGGGGATAAGCCTGGAGGTATTTGAGGACAGTCATGGGGCGCCAACGTACAACGTAAAGGTGCGCCAGTGTAGCGAATTCAGGATTAAGCAGTGCCATCACTTCAACTGGCCATTTTTAAAGGCTAGTCATGATTGATTTGGCAACCTGGAACCTGAGCGTTCAGCAAACTGGATATTGACCACAACAAGCTCTGACATCCGGGCCGCAAAGTCAGAACTTACTCTGAAACACGTAGGACGTTTCCTAGAATGTAATTTCGCCTCGAGTGCCACTTGCTGCGCTGAAAGTCACGGGGCTATCTTCTTGAGTCGCCTCAGTCTTGGCTCGAATGATGGCCTGCGTGGAAAACCCATGAAAGCTTCCAAGCCCAAACGTATCAAGCGCGATGATCATCAATACGATGAAGCAACCCGGCGCCTTCTCGACCGCCTGCGCGCTGCGCCCGCCCTGCTCGATGAGCTTGAACCTACCCGTCCCCGGAAAATCAGCCCCCGCTCTCCCTTTGCAGTGTTGCCCGACATCCCTGCACTGGAGGCCCTGGTGCATGTCTCAGTGATGCTCAAGAGCGCAGAAGAGGTCTCGGACGAGATCACTGAAATGGCCAGTGGCATCGAGCGCGGCTTGGTGTGGTCGCTGGTGCACTCGGTGGAAATGGCCCGTTCGCTGGTGGATGCACTGCTCCAGGGCAACGGCGTCGACCCGGAGCAATTACAGCGTCCCGGATGACGCCCACAAAAAAGCCCGCATTGCGAATCGCAGCGGGCTTTTTTTAAACGCCGGGGTCTTAGTTGACCTTGGCGTTCAGCTCACCTTTGAGGTAGCGCTGGTACATGGCTTCGAGGGAGATCGGCTTGATCTTCGAGGCATTACCGGCAGTACCGAAGGCTTCGTAACGTGCGATACACACGTCACGCATGGCGGTCACGGTTGCGCCGAAGAACTTGCGCGGGTCGAACTCGCTCGGGTTGGTGGCCATCAGGCGACGCATGGCGCCAGTGGATGCCAGACGCAGGTCGGTGTCGATGTTGACCTTGCGCACGCCGTGCTTGATGCCTTCAACGATTTCTTCTACCGGCACACCGTAGGTTTCTTTGATGTCGCCGCCGAATTCATTGATGATCGCCAGCCACTCTTGTGGCACAGACGACGAACCGTGCATCACCAGGTGAGTGTTGGGGATACGTTTGTGGATCTCTTTGATCCGGTCGATGGCCAGCACGTCACCGGTAGGTGGCTTGGTGAACTTGTAAGCGCCGTGGGAAGTACCGATGGCGATAGCCAGGGCGTCCACTTGGGTGCGCTTGACGAAGTCAGCCGCTTCTTCCGGGTCGGTCAGCATCTGGCTGTGATCCAGAACGCCTTCTGCGCCGATGCCGTCTTCTTCGCCAGCCATGCCGGTTTCCAGGGAACCCAGGCAGCCCAGCTCGCCTTCAACCGATACGCCGCAGGCGTGGGCCAGGGCAACAGTCTGCTGAGTGACACGCACGTTGTAGTCGTAGTCGGTCGGCGTTTTGCCGTCTTCGCCGAGCGAGCCGTCCATCATCACCGAGCTGAAGCCCAGCTGGATCGAGCGCTGGCAGACGTCAGGGCTGGTGCCGTGGTCCTGGTGCATGCACACCGGGATATGCGGGAATTCTTCGATTGCCGCCAGGATCAGGTGACGCAGAAACGGTGCACCTGCGTATTTACGCGCACCGGCCGAAGCCTGAACGATCACCGGGGAGTCAGTCTTGTCAGCGGCTTCCATAATGGCGCGCATCTGCTCAAGGTTGTTGACGTTGAAGGCTGGAACGCCGTAGCCGAATTCGGCGGCGTGGTCCAACATCTGGCGCATGCTGATAAGTGCCATTGTGTGTGTCTCTCCCGGACGAGGGTCGTTAATCGTGCAAGCCTGCCGTAGCGGCGGCTGCTATTCAAGTTATTGCAGATCGGGGGCGCGCCCCTGAAATGCGAATTCTGTTGAGCTGAAACGTTACAGCTTCAGCTATAGCTACTCGCTATTTAATGTGGGAGCTGGCTTGCCAGCGATGCAGGTAATACGGTCTGTCAGGCAAACCGCCTCGATGCCATCGCTGGCAGGCCAGCTGCCACAATATCTCTCACCCGCTTTACGGGCACCCGTGCTCTTTTGAAGGTTGGGGCGACTCGTATTTCTCCAGCGCCTCCGGCCCTGAGCGTTTATTCACCAGCGGCACACTCTGCGCCTGCCATTCTGCCTGGTAGCAACCACTCTCTTCAGGGGTTGCAGCCTCGGGCGTCGGCTTGCTCGAACCGGCACAACCGGCCAAAAAGCCCGCAATCATTAACAGCGGTAACAACTTGACCATGTCGATGCTTCCTTTCAGGGCCTGAGTCATGTTCAGGCTTTGGCGCGGCTTTCCAGGATTTCAACGGCAGGCAATACCTTGCCCTCAACGAACTCGAGAAATGCACCGCCGCCGGTGGAGATGTAAGAAATCTGATCGGCAATACCGTACTTGTCGATGGCCGCCAGTGTGTCGCCGCCGCCAGCGATGGAAAATGCCGAACTTTCGGCAATCGCTTTGGCCAGCGTTTTGGTGCCTTCACCGAACTGGTCGAATTCGAAGACGCCCACCGGGCCGTTCCACAGAATGGTTTTGGACGACTTCAGCAGTTCTGCGAAGTGCGCGGCCGTTTGCGGACCGATATCCAGGATCATGTCGTCTGCTGCCACGTCAGCGATCAGTTTGACCGTCGCTACAGCCGACTCAGCGAATTCCTTGGCAACCACCACATCAGTCGGCAAAGGCACGTTGACCTTGGCCGCAATGGCGCGGGCAGTGTCCAGCAGATCCGGCTCGTACAGCGATTTGCCCACCGGGTGACCCGCCGCGGCAAGGAAGGTGTTGGCGATACCGCCACCCACGATCAACAGATCGCAGATCTGGCTCAGGCTGTTGAGCACTTCAAGTTTGGTCGACACCTTGGAGCCAGCAACAATCGCCGCCATTGGCTTGGCCGGGGCGCCCAGGGCCTTGCCCAGTGCTTCCAGCTCGGCCGCCAGCAACGGGCCTGCCGCTGCAACCTTGGCGAACTTGGCTACGCCGTGGGTCGAACCTTCGGCACGGTGCGCAGTACCGAACGCATCCATTACAAATACGTCGCACAGGGCGGCGTATTGCTTGGCCAGTTCGTCGGCGTTTTTCTTTTCGCCCTTGTTGAAGCGCACGTTTTCGAACAGCACGATGTTGCCGGGCTCAACGTCGACGCCATCGAGGTAGTCGCTGACCAGCGGCACGTCGCGGCCAAGGGCTTTGCTCAGGTACTCGGCGACAGGCTTGAGGCTGTTTTCAGCCGAGAACTCGCCTTCAGTCGGACGTCCCAGGTGCGAGCAGACCATGACAGCCGCGCCTTTTTCCAACGCCAGCTTGATGGTCGGCAGCGAAGCAAGGATGCGCGCATCGCTGGTGACTACACCGTCCTTTACCGGGACGTTGAGGTCTTCGCGGATCAGTACGCGCTTACCTTGCAGATCGAGGTCGGTCATCTTCAACACGGTCATGGGTCGCAGTTCCTGAGTTTCTAATGTTAGAGAGCGGGGTTGGGGTGGGTAACGTGCAAATAGTGCTCTGCCACATCGATCATTCGATTGGCAAAACCCCATTCGTTGTCAAACCAGGCCAGCAGGTTCACCAGCCGTGGGCCGGAAACCCGGGTCTGACTGGCATCAACAATCGCCGAATGCGGATCATGGTTGAAATCACAACTGGCGTGGGGCAATTCGGTATAGGCCAACAAGCCTTTGAGCGGGCCGCTGGTGGCAGCCTCGCGCAGCACGCGGTTGACTTCCACGGCGTCGGTGTCGCGCGCCGTGACCAGGGTAATGTCCAGGCACGACACGTTTAACGTCGGCACCCGAACTGCTTTGGCCTGGATTCGGCCGGCAAGTTCCGGCAATAAACGTTCGATGCCTTTGGCCAGGCCGGTGGAGACCGGAATCACTGACTGAAACGCCGAACGGGTACGACGCAAGTCTTCGTGGTGGTAGGCATCAATCACCGGCTGATCGTTCATCGCCGAGTGAATGGTGGTGATCGACACGTACTCCAGACCAAACGCCTGATCCAGCAAGCGCAACAGCGGCACGCCGCAGTTGGTGGTGCAGGAGGCATTGGACACCAGACGCTCTTCGCCGGTCAGCGTGTGCTGGTTGACGCCGTACACGATGGTGGCGTCGACATCGGCGTCGCTGGCCATCGGTTGCGAAAACAATACGCGGGGAGCCCCGGCATCAAGAAAGCGCTGGGCGTCGGCGCGGGTGTTGTAGACGCCGGAGCATTCCAGCACCAGGTCAACGCCCAGCGCGGCCCAGTCGATCCCTTCCGGGGTGGCACTGCGGAACACTTTCACGCAGTCGCCATTGATATGCAGGCAGTCGCCTTCGATCCGTATCTCGCCGGGGAACCGGCCATGGGTGGAGTCGAAGCGCGTCAAATATTCGAGGCTGGCCATATCGGCCAAGTCATTGAGTGCAACAATTTCAAACCCGGCAGCGGCCCCTCGCTCAAACAACGCACGCAAGACGCAACGACCAATCCGGCCGTAGCCGTTGAGTGCAACTTTGTAAGGACGCGGTTGAGGCATGGGGTTCTCGAATTGTCGGGTGACGCTAATGCCATCGCGAGCAAGGCCGCGCCTGCAGAATGAATAACCATCCTGCAGGCGCGAGCTTGCTCGCGATCTGGCGCTTTTAGTCTTCCAGCAGCTCTTCAGCCTGACCCAGGATGTTTTCCAGGGTGAAACCGAACTCTTCGAACAAGGCAGGCGCAGGCGCCGACTCGCCGTAGGTGGTCATGCCGATAACGCGGCCTTCCAGGCCCACGTACTTGTACCAGTAGTCTGCATGGGAAGCTTCGATCGCAATCCGCGCGCTGACCTGCAGCGGCAGAACCGACTGCTTGTAGCCTGCGTCTTGAGCTTCGTAAACGCTGGTGCATGGCATCGAAACCACGCGCACCTTGCGGCCCTGTTCGGTCAGCTTCTCGTAAGCCTGAACCGCCAGGCCCACTTCGGAACCGGCCGAGATCAGGATCAGTTCAGGCTCGCCTGCACAGTCCTTGAGCACGTAACCGCCACGATTGATGTCTGCGATTTGTGCAGCATCACGGGTTTGATGGTTAAGGTTCTGACGCGAGAAGATCAACGCGGACGGACCGTCGTTGCGCTCCAGGGCGAATTTCCAGGCCGCAGCAGATTCCACCGCGTCGGCCGGACGCCAGGTGTCCAGGTTCGGCGTGGTACGCAGGCTGGTGAGTTGCTCCACCGGCTGGTGCGTCGGGCCGTCTTCGCCCAGACCGATGGAGTCGTGGGTGAATACATAGATCACACGCTGCTTCATCAGGGCCGACATGCGGATGGCGTTACGGGCGTATTCCATGAACATCAGGAAGGTAGCGCCGTAAGGCACCAGGCCGCCGTGCAGGGCGATGCCGTTCATGATGGCGCTCATGCCGAACTCACGTACGCCGTAGTACATGTAGTTGCCGCTGGCGTCTTCAGCCGAAACACCTTTGCAGCCTTTCCACAGGGTCAGGTTGGAACCGGCCAGGTCAGCAGAGCCGCCCAGCAGTTCCGGCAACAGCGGGCCAAAGGCGTTCAGGGCGTTCTGGCTGGCTTTACGGCTGGCGATGGTTTCGCCTTTGGCAGCCACTTCATTGATGTAGGCAGTAGCCTTGGCATCGAAGTCAGCTGGCAACTTGCCGCTCAGGCGACGGGACAGTTCTGCAGCCAGCTCCGGGAACTCGGCGGCGTAGGCGGCGAAGCGCTTGTCCCACTCGGACTCGGCAACAGCACCGGCTTTCTTGGCATCCCATTCGGCGTAGATATCGGCCGGGACTTCAAAAGGACCGTGGTTCCAGTTCAGCGCCTTGCGGGTCAGAGCGATTTCTTCCAGGCCCAATGGAGCGCCGTGGCAGTCTTCTTTACCCTGTTTGTTCGGCGAGCCGAAACCGATGGTGGTTTTGCAGCAGATCAGCGTTGGCTTGTCGCTTTTGCGTGCAGTCTCGATCGCGGTTTTGATCTCTTCCGGGTCGTGACCGTCAACGTTGCGGATCACTTGCCAGTTGTAGGCTTCGAAACGCTTTGGCGTGTCGTCGGTGAACCAGCCTTCAACTTCGCCATCGATGGAGATGCCGTTGTCATCGTAGAACGCGATCAGTTTGCTCAGGCCCAGGGTGCCGGCCAACGAGCCAACTTCGTGGGAAATGCCTTCCATCATGCAGCCATCACCCATGAATACGTAGGTGTGGTGGTCGACAATGTTATGGCCAGGACGGTTGAACTGCGCGCCCATGACTTTTTCTGCCAGAGCAAAACCCACGGCATTGGCGAAACCCTGGCCCAGAGGACCGGTGGTGGTTTCAACGCCCGGCGTGTAGCCCAGCTCCGGGTGGCCCGGGGTACGGCTGTGCAGTTGACGGAAGTTTTTCAGGTCTTCGATCGACAGGTCATAGCCGGTCAGGTGCAGCAACGAGTAAATCAGCATCGAACCGTGGCCGTTGGACAGCACGAAGCGGTCACGGTCAGCGAATGAAGGGTTGCTCGGGTTGTGCTTCAGATAATCGCGCCACAGTACTTCGGCGATATCCGCCATACCCATAGGGGCACCGGGATGGCCGCTGTTGGCTTTTTGCACGGCATCCATGCTGAGTGCACGAATGGCGTTGGCACGCTCACGACGGCTGGGCATCGCTGTTCTCCTAGGTTTGGTAAAAACGAACTTAAATAAAACGGAACGCAAAAAAGGCGAGCATTTTCCCTCAGGCACTGCCTTCGGGGCAATGACAGATAGTCACTTGGGGCGTTTTTCCTGTGCTTAACCGTTCAAGCTGTTAAGGATCGGACATTTCGTTTCGTTAATAGACACAACCCATCCGACAAACGCGCCATCCATCACCCAATATCGAAAAGTTTTGATATTGAACTTGCGGGCCGCGAACGGGGTAACTAGACTGCGGCCCCATGAACCTACACGCGCCTTCAATCCGCCACGACGATTGCGATGAGCTCTTGGCCCTGTGCAAGGCCGGAGGCGATCCGCTGCGACTGAATGTGTTGCGCGCGCTGGCCAATGATTCGTTTGGCGTGCTGGAGTTGACCCATATTTTCGCCACCGGCCAGTCAGGCATGAGCCACCACCTCAAGGTGCTGTCACAGGCGCAACTGGTGGCAACCCGACGCGAAGGCAATGCCATTTTTTATCGCCGTGCCCTGCCCCACACCGAACTGCCGGGCGGGAAGTTGCACGCAGCGCTGCTGGAAGAAGTCGACAACCTGACCCTGCCCACCGATGTACAGGCACGTATCAGTGCCGTCCATGGGCAACGTGCTGCGGCCAGTCAGGACTTTTTCTCGCGGGTCGCCGAAAAGTTTCGCGCTCAACAGGATTTGATCGCAGGTTTGCCGCAGTACCGGGATAGCGTCCTGGCCTTGCTCGACAAACTAAGCTTCAACCCAGCGGCCACGGCCCTGGAAGTGGGCCCCGGAGATGGCAGTTTCTTGCCTGACCTGGCCCGTCGCTTTCACCAGGTCACGGCACTGGACAACAGCCCGGCGATGCTTGAACTGGCCCGCCAGTTGTGTGAACGCGAGTCACTGGAGAACGTCAGCCTGATCCTCGCTGACGCTTTGCAGGATGCACAGATCCAAGCCGATTGTGTCGTTGTGAACATGGTCTTGCACCATTTCGCCGCACCGGCCGAAGCATTCAGGCAACTGGCCAACTTGTTGCGCCCTGGCGGTAGCCTGCTGGTAACAGAGTTGTGCAGCCATAATCAGGCATGGGCCCGCGAAGCCTGCGGTGATCTGTGGCTGGGTTTTGAACAAGATGATCTGGCCCATTGGGCCACCGCTGCGGGACTCGTTCCCGGGGAAAGCCTCTATGTAGGCTTACGTAATGGTTTCCAGATTCAGGTCCGCCACTTTCAGCGGCCGGCTGGCGACACTCACCATCGGTAAATATTAGGAAACCGTCGAGATGAGCGAATACTCCCTTTTCACCTCCGAGTCCGTGTCTGAAGGGCATCCGGACAAAATCGCCGACCAGATTTCTGATGCGGTGCTGGACGCCATCATTGCTGAAGACAAGTTCGCCCGTGTGGCGTGCGAAACTCTGGTGAAAACCGGCGTAGCAATCATCGCGGGCGAGGTCACCACCTCGGCCTGGGTTGACCTGGAGCAGCTCGTCCGTGATGTGATCACCGACATCGGCTACAACAGCTCCGACGTTGGCTTCGACGGCGCGACCTGCGGCGTGATGAACATCATCGGCAAGCAGTCGCCCGACATCAACCAGGGTGTTGACCGTGCCAAGCCTGAAGATCAGGGTGCCGGCGACCAGGGCCTGATGTTCGGCTACGCCAGCAACGAAACTGACGTGCTGATGCCGGCGCCGATCACTTTCTCCCACCAGCTGGTTCAGCGTCAGGCTGAAGCCCGCAAATCCGGCCTGCTGCCGTGGCTGCGTCCGGACGCCAAGTCCCAAGTCACTTGCCGCTACGAAGGCGGCAAAGTTGTGGCGATCGACGCCATCGTACTGTCGACCCAGCACAACCCGGATGTCTCCTACAAAGATCTGCGCGAAGGCGTGATGGAGCTGATCGTCAAGCATGTGCTGCCAGCCGAGCTGCTGCACAAGGACACCCAGTTCCACATCAACCCGACCGGCCAGTTCATCATCGGTGGCCCGGTGGGCGACTGCGGCCTGACCGGACGCAAGATCATCGTTGACACCTATGGCGGCATGGCCCGTCACGGCGGCGGCGCGTTCTCGGGCAAGGATCCATCCAAGGTTGACCGTTCGGCGGCCTATGCCGGTCGTTACGTGGCCAAGAACATCGTGGCAGCCGGCCTGGCCGAGCGTTGCGAAATTCAGGTTTCCTACGCTATCGGCGTCGCTCAACCGACTTCGATTTCGTTGAACACCTTTGGCACCGGCAAAATCTCCGACGACAAAATCATCAAGCTGGTACGTGAGGTGTTCGACCTGCGTCCATACGCCATCACCACCATGCTTGACCTGCTGCACCCGATGTACCAGGAAACTGCTGCGTACGGCCACTTCGGCCGTACACCGCAGGTCAAGACTGTCGGTGACGATACCTTCACCACGTTCACGTGGGAACGTACCGACCGTGCTGAAGAGCTGCGCACCGCTGCCGGTTTCTAACTGAGCCTGCTGCACCAAAAGCCCCGGACAGGTGACTGTCCGGGGCTTTTTGTTATCTGCACGCGGGAGCCGGTTCGTTTGAAATACCCGGCAAAGCTCCTGGTGCGAGACGCAAAATACCTTCACTAGGCTTAAGCATTCACCCCGGGCAAGGACGCTCATGATGCTCGCCTCACTTCGATTTATCTGCAGGTTCTGGCTCGCGCTACTGGCACTCAACGCACTGGCTGACACCTGCCCCGACCGGGCTCGATACCAGGCTCTGCAGCAACAGCTGGAAACCTGGGACGACAGCTATCACCGCCTGGGTATTTCACAGGTCAGCGACGCGGTTTACGACCAGTCCCGCACGCGCTTTGAAGGCTGGCAGCACTGTTTCAAATTTGCTGTTGTGGATAACCCGCTAAAAACCGCGGGCGGCAGTGTGCCTCACCCCGTGATCCATACCGGCCTGCTGAAACTGCCCGATGAGAAGGCCGTCAAACAGTGGATCCAGGGGCGCCAGGAGCTCTGGGTTCAGCCCAAGGTCGATGGCGTAGCCGTCACCCTGGTGTATCGACAAGGGCAACTGCACCAGGTGATCAGCCGGGGAGACGGGCAAACCGGGCAAAACTGGAACCGGGCGGCACGGGCCATCAGCGCCATCCCCCAGCAATTGCTGCAACCTGTGGATATCGTGCTGCAAGGCGAACTGTACTGGCGGCTGCCCGGACATATCCAGGCCAGATCCGGCGGCGTGAATGCCCGCAGCACGGTCGCCGGCCTTATGGCGCGTCATCAATTGAGTGCCGAGCAAGGGCAAGGTATCGGCCTGTTTGTCTGGGACTGGCCTGAAGGCCCCGACACCCAGGACGGGCGGCTCGCCCGATTGAGCACCCTGGGTTTTGCCGACAGCCAGGCCTTGAGCCAGCCGATAGAGAGTTTCGAACAGGCCCGGCAGTGGCGCGAACACTGGTACAACAACCCGCTACCGTTCGCCAGCGACGGTCTGGTGCTGCGCCAGAGCCGGCGCCCTGCGGCTGAACGCTGGCAGGCAAAACCGCCGAACTGGGCTGCCGCCTGGAAATACCCGCACGCTCAAGCCCTGGGCGAAGTTCGCAAGGTGACCTTCAAGATTGGCCGCACCGGACGCATAACCCCGATGCTGGAATTGATCCCGGTGCGCCTCGACGACCGCACCATCAAACGCATCAGTGCCGGTTCCTTCAAGCGCTGGCAGGCCCTGGACATCCGCCCCGGGGATCACGTGGCCATCAGCCTGGCAGGCATGACCATCCCGCGACTGGACAGTGTCGTATTTCGTACCAGTAAAAGGGTTGAAGTGCAGGCACCCGATCCCGATAATTTCCACGGCCTCAGTTGCTGGCAGCTGTCACCAGGCTGCGAGGGCCAGTTTTTGGCCCGTTTGAGCTGGCTGAGCGGTAAAAAAGGTCTGGCCATGCAACATGTCGGCCCCGGAACCTGGAATGCATTGCTTCAGGCAGGGCGAATCAACAACCTGACCGATTGGTTGACCCTGGATGCCGCGCAGCTTGCTAACATTGATGGCTTGGGCGAGCGTAGCACCGCCCGCTTGCTCGGCAGTTTGCATGCAGCCCGGTTACAACCGTTCGAACGCTGGCTGCGGGCCATTGGCCTGCCGCCGACTGCAGACGCGCCGTTGGGCCAGTCGTGGCAAGCGCTGGCGGCACGTGACACCTTGGCCTGGCAGGCACAGCCAGGCATTGGAGCCAGTCGCGCGGTGCAGTTGAGTTCTTTTTTTCGCGATCCGAACGTGCAGGCTTTGAGTGAAGAATTACGCGCTGCCGGTATTGCCGGTTTCGACTAGAAACCCCAGGCCGCAGCATTACTTTTGAAAATTGTGTTTATTGTCATCTTTTGTAATGGAGCTCTTTATGAAACTTCTTTCCCCGCTCGCCCTGTTAACTGTCTGCAGCCTGCTGGCTGCTCCGCTGATGGCCGCAGAGCCTGCGCCGGAACTGACGGGCTGCGCAGCCAAGAAACAGGCCATCAGCCTGCAGCTTGAACAAGCTCGCGCCCACAACAATTCCGGCCAGATTGCCGGCCTGGAAAAAGCCCTGAGCGAAGTCACTGAACATTGCACCGACGCGGGCCTGAAGAAAGAACGCGAGAACAAGGTGCTGGAAGCCAAGCACGAAGTCAGCCAGCGCCAGGCCGACCTGGACAAAGCCATGAAGAAAGGCGATCCGGAAAAAATCGACAAGCGCAAAACCAAACTGGCCGAGTCGCGCAAAGAGCTGCAAGAGGCGCTGGATCAGCTGGATAAATAAGCCCCCTCTGCAGGAGCGAGCTTGCTCGCGAGCTCTTCAACATGATCACGTGACTGCGTGATCGCGAACAGCTCGTTCCTGCAGGACGGATTGCAGTTGCGGTTCACTCAGTGATTACGAAATTCCTTGTGACACGCACTGCAGGTGTCTTCGACCCTTTGCATTGCAGGGGTCAGGTTGCTGGCTTTATAGGGTTGTATCCGGCTAGCGACAACCAGCTCGCCTGTGGCAGCTTCCAACTGGCGAGCCAACTCCTGAAAACGTGCCTGTTTTTGCCAGACATCGTCGGTGGCGCTGGTTTGATCGGATTCCTTCACCTGCGGAAAATGCTTCCACGGCTCGTAAGCCAGGGCATCGAGCTTGACTGCTCCCTCGGCAAAGCGTGGTCCGTCAAAGGCGATCCTGCCACGCAACATGCCGCCCAGGTCTTCACTGGTCTTGAGCATTTGCTTGAAAATCGCTTTACGCTGGCCCAGCGGCGAATCGGGATCAACCCCGCCACACGCCGATAACGTCAGGCAGGCCAGTAATACAACAGTCAGTCGTTTAACAATCATGGTGGCTCACGTCACGGGAATCGGCCGCCAGTATCCTCGCGTCACACACAAAGACCAATAGCCCTATTGAATATAGGGTTTGCCTTGAAGGTCACTCGGCAAATCTCGAAGGAACCTGCTGATGAGTAAATTTTTCAAGCCTCTGGCCTGGGCACTGCCCGTTGTCATGTTACTGGCCGGATGCAATGGCACCGACAAGGATGCTGACAAGGGCAGCACCAAACCGGAGCCCCACACCACTTACAGCAAAGCTGAATGGAGTGCCCTGCCGCAAGTGACAGGCAGCGACCTGCAAAGCGGGTTTGCCTCATGGCGCAGTGCCTGTACCCGACTCAAGGCCGACCCTAACTGGGGAAGCGTGTGCAGCGATGCCGCCAAGCTGACAGCCAGCCCGAGCGTAGAGCAAATCAGCAGTTTTCTGCAGACCCATCTCGATGTGTACAGCCTGCGCTCGGCCGAAGGCAGCAGTGACGGGCTGATCACCGGGTATTACGAGCCGGTTTACCCCGGAAGCCTGAAACCCACCCAGGCCGCGAATGTGCCGATCTATGGCATTCCGTCCGACCTGATTGTGGTGAATCTGGACAGTATCTACCCCGAACTGAAGGGCAAGCGCCTGCGCGGTCGCCTTGAAGGCCGCGTACTCAAGCCTTACGACACCGCCGAAACCATCAACAGCAAAGGTCTGAACGCACCGGTGCTGGCGTGGCTCACTGATCCGATGGACCTGCAGTTCCTGCAGATCCAGGGCTCGGGCCGAGTGCAACTCGACGATGGTCGCCAGCTGCGCATCGGCTATGCCGACCAGAACGGTCATCCGTACAAACCCATTGGCCGCTGGCTGGTAGAGCAAGGCGAGCTGAAAAAAGAAGACGTGACCATGGGTACCATTCACGCCTGGGCAATGGCGCACCCGGAGCGCGTTCACGAAATGCTGGCCAGCAATCCGAGTTATGTATTTTTCACCCAGAACCCCGACAGCAACGAAGGCCCGCGCGGCTCACTGAACGTGCCGCTCACGGCCGGCTATAGCGTGGCGGTGGATCGCAAGGTCATTCCGCTGGGCAGCCTGCTGTGGTTGTCGACCACCCAGGCCGACGGCCAACCCATAGTCCGGCCGGTTGCGGCCCAGGACACCGGCGGTGCAATTGCCGGTGAGGTTCGCGCGGACTTCTTCGTCGGCACCGGCCCCCAGGCCGGGCAAATAGCCGGCGACATGAAGCAAAAGGGCAATATCTGGCTGCTGTGGCCTAAAGGCGCGGCGTTGCCACAGTAACCTGGTGCAGGAGCGAGCTTGCTCGCGGGCGCTTCAACATGGTCCCGTGATCGCGAACAGCTCGCTCCTGCATTTTCAGCCTGAACTTACATCGACACAAAAAAGAAGCTGACCACCAGCCCCATGCCGATAAACCAGACCACCGAACGCATCATGGCCCAGTCGGCCAGATAACAGATGATGTACAGCAGGCGGCTGGTAACAAACAGCACCGCCAGCACGTCGATGGTCACGGGCTGCGCATTGCCCACGATATCGGCAATGATCACCGCGGCGGCAAACGCCGGGGTCACTTCAAAGCTGTTGAGCTGGGCGCTATGGGCGCGCTTGGCAAATCCTTGCAGACCGTCGAGAAACGTCCGTGGATCATGGTTCTGCCGCGGCCCGAACTTGCCGTCGCTGAACTTGGCAAAGGCGGTACAGACATAGGGCAGGCAAAGGGCAATCAGTACACACCAGAAGGCAACCGTCATTGGAATTTCCTTTTTAGAGTTTCATCACGAGCATGCCGATCAGCACCAGCCCACAGGCTAAGAGCCTCGGCCCACCAAAAGGTTCTTTGAGGTAACGCATACCGAACAGCACCACCAGAATCACACTGACTTCACGCAATGCCGCGGCCTCGGCAATCGAGCCCAGCTGCATGGCCCACAACACCAGGCCATAGCTGGCCAGAACACAAATCCCTACTGCCACCCCCAAACGCCATTGCGTACGCCAGAACAGGGTAAACGCGGTACGCCTGCGGGTCAGCGCCAGCAACGGGAACGGCCAGGCGCTGATCAGGGTTACCCAAACCAGATAATCCAGCGGGTGCGACCAGCGCCGCAGGGCCTGACCATCCAGGAAGGTATAGCAGCCGATGCACAGGCCAATCAGTGCAACCACTGGCAGCAGCGACCAAGGCAACCGATCACCGCCACCGCCCTGCCACAGCAGGCAGGCCATGCCGCACGGGATCAGCAGGATACCGATGATTTGCTGACCGGTAAGGGCTTCGCCGGCAAACGTCAGGGTCAACGCCAGCACCACCAGTGGCGAAAGCCCGCGCATCAGCGGATAGACTAATCCCAGATCACCCACCCGATAGGCGCGAATCAACAACACCCGGTAAAGCAGTTCGAATACGGCAGATGCCAAAATCCACGGCCAGATGTCCATGGGCGGAAATGCCACAAACCCCACCAGCGCAACAACCAGCAGCAGCGCAACCGTGTCCATGCACGCGATCACCAGCAAACGTTCGCCACTGAACTTAATCAGGGTATTCCAGATCGCATGCAACACAGCCGCGATCAGCACCAACGTGGTTGCCAGCACCGTTACCTCCTTTATTTTTATGGATCGGCATCTTTTTTATACGGTATTCATGACTGTGCCGCGAATATGTGTCGCTGCCGTCTGCTTTTTCATCAAACAAGACCTGACCCGATCAGGGTCTCCACTGACTCCCGCCACTACAGGATCCCGGATGCTTGAACTTGTTGCTGCGTTTATCTGCCTGACCTCACTGCTGACATACGTGAACTTCCGTTTTATCGGCCTGCCGCCAACCATTGGTGTGATGGTCACCGCCCTCATGTTTTCCCTGCTGTTGCAAGGCTTGAGCTTTATTGGCTATCCCGGTCTCGAAGATCGCGTGCAGGAGTTGATCGGCCAGATCGATTTCGGCGATCTGCTGATGAACTGGATGCTTTCCTTCCTGCTGTTTGCCGGCGCCTTGCACGTAAACTTCAACGACGTACGCAGCTACCGCTGGCCCATCGGCCTGCTGGCCACCGTCGGTGTGCTGATTGCCACCACCGTGATCGGCAGCCTGGCGTACTGGATCTTTGGCCTGTTTGGATGGCATATCAGCTTCCTGTATTGCCTGCTGTTCGGCGCCCTGATTTCGCCCACTGATCCGATCGCCGTGCTTGGCGTGCTGCGTACCGCCAACGCATCCAAACCGCTGAAAACCACGATTGTCGGTGAGTCGCTGTTCAATGACGGCACCGCCGTTGTGGTGTTCACCGTATTGCTGGGCATTGTGCAACTGGGCGAAACCCCGAGCCTGGGCGCCACCGCGATGCTGTTTGCCCATGAAGCCATTGGCGGCGTGGTGTTTGGCGGTTTGATCGGCTATCTGGTCTATCGAATGATCAAAAGCATCGAGCAATACCAGATCGAAGTGATGCTGACCCTGGCGCTGGTGATCGGCGGCTCCGCCATGGCCAGCGAGCTGCATGTCTCGGCACCCATTGCGATGGTGGTCGCCGGTCTGATCATCGGTAATCTGGGCCGCAACAAGGCCATGAACGAGATGACCCGGCGCTACATGGACGGTTTTTGGGAGTTGCTCGATGACATGCTCAACGCGCTGCTGTTTGCCCTGATCGGCATGGAATTGCTGTTGCTGCCGTTCTCATGGTTGCACTTGCTGGCAGCGAGCGTGCTGGCCCTGGCCATCCTGCTCTCGCGCCTGTTGACCGTGGCCCCGGCCATTGTGCTGCTGCGCCGCTGGCGTACGGTGCCCCGCGGCACCATCCGCATCCTGACCTGGGGTGGTTTGCGCGGCGGGGTTTCGGTAGCCCTGGCTCTGGCCTTGCCACTGGGGCCGGAACGCGACCTGATCCTGAGTATTACCTACATCGTGGTGCTGTCGTCGATCCTGTTCCAGGGTTTGACCATCGGCAAACTGGTCAAGCATGTGACCAAAGATGCACCGGCTCCGGTCGAGACGGATCCCGCGCATTGATCTGAAGCCCGCAATCTCGCTGCCACCGCCCCCCCCGGTAGCGACTGCGAAACTGCCGGGGCACCTCGTCCCGGCGTTTCCTGCCAGCTTGGCTACACTCTTTTTCCTAATGCCTGAGAGCATAAAACGTAAAGGAGAAAGGGATGAGTACTTCTGCTGGCTATGCACCGCCCAGGCGCCATACAGGCGCCTACATCATAGTTATCACCGCACTGATCGCCCTGGCCATTACGGCATGGCGATTTTTTACGCCACTGTCGGGCGTGACCGACTCCGGCGGCGCGATGGTAACGATGCTGGGCGAATTCGTTCTGTTCATTCTTGGCCTGTTGCTGATCAAGCATGAATTCGGGGGACTAAGAAGTTTCTTCGTTGTTCTTAGCTGGCTCGCGGTCATCGGGACGCTGTTTGGCGCGGTCCTCTTGCATGGCTGGTGGACAGCTCTGGTGCTGGTGGTGTGCGCCGCAGGGGTGGTCATCGAAACTTTTTGCGGCAAGCCAACAAGGAGCGCGTGACATGGATAAAGTAAAAAAACATCTTTTCACGGCACCGGTCATCTGCATGCTCGCGGGTATTTCAACCGCACACGCTGACACCGCTTACATAGTGCCCACGCCCCTGCTGGCGCCATCCAGTATCTCCGCCGAAGACGCCAGAATACCCGTGCCCAATGGCAAGGAGTGGGACTCGTTCCATGGCCAGTTAAGCTCGCAAAAATATTCGCCGCTGAACCAGATCAACAAGGACAACGTCGGAAAACTGACCAAGGTCTGGCAGTATTTCACCGGCGACATGTCGGACGGGACCGGCAAAACCCCTGCCACTGTATGGTCCGCCACCCCGATCTTTGCCAATGACACGCTGTACGTCGGCACGCCTTTTTACCGGATCATTGCCCTTGAGCCTGAGACGGGTAAAGAAAAGTGGAGTTATGACACCAAGTCGCCGCTGGAGGCCCTCACCCAGCCGGCCTTGAAATCCCGTGGCGTAGCCTACTGGCAGGAAAAAAACCCGCAACCCGGGGTTGCCTGTCAGAAAGTCGTGTACCTGGGGAATATGACAGCCCAGTTGTTTGCAGTGGATGCCGACACCGGCAAGCCATGCGAAAACTTTGGCAAAAACGGCGTGGTTGATATCAACCAGTGGAACAAGCTCAACGCCAAATGGCCGCTGTCGGTCCTGCAGCCGCCGACCGTTATCGGTGACAAGCTGATCGTCGGCTGGGCCGGCAAGGACTGGGAGTACGAAGTCGAATCACCAGGCTCGCTGTTTGCTCTCAACGCCCGTACCGGCGAGCTGGAGTGGGAATTCAAACCGATTCCCGATGATGAGGCCGGCAATACCGGTACCGCCAATATCTGGACCGCCATGTCCTATGACGCGGCACTCGGCCTGCTGTACATCCCGGTCTCCTCGCCTTCACCCAACTACTGGGGCGGCAACCGGCCAAAAGCGATTCCTTTGGGAACCTCAACAACCGCGCTGGATATCAATACGGGCAAGGTCGTATGGTCCCGTCAGTGGGTTCACCACGATTTGTGGGACTACGATATCAACTCGGCCCCGACCCTGATGGACATCACCGTCGATGGCAAACCTGTAGCCGCGCTGGTTCAAGCTACCAAAATGGGCTTTCTGTTCACCGTTGACCGTCGTACCGGTGAAGACGTGTGGCCGATTGAAGAGCGTCCGGTGCCAAAAGGCGATGCCGATGGCGAAGTCTACTCACCCACGCAGCCCTTCCCGACCAAACCTGCTCCGTTGCTGGACCAGTCCAAGAAGCCCGCAATCTGGAAAATCGCCGATATTGTCGGCTTTGGCCAGTGTTCAAAAATGTGGGACGGCCTGGAATACAACGGCATGTACTCGCCACCTTCCACCAAAGGTAACGGCGTACTGGCCTACCCGGACAGCGCCGGTGGCGTGCAATGGGGTGGCGTAGCCTTCGATCCGGTCAGCCAGGTGGCAGTGGTTAATACCTCGCACATCGTGCAGATGATCAAGCTGTGGGATCGCGCCTCCTATGACAAACAACCCAAGGAAGCAGGCAACGAAAACGGCTTCTATCCGCAGATCGGCGCACCCTATGGCATGTCCTTGCTCAATGCGCAGAACTGGGCCGGCATGCCGTGCTGGGCGCCGCCTTTCGGTGAAATCGTCGCCATCGACATGCACACCGGTGACGTGAAATGGCGTCGTCCGATGGGCGCGGTGCAGCAATATGGCTGGTACATGCCTGAAAGCATGGGCTCACCTACCATCGGCGGACCGGCAATCACGGCCGGTGGCGTGGTGTTCATTGGTGCCTCGATGGATGCCAAGGTGCGCGCCTACTCCCTGGATGACGGCAAGGAACTGTGGTCGGATAACGTCATGGCACCTGCTGTCGCCAACCCCGCGGTGTATGAGTACAAGGGCCGGCAATATGTGGCGTTTGTCGCGGGCGGCAACTCCATCATGAAAGATCAGGTGGGCGATCAAGTGGTGGTCTACGCACTGCCGAAATGATGCCGGGCTCCCACACGCCCTGATCGGGCCTTGTGGGAGCTGGCTTGCCAGCGATGCTATCGCCGGCAAGCCGGCTCCCACAGGTTATGTGTTTCCCTCCATCAACCGCTGCAACCGTTCCCCGGCCCCGCAGCGCCAACGCTACCAAAAGTACTGGTCGATGCCGGGCTACCACACGCTCTGATCAGGCCCTATGGGAGCTGGCTCCCACAGGTTATGTGTTTCCCTCCATCAACCGCTGCAAATGTTCGCCGGCCCCGCAGCGCCAAAGCCACCAAAAGTGCTGGTCGACGCCGGGCTACCACAGGCTCTGACCGGACCTTGTGGGAGCTGGCTTGCCAGCGATGCTATCGCCGGCAAGCCGGCTCCCACAGGTTATGTGTTTCCTCACATCAACCGCTGCAACCGTTCCCCGGCCCCGCAGCGCCAACACTACCAAAAGTACTGGTCGATGCCGGGCTACCACAGGCTCTGATCGGGCCCTGTGGGAGCCGGCTCCCACAGGTTATGTATTTCCTCCCATCAACCGCTGCAACCGTTCGCCGGCCCCGCAGCGCCAACACCACCAAAAGTGCTGGTCGATGCCGGGCTACCACAGGCTCTGACCGGACCTTGTGGGAGCCGGCTTGCCAGCGATGCTATCGCCGGCAAGCCGGCTCCCACAGGTTATGTGTTTCCTCCCATCAACCGCTGCAACTGTTCGCCGGCCCGTCCGGCGAACAGTTCCAGCAACCCCTCCAGCGTATGCGCCGGTGCTTCATCGGCACGGGTCAGTGCATACAGGGTAATCGGCAATGCAGGACTCAACGGACGAATCAGGGTGCTCGCCCGCGAAGCACCCAGCGCCGTGAACGGGTCAATCACCGCCAGCCCCGCTCCCGACTCCACCATCGCCCGCGCCAGAGAATAGGTTTGCACCGCAATGCTGATACGCGGCGGCGGCTCAATGGTTTTCAGATAACTGTCCAGACGCGCGAACAACGGGTCGGCATTGCTCAGGCCGATCAACGGCGCATCTGCCAGTTCATGCAGCGCCAGCGGTTCTCCCTCACTCTCATCCGGCCAGTAACCCCGCGGCGCCAACGCCACCAATACGCCGTGGGCCAACGCCTGGGCCTTGAGCCCTGGATGGTCAGGCAGCTTGAATGTCAGGGCCACGTCCAGCTCGCGCATCAACAGGTTCTGCACCAGCTCCCGGCTATGGGCACTGGCCAGTTCGCAACTGATATCCGGGTAGCGCCGGGTCCACTCGCTGATCACCGGCGGCAATAGCGACAGCGCCAATGCCGGCGTACTGCCGATGCGCAAGCGGTGCCCGGGGGCACGGCGCAGGCTTTCGGCCAGTCGCTGTACCCCTTGCAGGCTCTCGCTGACCTTCTCGACTTCGCGTTCCAGCAGCAGGGCTTCAGGGGTGGGCTGCAGTTTGCCGCGTACCCGCAAAAACAGCGGGAACCCCAGTTGCAGCTCTGCGTGCTGCAGCACTTTGCTCACCGCCGGTTGCGAGACATGCAGCAGTTGCGCGGCGGCACTCACCGAGCCGGTTTGACGGATGGCCTGAAAGATTTCGATATGTCGCAAACGCATGGCGATAGTCCATAACCTTTGTTTATGGGTAAGGCATCTTTATTCATTGTTCAGCCTCTGTCACCTACCCCTAATCTGAGCCCGAACAACATTGGGCTAAGGACTGACATGGGACAGCGGGTTTGCATCATCGGTGGTGGCGTTATCGGGCTGGCAACCGCGTATGCGCTGGTGCGCGACGGATTTTCAGTGAGCCTGATCGAAGCCCGGCCCACGCTCGCCAGCCAGACCAGCTTCGCCAATGGCGGCCAGCTTTCCTATCGCTATGTGGCACCGCTGGCCGATGCCGGGGTGCCCTGGCAAGCGATGGGCTGGATGTTGCGCGGCGACTCGCCACTCAAGTTGCGGCCCCGCATGGACCCGGCCCAATGGCGCTGGATGGCGTCATTTATCGCCGCCTGCCGGGGCTCGGTGAATCAGCGCAATGCTGCGCACTTGCTGCGCTTGGCGCTCCTGAGTCAGGCCACCTTGCAGCAGTGGCGTGAAGAAGATCAATTGAGCGGTTTTGAGTGGCGGCGCAACGGCAAGCTGGTGACCTTCCGCAACCCGGAAAGCTTCGACAAGGCGCGGGCCAGAGTTGCCCACAGCCCATTTCAACAAGCACTGTCTGCCAGCGAATGCGCAACCCTTGAACCAGGCCTGAAGGACTCGGCGTTTATCGGCGGCATCTATACCCCCGACGAGGAAGTGGGTGATTGCCATGCTTTCTGCCAGCAACTGGTCGCCCGTTTGCAAGCCAGCGGCCGTTGCACCTTTTTGCTGGGTAAAACCGTCACCCGTATCCATCACGCCAACGGCGCAGTCAGTGCCGTGCAAATGGGCGATGAGCATTTGCCAGTGGATCAACTGGTGCTCTCAGCAGGACACACCAGTCCGGCCCTGAGCTTGCCGGGGTTGAATTTGCCGCTTTACCCGCTCAAGGGCTACAGCCTGACCCTGCCCCTGAGCGACCCGCAAAAAGCGCCGAATGTGAGCATCACCGATTACGACCGTAAAATCGTCTACGCCCGCATTGGCGAGCAGTTGAGAATTGCGGCCATGGTCGACATCGTCGGTTTCGATACTTCCCTGGACCCCAAGCGTCTGGCACAAATGCGCCAACTGGCCGCCAGCACCTTCCCGGATGCCGGCAACTATCACGACGCCATCGAATGGGCCGGCATGCGTCCTGCAACACCTGGCGGCGTGCCTGTCCTCGGTGCCAGCGGATATCGCAACCTGTGGCTCAACCTCGGCCACGGAGCCCTGGGCTTCACCCTGGCCTGCGGCAGCGCGCGCCTGTTAAGCGACCTGATCGGACAACGTAAACCCGCCATCGACATGCAGGGTCTCTGCGCCTGAATACCTAACTCAACGTACAAGGAAATCCCCGATGATGATTCACCGCCTCAACAGCAATGACCGTTTAAGCGCCGCTGCGACCTTCGAGGCGCTGGTATTTTTGTCGGGACAGGTTCCCACCCAAAGCACAGATATTTCCGCGCAGACTCAGGAAGTTCTCGCCAAGATCGACGCATTGCTGGCCGAGACCGGCAGCGACAAAGACCACATCCTCAACGCCACGATTTACCTGCAAAACATCGAGCGCGACTTTGCGGCCATGAATGCCGTGTGGTCGGCCTGGCTCTCGGCGGGCAAGGCGCCGACACGCACCACCCTGCAAGCCGAACTGGCGCGGCCTCAGGTGCTGGTAGAAATCAGCGTGATTGCCGTTCGTCACTGACCTGTTTGCAACCGGAGAACAAGAAGATGAAAAAACTCACTTTGATCAGTTGTACGCTGGGTCTGTTGCTCAGCCACTCACTGCACGCCAGCGAAGCGCCATTACAGGGCACGCTGAAGAAAATTGCCGACTCGGGAAGCATTACCCTGGGTTATCGCGACGCCTCAGTGCCGTTTTCGTATGTAGGCGACAACAGCGGCAAGCCCATGGGCTATTCGGTGGAGCTGGCGAACAAGATCGTCCAGCGCATTCAGCAGCAGTTGGGCGACCAGCCGCTGAAGGTCAAATACAACCTGGTGACCTCGCAAACCCGTATCCCGCTGGTACAAAACGGCACCGTCGACCTGGAGTGCGGGTCTACGGGGGTGACTGCCGAGCGGCAAAAGCAGGTGGCGTTTTCATACGGCTTCATTTACGTCAAAGGCCAGTTGCTGACCGCCAAGGACAGTGGCATCAAAGGCTTTGATGACTTGCGCGACAAAAACGTGGTGACCACCGCCGGCACCACCAACGAACGTTTCATCAAAAGCTATAACGCTGACCACAAGATGAACATGAACGTGATCAGTGCCAAGGACCACGGCGAAGCATTCAAGATGCTGGAGACCGGTCGGGCTGCGGCGTTCTATATGGACGACGCGCTGCTTTACGGCGAACGCGCCAAAGCCCGCGACCCGCACAACTGGGTTGTGGTGGGCGACGAGCAATCGCGGGAAATCTACAGCTGCATGGTGCGCAAGGACGACCCGCAGTTGCTGGCAGTGGTAAACAAAACCCTGGCCGATTTATACCAGTCCGGGGAAATTACCGGCATCTACCAGCGCTGGTTTGAACAGCCAATCCCGCCCAACGGCCTGAATCTCGAATTCCCGATGACCGCCGAGTTGAAACAGATCATCGCCACGCCGGTGAGTGACCCGGTTGAGTAGAAGCCGGCCCCCACTCCATCTTGTGCCCGATCAAGAAGCCCAGGGCGATTTACGGATGATTTCGACGAAGTTCAGCGGTTTGAAGCCCGGGTCGCAGTCCACCAGTACGTCGGCGTTAACCGTGCCAAAGGTGGTTTGCGGACGATGCTTAAAACCGTTGGCGAAGGCGCAGAGAATGCACTCTTTGAAACCTTCGCCCCGCGGGTGAGCATGGACTACGGCTTCACGCTGCGCGGCAGGGAACGCCGCGTAGTCGATGCCCAGCACATCCATTTCAACCCCCGCCGTCACCAGCGCCACAGTCGGGCGCAGGTGCTGCGTGACCCCCGGCGTGGTGTGCAACGCGATGGATAACCACACCTGCTCCACATCGTCATCGCTCAGGCCGAACGGTTTCATAAAGGCTTTGGCATTGTTGGCACTGTCCACTTCAAAGCGCTCGTCTTCAGTACGGTGGCCTTCGACCAGCCCCAGGTCGTGAAACATCGCCCCCACATAAAGCAGTTCCGGGTCATAGGCCAGTTGCTGGCGCTGCCCGCTCAGGGCGCCAAACAAAAATACCCGGCGCGAGTGGTTGTAGAGCAAATCGGACTCGACGTCGCGGATGTATTCGGTGGTAGCTTTGGCCAGGGCGCTGTCCGGGATGACGATGCCTGCGATGGTCTGACTCATGGCGAACTCCTCGAGCGAGCGCCGGGTTGGCGCCGTGATGTTTAGTGTGGGCGCATACCCCAATGGCAACAATCAGCGGACAGTGACGATTCGTGCCAATCAGGTTGCAATGCCGGCCATCGTCCTGCAGGCGCTTGTCCACATCAGCGGACTACGGTATTTCATCTCTTACCCACCTGACGGCCGACTCTGATGACCCTGACCGTAGCATTGATCGTATTTCCTGGCGTGCAGGCACTGGACGTGACTGGCCCCCTGGATGTGTTTGCCGAAGCCAATGCCTTTCTGGCCCCCGACAAGCAATACCGGCTTGACGTAGTGGGGCTGGAGTCAGGGCTGCTGAGGTGCTCGAACGGGCTGTCGATTCAGGCCCACCGGCATTTTTCTGCAGCACCAGACAGCTATGACCTGGTGTTATGTGCAGGAGGACCGGCCTTGCCCGGGCAGGATTTCGGCGCGGAGTTTTACACCTGGCTGCGCGGTATATGCCGGCGGTCGCGACGCTATGGCTCGATCTGCAATGGCGCATTGATGCTCGCCCGGACCGGGTTGCTGGGCGGGCGCCGTGTCACCACGCACTGGAGTGATGTCGCGGCCCTCGCCCGTCTGTGCCCCGACGCCGTGCTGGAGGTCGATCGCCTGTATGTGCAGGACGACAATTTGTACACCTCGGCCGGGGTCACGGCGGGGATTGATCTGTCGTTATATGTACTGACTCAGGATCACGGCCCGCAGGTGGCGCTGAATGTGGCCAGACGCTTGGTGGTCTTTACCCAGCGCTCAGGTGGGCAGTCGCAGTTCAGCCCGTTTCTGACCGCAACCCCCCATACCGCTTCAGCGGTCGCGGCAGTACAAGGCCTGGTGCTGCAGAATCTGCGCACCGACCTGAGCATCGCCGAGCTGGCACAGGCTGCCGCCATGAGCCCACGTAATTTCTCTCGGATATTTGCCCGGGAAACAGGGACCACACCCGCGCAGTTCGTGGAAGGAGCCCGGGTGGACGCTGCCCGGGCCATGCTCGAAAACGCCACCCTGGCGCTCAAGACGGTGGCATACGAATGCGGCTTTCGCGATGCCCACCATATGCGTAGCGTGTTTATGCGCCGGCTGGGGGTATCGCCCCAGCAGTTCCGGATGAATTTTGCACCGATGGTTTAAACCACAGGCGCAAGCTTGCCCGCGCCAAAACCGGGATCAGCGCGCAATCAGAAGTCGCCCCACAACTGCTGGGCCACGGCCAGGGCCACAACCGGTGCCGTTTCGGTACGCAGTACCCGAGGACCAAGGCGCGCAGGCTGGAAACCCGAGGCCTGGGCCTGATCGATTTCATTGTCGGTCAGCCCGCCTTCTGGCCCGATCAGAAATGCCAGACGCCCGGGTTTGGCGTGGCTGGCCAACGGCTCGGACACCGGGTGCAGCACCAGCTTGAGATCAGCCTCGGTGGTTTTGATCCACTCACTGAGCAACACCGGCGGGTGAATGACCGGCACCCGCGAACGACCGCATTGCTCGCACGCGCTGATTGCCACCTGGCGCCAGTGCGACAGGCGCTTCTCGGCGCGCTCGTCCTTGAGCCGCACTTCACAGCGCTCGCTCATGATCGGGGTAATTTCGTTGACCCCCAGCTCGGTGGCCTTCTGAATGGCCCAGTCCATACGCTCGCCACGGGACAAACCCTGGCCGAGATGAATGGCCAGTGGCGATTCAATTTGCCCGGCAAAGCTTTCGTCGAGCAACACCCGCACCCGTTTTTTCCCGACTTCCAGCAGGCGCCCGGTGAACTCATGTCCCGAGCCATCGAACACCTGCAGGGCATCGCCCTCGGCCATGCGCAGCACGCGGCCAATGTAATGCGCCTGGGCTTCAGGCAATTCGTGTTCACCGAGGCTCAAAGGTGCATCGATAAAAAAGCGGGACAATCTCATGTAGGTTCTCTGAAAATTAAATGACTTATGCCGCCGCTGCCGCAGGCTGCGATGGGTTGCGCAGCGACCCCGTTTTAAAAACGAAGGTCCTTCGGCCCTTGTCGCCGTCTGCGCCAGCGGCTACAAAACAGGGCTTAACCGGGGTCACGGAAGTCGGGATGGAAGTTCGACGGCACGGCCACGCTGATATCACTGCGGGTCGCAATGTCGATCCCTTCACTGGCCACTTCAGCCAGAAAGTCGATCTGCTCCGGAGTAATCACGTAAGGGGGCAAGAAATACACCACGCTGCCCAATGGGCGCAACAAGGCGCCGCGCTCCAGTGCGTGCTGGAAGACTTTCAAACCGCGCCGCTCCTGCCATGGGTAAGCGGTTTTGCTGGCTTTGTCCTGGACCATTTCAATGGCCAGCACCATACCCGTCTGACGCACTTCCGAGACATGGGGATGGTCAACCAGATGCGCCGTCGCACTGGCCATGCGCTGGGCCAGGGCCTTGTTGTTCTCGATCACATTGTCCTGCTCGAAGATATCCAGCGTCGCCAGAGCGGCCGCGCAAGCCAGCGGGTTGCCCGTATAGCTGTGGGAATGCAGGAAGGCGCGCAGAGTCGGATAGTCATCGTAGAACGCGCTGTAGACCTCGTCGGTGGTCACGCAAACGGCCAGCGGCAAGTAGCCGCCGGTAAGGGCCTTGGACAGGCACAGGAAGTCCGGCGTGATGCCGGCCTGCTCGCAGGCGAACATGGTGCCGGTACGGCCAAAACCCACTGCAATTTCATCGAGGATCAGGTGTACGCCATAACGGTCGCAGGCTTCACGCAGCAGCGTCAGGTATACCGGATGGTACATGCGCATGCCGCCCGCGCCCTGAATCAGCGGCTCGACAATCACCGCAGCCACAGTGTCGTGGTTCTCGGCGAGTGTCTGCTCCATGGCCAGAAACATCGTGCGCGAGTGTTGCTCCCAGCTCACGCCCTCGGGGCGCAGGTAGCAATCGGGGCTCGGCACTTTAATGGTGTCGAGCAACAGCGCTTTGTAGGTTTCAGTGAACAGCGGCACGTCACCCACCGACATCGCCGCCATGGTTTCACCGTGGTAGCTGTTGGTCAGGGTCACGAAACGCTTTTTTTCCGGCTGGCCACGGTTCAGCCAGTAGTGAAAGCTCATCTTCAGCGAGACTTCGATACAGGACGAACCGTTGTCCGCGTAGAAGCAGCGGGTCAGGCCCTCAGGTGTCATCTTGACCAGGCGCTCGGACAGCTCAATCACCGGCTGATGGCTGAAGCCGGCAAGAATCACATGCTCAAGCTGGTCGACCTGATCCTTGATGCGCTGGTTGATACGCGGGTTGCAATGGCCAAACACGTTGACCCACCACGAACTCACCGCGTCCAGGTAGCGCTTGCCTTCGAAGTCTTCCAGCCATACGCCTTCGCCGCGCTTGATCGGAATCAACGGCAGCTGCTCGTGATCTTTCATTTGGGTGCAGGGGTGCCATAACACGGCAAGGTCACGCTGCATCCACTGATTATTCAGGCCCATATCCACTCTCCTGGCGCTGGCTCCCGGCGTGTGCGGGCAAACAATCGCGCAAGCCTATGCAATGCGCGTGCGTGTAACAACCCATTACTATTCACCAAAGCCCGGGGTGTTGAACTTTGAGACGCTCACGGGCATACAAGAGCGACATAAAACATCGTTAACGTTTGCTTAACTTTTCACTCTCAGGCTACTGATCGCATTTATCGATGCCTTACAGCAAATAAATGCGCTTTCATTCGATAGGTAAATCATTAGTCTTAGGCGCAAGTTCCCACAGGATGTCGGTAATGCAATTACGTAACTCGTCTTCTCGCTATGGTGCGGTCAGTATTTTCATGCATTGGTCCGTTGCGCTGGCGGTGTTCGGATTGTTTGCCCTGGGTTTGTGGATGGTCGGCCTCGACTACTACAGCCCATGGCGCAAGGAAGCACCGGACCTGCATAAAAGCATTGGCCTGACGCTGTTCGCCGTCATGTTGCTACGGGTGCTATGGCGCTGGATCAGCCCCACTCCGCCGGCACTTGAAAGCTACAGCCGGGCAACGCGCATTGGTGCCAAACTCGGCCATGGCTTGTTGTATCTGGGGTTGTTCGCCGTGATGTTTGCCGGCTACCTTATTTCCACTGCCGAAGGCGTCGGTATTCCGTTTTTCGGCCTGTTTGAAGTACCCGCTCTGATTTCCAACTTGCCCGATCAGGCCGATGTGGCCGGTGTCGTGCATCTGTGGCTGGCGTGGGCCGTGGTGATTTTTGCCGGTTTGCATGGCCTGGTCGCCTTGAAACACCACTTTATCGATCGTGATGCGACCCTGAACCGTATGCTGGGACGCAAAGCCTGATGCTCAACCTCAACTCAAAAGGAATAGAACGCATGTTGAAAAAGACCCTCGCTGCACTGGCTCTCGGTACTGCCCTGCTGACTGCCGGCCAGGCCATGGCTGCTGACTACACCATCGACAAGGAAGGCCAGCACGCCTTCATCGACTGGAAAATCAGCCACCTGGGCTTCAGCTTCATTCACGGTACTTTCAAGGACTGGAGCGGCACCTTTTCGTGGGACGCAGCCAAGCCTGCAGACAGCAAAATTGACGTTACCCTGAAAACCGCAAGCCTGTTCTCCAACCACGCCGAACGCGACAAGCACATCGCCAGCAAAGATTTCCTGGACGTGAGCAAGTACCCGGAAGCGACCTTCAAGTCGACCAAAGTGGTGCCAACCGGCGACACGACTGCTGACGTGACCGGCGACCTGACCCTGCACGGCGTGACCAAGCCGGTAACGTTCAAGGCCACGTTCAACGGTGAAGGCAAGGATCCATGGGGCGGCGAGCGCGCTGGCTTCAACGCGACCACCACCATCAACCTGCAGGACTTCGGTATCAAATCCCCAAGCAAGGACCAGACTCTGAGCCTGGACATCTCGCTGGAAGGCGTGAAAGCCAAGTAATCGCGCTTTCATACGGCAAAAAAAACGCCCCGACTCGCAAGAGCCGGGGCGTTTTTTTGTGTACGGAATAAACCTGTACCCATTCGGTCTGCAGGTTAAACCCTGTTGACGCACTCGCCGGCAAGCCGGCTCCCACAATGGCGGGGAGAATAAAGGCGCTTGCTCCTGCAGAACCCTCGCCAGACGCGCATAAAAAAATGCCCCTGATCTCTCGATCGGGGGCATTTTTTCAGGCGGTGTTAACTCAGCGGTTGCGAGTCAACAGCGCTGGCTTCTCGCCACGAGGGCGGTTCGGCAATTGATCCAGCTGCTCAGGTGTCGGGAAGCGATCGCTTTTCGACTCCTTGTGCATGATCTTCGGCTGGTTCTCGCGCGGGCCTTTAACCGCTGGCTCTTGACGGGCATCGTCACGGGCCGGACGGTTTTCGCGACGGGCCTGACCGTCACGCGGAGCACCACTGCGTGGGCCGCTGCGCTTGGCTGGCGGAGTGCCAGTGCTGGCGCCGCTGCCGGTACGCGGGCCGTTCTGGCGACCCTGAGAAGCACCACCGGTACGGGCAGGTGCAGCACCGGTGCCAGCAGCAGGTGCGCCCGGACGGCGACCACGGCTCTGGTTGTTCTTGTTCTGGTACGGGCTGACGTAATCAGCGCGGTTACCAAAGTTGTCTACGTCGTCATCACGGAACTCGTCCGGCGCGCGGTTGGCGTCCGAACGCGGAGCAGGCTGACGCTGTTCACGGGCAGGTTGCGCTTCCCGTGGCTTTTGCTCACGGGCAGGACGTTCGCCGCGAGCAGCTGCCGGTTTTTCCTTGCTCTTTTCCTTGCCCTTGTCTTTACGACCACCGCCACCGCCCGGGTTACCCGGACCGTCGCCACGTGGACCGCGAGGCGGGTTGCGCGGGTTACGCACATCCGGACGCTCACGTACTTCAGGCTTTTCGGCTTCTACTGTGCTGGAGTCAAAACCCATCAGGTCGCCATCGGCGATTTTCTGCTTGGTCATGCGCTCAATGCTTTTCAGCAGTTTTTCTTCGTCCGGAGCGACCAGCGAGATCGCTTCGCCCGAACGACCGGCACGGCCAGTACGGCCGATACGGTGAACGTAATCTTCATCGACGTTTGGCAGCTCGAAGTTGACCACGTGTGGCAGCTGATCGATATCCAGACCGCGAGCGGCGATATCGGTGGCTACCAGAATGCGTACGGCACCGGCCTTGAAATCGGCCAGGGCTTTGGTCCGCGCGTTCTGGCTCTTGTTACCGTGGATGGCCACAGCGCTGAGGCCGTGTTTGTCCAGGTATTCAGCCAGACGGTTGGCACCGTGCTTGGTACGGGTGAAGACCAGAACCTGTTCCCAGGCGCCTGCGGTAATCAAGTGCGCCAGCAAGGCACGCTTGTGGGTAGCCGGCAGACGGAAAACGCGCTGTTCGATACGCTCGACCGTGGTGTTCGGCGGCGTAACTTCGATGCGTTCCGGGTTGCGCAGCAGCTTGCCGGCCAGATCGGTGATGTCCTTGGAGAACGTCGCCGAGAACAGCAGGTTCTGACGCTTGGACGGCAGACGGGCGAGGACTTTTTTCACGTCATGGACGAAGCCCATGTCGAGCATCCGGTCGGCTTCGTCGAGCACCAGAATTTCAACGTGGGACAGGTCAACGCTGCCTTGGCCGGCCAGGTCGAGCAAACGGCCCGGGCAGGCAACCAGTACGTCGACACCGCGGGCCAGTGCTTGTACCTGAGGGTTCGTACCGACACCGCCAAAGACGCAGGCACTGACGAACTTCAAGTCGCGGGCATAGAGCTTGAAGCTCTCATGCACCTGGGCGGCGAGTTCGCGAGTAGGGGTCAGGACCAGCACGCGTGGTTGGCGTGGGCCGTGGCGCTGGGATTTGTCCGGGTGGCCATTGGGAAACAGCTTTTCCAGAATCGGAAGAGCGAAGCCGCCGGTTTTGCCAGTACCTGTCTGAGCCGCAACCATCAGGTCGCGACCTTGCAACACGGCGGGAATGGCCCGCTGTTGCACCGGAGTAGGCTCGGTATAGCCCGCAGCTTCAATGGCGCGGACTAAAGCCTCGGAGAGACCGAGGGAAGCAAAGGACATGAGTAATCCTGTTCTAGTTAGGGCTTGGCCCAAAGGGATAGTCTTGCCTGGCGTGAATGGCGTTTAAGGTGACGCAATCCCGTCCGGTCCTGCTCCAGTCCTGAAGGCTCATTCAAACTGCTCGCGCTGGCTGAAAGCTGCGCTGTAGCCGGGTTGAATGCCTTGTACAAGGACGAGCGGCCGGGCGTAAGCCTGGCGGAAAGCCCGGAGTATAACAGAGCAATCACGGCGCGCCGATTTCATGCTGCTGAACGGCTTTGCAGAGCTGTACGGCACATTCCCTGCGGGAGCGAGCACACTCGCTCCCGCAGGGTGTGTGTGTCAGCGAGGCAGCTTGAGGTTGTTCCAGATCGCCAGGCTGGGCTCGGCCTGGTTCAGGGTGTAGAAGTGCAAGCCCGGGGCGCCGCCGTCGAGCAGGCGTTCGCACATTTCGCTGATGACCTGTTCGCCAAATGCCTGAATGCTCTGGATGTCGTCGCCGTAGGCTTCCAGCTGTTTGCGAATCCAGCGCGGAATTTCAGCGCCACAGGCGTCCGAGAAGCGCGCCAGCTTGCTGTAGTTGGTGATCGGCATGATGCCCGGCACGATTGGAATCGTGACGCCAGCCGCCCGCACACGCTCGACAAAACGGAAGTAGCTGTCTGCGTTGAAGAAGTACTGGGTGATTGCGCTATCGGCGCCGGCATGGGCCTTGCGCACGAAGTTGTTGATATCGTCTTCGAAGTTGCGCGCTTGCGGGTGCATTTCCGGATAGGCAGCCACTTCGATATGGAAGTGATCAGCGGTCTCTTCACGAATGAAGCTCACCAGGTCATTGGCATGGCGCAGCTCGCCACTGGCCATGCCCATACCCGAAGGCAGGTCGCCACGCAGCGCAACAATGCGCTTGATACCCGCAGCTTTGTACTGGGTCAGCAGGCCGCGCAAGTCAGCCTTGCTGTCACCCACGCATGACAAATGCGGGGCGGCAGGTACTTTTACTTCGCTCTCCAGTTGCAGCACGGTATTGATCGTGCGGTCACGGGTGGAGCCACCGGCACCATAGGTGCAGGAGAAAAAATCCGGGTTATAGGTCGCCAGCTGGCGAGCCGTGTTCATCAGTTTTTCATGTCCAGCATCGGTCTTGGTCGGGAAGAACTCGAAGCTGTAACGACGGTCTTGAGACATGGAGGCAACCTCCAGCGGCAAGCTACAAGCTTCAAGCGCCAAGAGGGCGATGCGCCAGGCTCTTGTGCTGCAGGCTTACAATTTGCAACTGCTTATTATTGTTTACACTCAATAGCTGGCCCCAAGCCTCAAGCTACAAGCCAAAGCAATCTGCTTTGCTGGCAACTCGAGGCTTGAAGCTTGCAGCTGCTATTAGTAGCGGTAAGCGTCCGGCTTGAACGGGCCTTCGACGGTAACGCCGATGTAGTCAGCCTGTTGCTTGGTCAGCTGGGTAACTACGCCGCCAAAGCCGCGAACCATTTCCAGGGCCACTTCTTCGTCAAGTTTCTTCGGCAGCACTTCTACAGTCAGACGCTCGGCTTGCAGCTCGGCTGGCAGGTCTGCGTATTTCTGGGCGAACAGGAAGATCTGGGCCAGAACCTGGTTGGCGAACGAACCGTCCATGATGCGGCTCGGGTGACCGGTGGCGTTGCCCAGGTTCACCAGACGACCTTCGGCCAGCAGGATCAGGTAGTCGTCGTTCTGCGGGTCGAATTCGCCCAGGCCAGTACGGTGAACCTTGTGAACCTGTGGCTTCACTTCTTCCCATGCCCAGTTCTTGCGCATGAAAGCGGTGTCGATTTCATTGTCGAAGTGGCCGATGTTGCACACTACAGCGCGTTTTTTCAGCGCAGCCAGCATGTTCTTGTCGCACACGTTGACGTTACCGGTGGTGGTCACGATCAGGTCGATCTTGCCCAGCAGCGCAGCGTCGATGCTGGCGGCAGTGCCGTCGTTCTGGCCATTGATGAACGGCGAAACCACTTCGAAACCGTCCATGCAGGCTTGCATGGCGCAGATCGGGTCAACTTCCGAAACCTTGACGATCATGCCTTCCTGACGCAGGGACTGAGCCGAACCCTTGCCCACGTCGCCGTAGCCGATCACCAGCGCCTGCTTGCCGGACAGCAAGTGGTCAGTACCGCGCTTGATGGCATCGTTCAGGCTGTGACGGCAGCCGTACTTGTTGTCGTTTTTGCTTTTGGTCACCGAGTCGTTGACGTTGATCGCAGGGATCATCAGCTCGCCTTTGGCCAGCATGTCCAGCAGACGGTGTACGCCGGTGGTGGTTTCTTCCGTCACGCCGTGGATCTTTTTCAGCATGTCCGGGTATTTCTTGTGCAACAGCTCGGTCAGGTCGCCGCCGTCGTCGAGGATCATGTTGGCATCCCAAGGCGCGCCATCCTTGAGGATGGTTTGCTCAAGGCACCACTCGTACTCTTCTTCGGTCTCGCCTTTCCAGGCAAATACCGGGATACCGGCAGCAGCGATAGCGGCAGCAGCCTGATCCTGAGTCGAGAAGATGTTGCACGACGACCAGCGCACTTCGGCACCCAGGGCAACCAGGGTTTCGATCAGCACGGCAGTCTGGATGGTCATGTGGATGCAGCCCAGAATCTTCGCGCCCTTGAGCGGTTGTTCTGCTGCATAGCGGCGACGCAGCCCCATCAAAGCCGGCATTTCGGACTCGGCGATGAAGGTTTCGCGGCGGCCCCATTGGGCCAGGGACATATCAGCGACTTTATAGTCAGTAAAACCTGCAGGCGTGTTTACAGCGCTCATCAAGAGCCTCCATTCGTTTAATCGCGAATGGGCGCCGTTGTGCGTTTAGTGCCTGAACAGGGAGCCCTGAACAAACAACGCCCCATCCGAGCCTGACAGGTTGAACCTGCTGCAGCGCCCCTCGGACAGGTGGCGGGAACGGTACTGGGTAAATATGACCGTTTTGAAGCGGGGGGGATTATAGCTGTCTTTATCCGGGTAGTGGCAAGCTGCAAGCAAGAGCGAATCGGCTTCTACTTGCAGCTTGTCGCTTAAAACTTGAAGCTGGGGGCCACACTCAAACCTGGAGCCGCCATGAACTTCCACACCCGCAAGTGGGTTAAACCCGAAGACCTCAACCCCAACGGCACCCTGTTCGGTGGCAGCCTGCTGCGCTGGATCGACGAAGAAGCCGCCATTTACGCCATCGTGCAACTGGGCAACCAGCGCGTGGTGACCAAATACATCTCCGAAATCAACTTTGTCAGCGCTTCGCGCCAGGGCGACATCATCGAGCTGGGCATCACCGCCACAGAGTTCGGCCGTACCTCGATCACCCTGACCTGTGAAGTGCGCAACAAGATCACCCGTAAAAGCATCCTGACGGTCGACAAGATGGTCTTCGTCAACCTGGGTGAGGACGGCTTGCCGGCTCCCCACGGGCGCACCGAGATCAAATACGTCAAAGACCAGTTCCAGGATGACGATCAGGCCTGACCGGACATCGGGCCTTGTGGGAGCCGGCTTGCCGGCGAATGCATGATCAAGACCGCATCGCTGGCAAGCCAGCTCCCACCTGCCATGCAGCAATCCTGAGTGAACAGCTTGCAATCCAACGTGTCGTAGCTTTACACACGCTTACGGTGACGAGCCCGATGGACACTCAAAAAAGCGGTAAAACCCCCAACCTGTCGGCTGAAGAAGAGCACGACGTCACCAAAAACCAGCCGCCACGGGCAGCCGTGCTGCATGAAATCATTCGCCTGCAGGGCGACATGGAACTGGAGCGCAGCATTGCAGCCCTGTTCTGGTCGGCACTGGCTGCCGGACTGACCATGGGCCTGTCGCTGATGGCCATGGGCTTGCTCAACTCGCGCCTGCCGGACGGCGAAGCGTTCAAGGTCATTGCCAGCTTCGGTTACTGCGCAGGTTTTCTGGCCGTCATCCTCTCCCGCCAGCAACTCTTCACCGAAAACACCCTGACCGCCGTATTGCCGATCATGAGCAAACCCACGCTCAATAATTTCGCACGCCTGTTCCGGCTGTGGGCGGTGGTGCTGGTGGGTAACCTGCTGGGCACGCTGCTGGTTGCCTACACGATGCTGCACTTGCCGATTTTCGACAGTCAGACCGATAAGGCCTTTCTCGAAATCGGGCGCAAGGTCATGGAAAACGACTCCAGCCAGATGTTCGCCAAAGGCATTATCTCGGGCTGGATGATTGCCACCATGGTGTGGATGATCCCGTCGATGGAGAGCGCCAAGATGTGGATCATCATCCTCATCACCTATCTGATGGCCCTGGGTGACTTCACCCACATCGTGGTCGGTACGGCCGAGGTCTCATACCTGGTGTTTGCCGGCGAGTTGCCGTGGAAAGATTTCTGGCTGATCTTTGCCGGCCCGACCCTGGCCGGCAACATCATCGGCGGAAGTTTTATTTTCGCCCTGATCAGCCACGCCCAAATCCGCAGCGACACCCAAAAACCGCAAAAAACCTGAGCCAAATCCTGTAGGAGCGAGCTTGCTCGCGAGCTTTTTCAAAGCAGCAAAGCTCGCTCCTACAGATATCAGGGCTAGATCACGTAGTGCGCGATCGCCACAAAGTGCAGCAGGCTGCCGGCAATCACAAACAGATGCCAAATGCCGTGGGCATGGCGCAGGCGGTGATCGAGGGCAAAAAATATGATGCCCACGGTGTACATCACACCACCCGTGGCCAGCCAGACAAAGCCGGCGGTACCCAGCGCCGCCAGCAATGGTTTGACCGCCACCAGCACAATCCAGCCCATTACCGCGTAAATCACGATGGACAGAATGCGCGCCTCGGAGCGCGGCTTGATCTCTTGCAGCATGCCGATCACCGCCATGCCCCAGACTATGCCGAACAGCGACCAGCCCCACGGCCCATGTAGCGTGACCAGACAGAACGGGGTGTAACTGCCGGCGATCAACAGGTAAATCGACAGGTGATCGAACTTCTGCATGATCACTTTCGAGCGCCCGCGCACGCTGTGGTAAACAGTCGAAACGCTGTACAACAACACCAGCGTCACGCCATAGATCGCCACACTGACAATCTTTTGCGGGCTGCCGTCCAGAGATGCCATCACCAGCAACCAGATACTGCCTGCCGTCGCCAGCAACGCCCCCACCAGATGAGTCCAGGCGTTGAGTTTTTCACCGTGATACATGTGCAACTCCCTCAAGATCCGATAGTGCGACCGTGTCACCTTGTTACGAGATAAGGGTCAAGGCTGCGACCTTAAAGGGCAATGCGGCGATCGTCGAGAAGTGCAAGGCTGCTCCTGCTGAAACTTTGCTGGCGCAGTTAAACCTCTTCCCCCATCACCAATCTCTCCAGCGCCAGCAGATCCGGAATCCTGGCCACGTGATCTCCCACTTGCACCGCCGCACGCTCCAGCGGGCACAGCGGCACGTCGACAAAGCTCAATTGGCTATCGACCTTGTATGAGCGGGGGATGCCCTGCACCACCATGGCGATGAACTTGAGCTGCGGATTGCCCCCCAACGTATTGAGAATGACGATGCGTGCCCGCTCGCCAATCACCAGCGGGCTGCCGCACGCGGCTTCGAAACTGATCAGCGGCAACTCACGGTCGCGCCAGGTGATCTGCCGCAGATGCCAGGGCGGCGAGTCGCTGCTGGGTTCGCCGCGCTGCCAGTCGATCAGCTCCGCTATGGCAACGTTGGGCAATAGCAGGTAACGGTCCGCCAGCGGCAGCAGCAGCCCGGTCAGGCTGCCCACACGGTGATCAAGCATTGAACTTGCTCCAGTAGGCGATGCGATCCAGCAACACCGACTCTTGATACGGTTTGCCCAGGTAATCGTTGACGCCGATGGCCATGGCCCGGTTCTGGTGCTTTTGCCCGGTACGCGAGGTGATCATGATGATCGGCAGGTCTTTAAGACGAGGGTTGTTGCGCACGCGGGTGGCGACTTCAAAGCCATCCATGCGCGGCATTTCAATGTCCAGCAGCATCAGGTCCGGGGTGTGTTCTTCGAGCACGCTCATGGCATCAACCCCGTCCTTGGCGGTGATCACGTTCATGCCGTTGCGCTCCAGCAGACGGCTGGTGACTTTACGCACGGTGACCGAATCATCGACCACCAGCACCAGCGCCGGGCGCAACGCCGGGGAGAACTCCAGGGCACCGACCGCCCGCTGTTGCGCCTGCAACAAAGGCAGGCGCGCCTGGTGGGCGCGAATGTAGGCCAGCAGATCAAGGATCAATACCACTCGCCCGTCACCCAGAATGGTGGCACCGGACAAGCCCTGAACCCCGGTGAATTGCGGCCCCAGACTTTTGACCACGATTTCCCGCGACCCTGCCAGCGCATCGACTTGCAGCGCTACCCGCTGGTCCTGGCAATGCACCAGCAACACCGGTACCGAATGGTTTTCGCCCGCCAGCCTGGGCTTGCCCACGGTTTGCAGCAGTTCACCCAGATAACGCAATTCGTAGGTTTGGCCGCCGTAGTGATACAGCGGCGGGTTGAGCTGGTAGTAGCCCTCCAGCTCATTGGGCATGACCCGCACAATGCCCTCGACAGTATTGAGGGCGATGGCGTACTGCTCGTCGGCACACTGCACCATCAGCGCCCGATTGAGCGAGACACTGAACGGCAGGCGGATTTGAAAGTGCACGCCCTGGCCGGCCACCGAGTCGATGGTCATGCTACCGCCCAGCTGGCGCACTTCTTCGTGCACCACGTCCATGCCCACGCCACGCCCGGAAATCTGGGTGATTTTTTCCGCCGTGGAAAAGCCCGGCTGCATGATGAACTGCAACACATCGCGATCCGAGATGCTGGAAGCCGGGTCGAGCAGCCCGCGCAGGATGGCCTTGCGCCGCACCGCTTCAAGGGGCACTCCGGCGCCATCATCATGCATGTCGAACACCACATCGCCGCCTTCATGGGACAGCTCAAGGGTAATCAGCCCCTGCTCGGGTTTACCGCTGGCCCGGCGCACGTGCGCCGGCTCCAGGCCGTGGTCGACGGCATTGCGCAGCATGTGTTCGAGGGGGGCCACCATCCGCTCCAGCACATTGCGGTCGATCTCGGCTTCGCCATTGATGACACTGAAGTCCACCTGCTTGCCCAGCTCGCTGGCCACTTGCCGGACAATCCGTTTAAGGCGCGGCAACACCCGCTCGAACGGCACCATGCGCGTGCCCATCAGGCCTTCCTGCAACTGAGTGTTCACCCGCGCCTGCTTTTGCAGCAGGCCCTGGGCATCCCGATTGCGCGCGGCCAGGGTGGCCTTGAGGTCGAGCAAGTCAGATGCCGACTCGAACAGTGCCCGGGACAATTGCTGCAGCAGCGAATGGCGATCCATTTCCAGCGGATCAAACTCATCGTAGGCCACCCCGTCACCCTCGGTGTGCTGACGATTATGCTGGCGCCCCTGGGTTTCGCTGTCGAGCCGGCGCAACTGATCGTGCATCCGCTCCAGGGTGGTCTGCATTTCGTTGAGGGCGACCTGGGCATCGTTGACTTGCTGCTCCACACGCCCGCGGATGATCGAACTTTCCCCCGCCAGGTTGAGCAAGTCCTCCAGCAGTTCGGCCGGCACCTTGACCGTGTCCAGCCCGGTACGCTCGCCTTCCGGCACCACCGCGCCAGCCGGCTCCGGTTTGCTCGGCACAGCACTCGGGCCAGGTTGCCGGGTGCTGCGCTCGATCTGCCGGATGCGCTCGATCAGCACCTGTGGCGAGGGCAACGGCTGACCACTGCGCAAGGCATCAAGCATTTGCGCCAGCTGGTCATGACAGCGCTGCAATAACATGAACAGGTCCGCACCGGGCGCCAGAAAACCCACGGAAATATCTTCGAACAGGGTTTCCAGCTCGTGGGCAAAGTCGCCGATGGCCGCAACTTCAACCATGCGCGCGCCCCCTTTAAGGGTGTGCAAGTCCCGCAGCAGGTTTTCGACTTCCATATGGTTCTGCGGGTCGGCTTGCCAACGCACCAAGGCCGCACCCGAGCTTTCGAGAATGTCGAAAGCTTCATCCAGAAAGATGTCCTGCAACTCAGGGTCGCCATTGCCTTGGGCCGCGTCGGACTGAATGCTGCTCGCCGGCCCCTGGCTGGCACCCAGCTGCGCCGTGGCGGCGCCCAACTCGGTAATCTCCAGGGTTTTGGTGCCCTCCCGACGGATCAGGCCCGTGGCTTCAGGTGCCAGACCTTCATGCAACAGGTCGTGCAGGGTCTGGATCAGCACCGGCTGCGGGGTGATTTCTTGCCCCGCCGCCAGCTGGTCGAGCATGTTGATCAGTGCTTCATGGGCGTTATTGGCCTCGGTGAAAAAACGCTCACTGACCGCCAGGCTGCTTTCTTCAACGGCGCCATACAGATCAAGCAAGGCTTCGCACAGCGCGTCGAAAGGCTGCAAGTCCAGCAGATGCGCGGACTCGGCCAGGCCGGTCAGATGCTCGAGCAACCCATCCAGCCCCTGACGCTCGTGCGGGTTCTCGCGCCAGTGCAATAGCAGGTCTTCGGCGTCAAACAGGCTGTCCATGCTTTCGGCCAGAAACTCGGCGATGCGCTGAGGATCGCGCTTGGGCTCCAGACCGCCCCCGGGAGCATTGATCAATTCATCCACACGACTGGCGATCAATTGCTCGATACGCTTGATCAGGGGCCGGGCACCATGGATTTCAGCCTGCGGGTCGACATCCAGTTGCTTGAGGCCGCGATGCAGCAAGCTGTCAGCCTCCAGCAGCAGTTCGATTTCATCCCGGTCCAGGCTGATTTGGTGCCCCTTGTACTCGCGAACCAGATGATCCAGGGCCGTGGCCAGCTCCGCCATCGGCAACATACCGGCCATGTGGGCGCTGCCCTTGAGGGTATGCATGGCGCGTTGCAGGTCGTCGCTGGCAGGCAACGGTAATTGCTGGCTGGCCTGATCGAGAAAATGGTCAAGGCTGCCGAGGTGGGTTTGTGCTTCCTGTCGAAAGATATCCAGCAGTTGCGGATCAGTACCGCTGCTGTCCTGCTCGATCAGCAACGGCAACGGCTTACTTTTTGACAGGCTGTGGGCCCGTGCGGCCAATCGGTCGACATCTTCGCGCTGACGCTGGCTAAGCTCGGCAAACTCTTGCACCAGCTCCGGGATAATCACCAGTACCTCTTCCAGCAACTGATAGATCTGCGGCCCTGGCGCCACGCTGCGCTCAATCACCCGGTTGAGCAGATTCTCGACAGCCCAGGCCAGCTCACCCAGCACCAGCGCCCGGACCATGCGCCCGCTGCCTTTAAGCGTGTGAAAGGCCCGCCGCAGCTCGGCCAGTGCAGCACTGTCGGCCGGATTGGCTATCCACTGGGGCAAATAGTCATGCAGGGCGACCAGAACCTCGTCGGTCTCTTCAAGAAAGACTTCCAGCAGTTCTTCATCGACTGCTGCCTCGTCTACCGGGGGCGGTAGCAAGCTGCCGGGAATATGTTGTGCCGGCGGGTTGAGCGCTGACACCGGGCTGGCCAGAACATCGGCCAGGCTCTGCGCCAACAGGGGCCCTTCCAGGGTCTGAGAGAGCTGCATGGCCAGCACTTCGGCCGGGCTGAGGCGGTCATTGAGCACTGGCACCTGGCGCTCTGCCGGGGCATAACCCAGTTCATTGAGGCTGTGCTCGGCCCGATCCAGCACCTGTTCGCCGCTGGCCCCGGGGTCCTGGGAGAGGCGCTCCAGGTAATATTCGATGCTGATCAGCACATTCGCCAGTTGTTCAAGCTGCTGCGCAGACGGCGGTCTGGCTGGCAGCAGTAGCTGTTCGCCCAAGTATTGGTTGCAGGCCTCGAGCAGGCTGGCGGCACGGGTCAGCGGGATCATCGCCAGGGCGCCACGGATTTGCGTCAGCAGTTCGGGCAGTGGTTGCAGATGCTGGCGATCAAAATCTGCCGCCAGGTAGTCGCTGATCAGGTCTTTGACTTCTTCGAGGCCGATGCGCGCCTCTTTGATCACCAGTTGATGGATCTGCATCAGATCGGTGGTGGGCAGACGGCTCTCTTCGCGCTGCGACGGTTCAGCATTGCCGACCATGCCGGCCAACGTGGCCTCGACATAGAGCAAGGCCGCAGCGACATCCATTAACACCGCATCGGTGGGCTCACGCTGCCCCTGGGCCAGGCTCTGGACCACGGCCAACTGGTCGATGATGACTTTACGCGGCTGACCAAAACCCAGCACGGCCAGGGTATCGGCGATCTGCCGCAAAGGCGCCATCAGGCTGCTCAGCTCCGACACGTGGGAGCGGTCGCTGCGCACAAACAGGTCCAGACGCTCCTTGACCCGCACCAGCTCTTCGCACAATGCCGCCACCACTGAGCGCATGGCATCGCGATCGGGCCCTGCCAGCCGCGCACGCTCTTCATCCACCATGGCCGCGTCGGGCATGGCTTCGTCCAGCTCATAGCGGGTTTTCAGCGCGAGCATTTTGGTGGTCGGCTGTTCGGCTTTGGCGATGTAAAACAGCAAACTGGTCAGCAGTTCTTCGGGCGCAGGCTGATTGATGCCGTCTATGCCTTGTTCCAGCAGGCGCTTGAGTTCTTTGTCCGATTCACTGAACAGGCTGCGCAACGCCGGGCTGTTGGCCACCCGCCCGCGGAGCATGCCATCCACCAGCGCCGCGGAGATTTTCCACAGTGCATTGAGCGGCGCGCCGTGGCACATGCTTTCGAGGCGGGCGAACACCCCCGCCATCAGCTCCAGACTGGCCTGCACCTCTTCTTCACGCTGCAAACCCTGCAGCGCGGATTGCAAGGTGTGGCGCAGGGCCCGCAGCTGATGCGGCCATTGTGGCGGCAGCAAGCGGGCCAATGCGGCCTGGTCCAGCTCGGGCAAGTGCTGCAAGGGCGGGCTGAACAGGCTGGTTTCCGAGAGCAGTGCTTCACCTCGGGCGGTGCGCAAATCATTGAGCAGCGGCAGCACCACCAGCGGCCAGTCACGCCGGGCACTGTGCACACGGTCCAGATACAAGGGCAACTGCCTGAACGCTTGCTGCAACAGGCGCAAGGCTTCGTCGAGCTGGCTGACACGGCCCTGCTGCAGGGCAATCACCAGTTTCTCCATCTCTTCGGCCAGCAAGGCGGCGCCGTAGAACTCCACCATCAACAGGCTGCCATGCACCTGATGAATACAGTCCAGGCACTGTTCCAGCATCTGGGCAGTGGGCGGCTGCCCGTCCTCTCCCAGCGCCACACGTGCCTGTTTCAAGGTGTCGGCAATATCGCCTTTGACCCATTCGAGGGCTACGTAGTCGTGCCGGTCAACCATTACTGTGGCTCACGTGGTTTTTGCGTGGCGGGCAAGGTGAACCCGGACACTGAACGCCGCAACTGGCTGGCCATTTTGGCCAGGTTGCCAATGCTGTCGGCGGTGGCAGTGGAACCGGATGAGGTCTGGTTGGTGATTTGCTGAATCACGTTCATCGTCAGGGAAATCTGCGCCGCCGAGGTGGTCTGCTGTTGCGCGGCGTTGGAAATGCTTTGAATCAGATCGGCAAGGTTTTGCGATACACCTTCGATTTCTTCCAGGGCCACACCGGCATCGTGTGCCAGGCGAGCACCGCGCACCACTTCGGTGGTGGTCTGCTCCATGGAGATAACCGCTTCATTGGTGTCGGCCTGAATGGCCCGGACCAGGGTTTCGATTTGCCGCGTGGCCGCCGAAGAGCGCTCTGCCAGGCGCTGGACTTCGTCAGCCACCACGGCAAACCCGCGTCCGGCATCACCGGCCATCGAAGCCTGGATGGCCGCGTTCAGGGCCAGGATATTGGTCTGATCGGCAATGTCATCAATCAGACTGACAATGTCGCCGATCTCCTGGGAAGACTCGCCCAAGCGTTTAATCCGCTTGGCGGTGTCCTGAATTTGCTCACGAATGTTGTCCATGCCGTGAATGGTGTTGTGCACCACTTCATTGCCTTTGTTGGCAATGGCGACAGAGCGCTCCGCCACCGCCGAGGACTCTGAGGCGTTGGCCGAAACCTGATCGATGGAGTGGGCCATTTGCTGGATCGCCCCCGATGCCTCTGCAATCTGCTGCGCCTGATGTTCCGAGGCTTCAGCCAGTTGCATGGCAGTGGCCTGGGTTTCCTGCACCGCCGCCGCCACCTGACCCGCAGTCAGGTTGATGGTCGCCACCAGTCCGCGCAATTGGTCGATGGAATAGTTGATGGAGTCGGCAATGGCGCCCGTAAAGTCTTCCGTGACCGAGGCCGTCACGGTCAGGTCGCCGTCGGCCAGGTCTTCGATTTCATCAAGCAGGCGCATGATCGCGTTTTGATTGCGCTCGTTCTTTTCAGCGGTTTCCCGCAGCTGGCGATTGGTTTCGCGCACCATCACCATCCCGATCAGGATGATCGACGCCAGCGCCAGCAGGCCCAATACATAGCCGCCGATGATGTCCAGCGAGCGTCCGCTGGCCAGGTTTTCAAAGCCGTTGGCCAGGTTCGACGCCTCGTCGAGCAAGGTCTGCGACAAGCTGAAGATATTGTTCGCCGCTTCGCGCACGTGGAACAGCTGGGGGGAGGTTTCGAGAATCTCGTCCACCGAACCGGATACAAACTGGAACAGCTCCGAGATTTCCAGCAAGCGGGTACGTGCGTCCTTGTCTTCGACCTGAGTAATTCTCAGCCCCTCACTCCCTTCCAGCATGCCGTTGAGCACTTGCCCGAAACGGTTGGCATCGCGGCCAAAGGCACCTGCGGCCTGCGCTGCATTCTCATCCCCGGCCAGCACGGTGTTGACCGCGCCCAAAATGCGCTCGGCCAACAAGGATTGACGCTGGGCCAGCACCACCTGGCTGGCAGGAGCGCCACGCTGCAAGAGGATTTCCACAACCTTTTCGTACTCGACCTGCAACTGCGGCACGGTTTCCGCCAGGGTGGCGGCGACCTGATGCAGCGACAGGACGGTTTGCTCACTGGCCAGAATGGCGTTGGTGTTATCCAGCAATTGCTCCCAGTCGCGCTGCACCGCCTGCATTTCCTTGTGCACGGCATGGGGCGCCGGGGGCAGGCCAGTGGCCGGGTCGCCTTTTTTCAGGAAGCCCCAGCGCTGGCTGAAATCATTGCGCGCATCGCTGAGCAAGCGAAACGCCGCCGCCTTGCCGGCAGCCGCTTCAGTGGCGTTCTTGGCGATACGCTGCGAAAGCACCCGCAACTCACCCGCATGGCTGATGTACTGCTTGTCGTAGTTGGACTGGGTATTGAGGTAAGCAAAGTTGGCGAACAACAGCATGATGAACACGATCAGGGCGATAAAAAGCACGATGATCTGGGAGCGACTGCGCGACCCTTCCATTGGTTTAGCGGTATTGGCTGTGGTCATCGATCAGGTCCCGGGGTCCCGTGTCATTGCTGAAGGTACAAAGTGGCGGCGGCTCACACCGCCACCGCCCAGAACTGCGGTGCCTGGGCCAGGGCAAAGGGGCTGAAGACCCACCATACCGGGCTGCCGGCAAAATGCCCCTGCACGTAGGGCGCAAACATGGGGTGGGGCAATGCCTGCACGTCGGTATCGAGGTCGGCCTGGGCGAAGTGCTGCATGCCCAGCACCTCATCTACCTGCAGTCCGACAAATATCTCCTGGTATTCCAGCACCAGCACCCGGCGCTGCTTGCGCAGAGGTGACAGTTCCACGCCGAAGAAACCGCACAGATCGAGGATGGGCAGCAGCTGCCCGCGCAAATTGGCCACGCCCTTGACCCAGGGTTTTACTCCCGGCAGCAAGGTAAAGCGCGGTTCATGGAGGATTTCGGCGATTTCCCCCATCGGCGCCACGAAACAATGCTCGCCGATCCGGAAACCGATACCGCTCCAGTTGTCGGCCTGGACTTGTGCAGGTGCCAGACCCGCCGCCAGCGAGCGACAGCGCTGATCTATCTCCAGCAGCAACTCGAAGGCGGTCAGAGAGTCCGGCACAGGGCCTCCGTCATTTTGGAGGGTTATCTTTGAGTACTTGTTTGAGCTTCAAAATCAGCTTTTCTTCTTCGACCGGCTTGGTCAGATAGCCCTTGGCACCCTGGCGGGTAGCCCAGACCATGTCGGTTTCCTGGTCTTTGGTGGTGACGACAATCACCGGGATATGGCTGGTTTCGGAGTCTTTGGTCAGCTGTCGGGTCGCCTGAAACCCGTTGAGGCCCGGCATCACGATATCCATCAAGACCGCATCGGGTTTTTCCAGACGCGCCAGGGCGACGCCGTCCGCGCCGTTTTCAGCCCTGAGCACGACGTAACCGTGCTTTTCCAGCATGCCGGTCAATTTGTACATTTCAGTCGGCGAGTCATCGACGATCAGAATGCGAGCCATGGTGTTCCCCATAAAAAAGGTAAGCGGCCGGCTGGCCGGGCATCATTGAGCGTTCGGGACAATATTGAAACCGGGCACATGAGCCTTGATCGCACTCAACAGTTCGTCCCTGCTGAAGGGCTTGGTCAAAAATTGATCAGAACCCACTATCCGCCCCTTGGCCTTGTCGAACAGCCCGTCCTTGGATGACAACATAATTACCGGCGTCGACTTGAACGCCCGGTTGTTCTTGATCAGTGCGCAAGTCTGATAACCATCCAGGCGCGGCATCATGATATCGACAAAGATGATATGCGGATGGTGATCGACAATCTTGGCCAGGGCATCAAAACCGTCGATGGCCGTGATGACCTCGCACCCTACGTTTTTGAGCAGCGTTTCGGCGGTACGGCGAATGGTTTTTGAATCGTCAATCACCATCACCTTCAAGGCGCTGGACTGCTTTTCCATATGTGCTCTACCGTCGCGTGGCGACCCGTTTTGTTACAAATGTGCGGCTTGAAAACCCAACTCCTTGATGGACAAGGGCTGAAAGTACTGTGCGAGCCTTTTTAGCACAGTCACGACCTGCAATCTATCGGGCGACCCGGCGTGACGCGGGGCAGGTGGTTTTTCCTTGACCGGGCCCCCGCTCAGCGCCACTCTGGCGCCACTTTTAAAAGCCTTTTACTAACCCGCAGAAGCGAGCTTGCTCGCGAACTTTTCTACGGGTGAGATCTTCGCCAATTTTATATGAGGAATTCGCCATGAGCGTTCGAGTCGGGATTGTCATGGACCCCATTGCGGGCATTTCCTACAAGAAGGACAGCTCGCTGGCCATGTTGCTGGCCGCACAGGATCGCGGCTGGACCCTGTTCTACATGGAGCAGCAAGACCTCTACCTGAGCGAAGGCAAGGCCCGGGCGCGGATGAAGCCGCTCAAGGTCTTCGCCGATCCGCAAAAATGGTTTGAGCTGGACGCCGAAGCCGATACCGCCCTGAGCGATCTGGACGTGATCCTGATGCGCAAGGACCCGCCCTTCGACATGGAGTTCGTGTACTCCACCTACTTGCTGGAACAAGCCGAGCGCGACGGCGTATTGATCGTCAACAAGCCGCAGAGCCTGCGTGACTGCAACGAAAAGCTGTTCGCCACCCAATTCACCCAGTGCACGCCGCCGACCGTAGTCAGCCGCCGCGCCGATGTCTTGCGCGAATTCGCCGCCACCCACGGTGACGTGATCCTCAAGCCGCTCGACGGCATGGGCGGCACTTCGATTTTCCGCCATCGGGTGGGTGATCCAAACCTGTCGGTGATTCTCGAAACCCTGACCGCCAACGGCACTCAGCAAATCATGGCCCAAGGCTACCTGCCGGCGATCAAGGACGGCGACAAGCGCATCCTGATGATCGACGGCGAGCCCGTACCCTATTGTCTGGCGCGCATTCCGGCCGCAGGCGAAACCCGTGGCAACCTGGCCGCAGGCGGCCGTGGTGAAGCACGGCCACTGAGTGACAAGGACCGCTGGATCGCAGCCCAGGTCGGCCCGACCCTGCGGGAGAAAGGCCTGCTGTTCGTCGGCCTGGATGTGATCGGTGAACACCTGACCGAAATCAACGTCACCAGCCCGACCTGCATCCGCGAGATCGACAATGCTTTCGGCACCAATATCGGCGCCCTGTTGATGGATGCGATTGCATCGAAGCTGCAAGCTTCAAGCGCCAAGCCGAAAGTTTAAAGGCGCAATGTAGCGAAGCGGCAAGTTTGGGGCGTATCGCTTTTAGCTTGCCGCTTGAGGCTTGCCCCTTCCCTCCTTGCAGCTAAAAACCAACATTGCGCTATCATGCGCGACCTGTGTAACGCGCAATGTTGGTCTTTCTGTCATGACACTCCCCAGCGACCTGCCCCCCGAACTCAGCCATAAAGGCGTGAGAGCGGCCGATCGCCTGGGTTTTACCCTGATGGTCGCGGCGCTGATTCATATCGCAGTGATTCTGGGTGTGGGTTTCAGCATGAGCGAGCCCAGGAAAATCAGTAAAACCCTGGAAATCACCCTCTCGACGTTCAAAAGCGAGAAAGCTCCGGACAAAGCGGACTTCCTGGCACAGGACAACCAGCAAGGCAGCGGTACGCTGGACAAGAAAGCCGTGCCCAAGACCACAGAGGTCGCTCCGTTCCAGGACAATACGGTCAAAAAGGTCACCCCGCCTCCTGCCGCCAGACCCGAACAGCCAAAGGCAGCGCCCAAGGCGGCAGTCACCACCGTCGCCCCGAAACCGAACAAGGCCCCGCGCGAACCGCAAAAGGTCAAAACCGAAGCGGCGCCCAAGGCCAGCGTTCCCACGTTCGACAGCTCACAGCTGTCCAGCGAGATTTCCAGCCTCGAAGCCGAACTGGCCAACGAGCAGCAGCTGTACGCCAAGCGCCCCAAGATCTACCGCATGAGTGCCGCTTCGACCATGCGCGACAAGGGTGCCTGGTATAAAGAGGACTGGCGCAAAAAAATCGAACGCGTCGGCAACCTCAACTACCCCGAACAGGCCCGTCGCGAAAAGATCTACGGCAAGCTGCGGCTGCTGGTGTCGATCAATCGCGACGGCTCACTGCACGAAGTGCTGGTACTTGAGTCCTCCGGGCAACCGCTGCTGGATCAGGCGGCGCAACGAATCGTAAGGCTGGCGGCGCCTTTTGCGCCATTCACTGGCGATCTGGCAGACATCGACCGGCTGGAGATCATCCGCACCTGGAAGTTTGCCCAGGGCGACAGGTTGTCGAGCAATTGAGCCAGGCTCGCTCCTGCAGAGTCAGCAATCTTCATCCGCCAAACTTGTCAGTTCACCTTGCCAGCGCCACACTAAGGCTCATGAAAAAGCACGCACCGACCTACCTCAAGCATCAATTCCTGATCGCCATGCCCCACATGGCTGACCCGAACTTTGCACACACCTTGACCTACATCGTCGAGCACACGGCCAATGGTGCCATGGGCCTGGTGATCAACCGGCCAATGGATCTGAGTCTGGCGGACATTCTTGAGCAACTGCGCCCTGATACGGCCTGCGCACCCTTGTGCCAGCATGTGCCGATCTACGGCGGCGGCCCGGTGATGGTTGATCGCGGTTTTGTCCTGCACCCGGTCGGCATGAGCTTTGACGCCACCGTCGAGCTGGAGGACGGACTGGCCCTGAGCACCTCTGCCGACGTGCTGTTCAGTATTGCTGACGGGCACGGGCCGCGACGCAGCCTGATTTGCCTGGGCTATGCCGGGTGGGACGCCGGCCAGCTGGAGGCCGAACTGGCGGACAATGCCTGGCTGACCTGCCCCTACTCAGCCCACGTCCTGTTTGACACCTCTAGCGAGTTGCGCCTCGACGCCGCCGCCAAACACCTCGGAGTGAACCTCAATTTGTTAAGCACCCAAGCAGGCCATTCCTGATGGCCGGGCACGACATTCGTCTTGTGCTCGGTTTCGACTTCGGCACCCGCTCCATCGGGGTCGCCGTTGGCCAGATGATCACCGGCCAGGCCCGTGAACTGTGCAACCTGAAAGCCGAGAACGGCATTCCGAAGTGGGAAGAGATCGAAAAGCTCATTAAAGAGTGGAAACCCGACGTGCTGATTGTCGGCAAGCCCCTGAATATGGATGGCAGCGAAAGCCCGCTGTGCGCACGGACCAAAAAATTTGCCAATCGGCTCAATGGCCGTTTCAATTTGCCCGCTTATGAGCACGATGAACGCCTGACCACTTTTGAGGCCAAGGGCGAGCGTATGGCCCAGGGCGGCCAGCGCGGCAGTTTTCGTGACAACCCTGTGGATGCCATTGCCGCCAGGCTGGTGCTGCAAAGCTGGATCGACGAGTTCCTGGCCAAGTCTCAATCCAAAGCCTGACCCTGCGTTTGTATCACTGACGCGCCCCATTGTTTGCGCCCGCCGCTGCAGGCTTCGCCTTGCGGGCCTTTTAAGGAGCCACCATGATCCTGCCTGTTCCCGCTGAACTGATCTCCCAGATGGCCCTCGACCTCAAGGCCCATCTCGCCCGGCGCGGCATCACCGAGCCGCGCTTCATTGGCATTCGTACTGGCGGTATCTGGGTTGCCCAGGCACTGCTGCGCGCGCTGGACAGCGACTCGCCACTGGGCACGCTGGATGTGTCTTTCTACCGCGACGATTTCAGCCAGAACGGGCTGCACCCGCAGGTTCGCCCTTCCGAGCTGCCATTCGAAATTGAAGGCCAGCACCTGGTCCTGATCGATGACGTGCTGATGAGCGGTCGTACCATTCGCGCCGCGCTTAACGAACTGTTCGACTATGGTCGTCCAGCCAGCGTGACACTGGTCAGCCTGCTGGATCTGGACGCGGCCGAACTGCCGATCAGGCCCGACGTGGTGGGTGCGACCCTGCCCCTGAAACCGACCGAGCGGGTAAAGCTGTCCGGCCCGGCGCCATTGACCCTCGAACTTCAAGACCTTGCCTAAGAGACCTTTGCGATGACGCCCATAGACGCCAAGCGCCCGCTACAGCTCAATGATCAGGGCCAGCTGCGCCACTTTCTGTCCCTCGACGGACTGCGCCGCGAGCTGCTGACTGAAATACTCGATACCGCCGACTCGTTCCTCGAAGTCGGCGCCCGGGCGGTGAAGAAGGTCCCGTTGCTGCGCGGCAAAACCGTGTGCAATGTGTTCTTCGAAAACTCCACCCGCACCCGCACCACCTTTGAGATGGCCGCACAGCGCCTGTCCGCCGACGTGATCACACTCAATGTGTCGACTTCGTCCGCGAGCAAGGGCGAAACCCTGCTCGACACCCTGCGCAACCTTGAAGCCATGGCCGCCGACATGTTCGTGGTACGCCACGGCGACTCCGGGGCCGCGCACTTCATTGCCGAGCATGTGTGCCCGCAGGTGGCGATCATCAACGGCGGCGACGGCCGGCACGCGCACCCGACCCAGGGCATGCTCGACATGCTGACGATCCGTCGCCACAAGGGCGGCTTCGAAAACCTGTCGGTAGCCATAGTCGGCGACATCCTGCACTCGCGGGTCGCGCGTTCGAACATGATTGCCCTGAAAACCCTGGGCTGCCCGGATATCCGCGTGATTGCACCGAAAACCCTGCTGCCGATCGGCATCGAGCAATACGGGGTCAAGGTCTACACCGACATGACCGAAGGCCTGAAAGACGTCGACGTGGTGATCATGCTGCGCCTGCAGCGCGAGCGCATGTCCGGCGGCCTGCTGCCGAGCGAAGGCGAGTTCTACCGCCTGTTCGGCCTGACTACGGCCCGCCTGGCGGGGGCCAAGCCCGATTGCATCGTCATGCACCCGGGCCCGATCAACCGTGGCGTGGAGATTGAGTCGGCAGTGGCCGACGGCCCGCATTCGGTGATTCTCAACCAGGTAACCTATGGCATCGCCGTGCGCATGGCGGTGTTGTCCATGACCATGAGCGGGCAAACGGCCCAGCGCCAATTCGAACAGGAGAACGCCCAGTGAAGCTCAGCATTCTCGGCGCCCGCGTGATTGATCCGTGCAGCAAGCTGGATCAAGTGACCGACCTGCATCTGGAAGCCGGCAAAATTATTGCCATTGGCGCTGCCCCGGCAGGTTTTACCCCGACTCAAACCATCGAAGCCAAAGGCCTGGTGGCCGCTCCCGGGCTGGTTGACCTGAACGTTGCCCTGCGCGAGCCGGGCTACAGCCGCAAAGGCACCATCGCCAGCGAAACCCGCGCTGCCGCTGCCGGTGGCGTGACCAGCCTGTGCTGTCCGCCTCAGACCAAACCGGTGCTGGACACCTCGGCCGTCACCGAGCTGATCCTCGACCGCGCCCGTGAAGCCGGAAACTGCAAGGTGTTCCCGATTGGCGCCCTGAGCAAAGGCCTGGAAGGCGAGCAACTGGCCGAATTGATCGCTCTGCGTGACGCCGGATGCGTCGCCTTCGGCAACGGTCTCAGCAGTTTCACCAACACCCGCACCCTGTGCCGGGCGCTGGAATATGCGGCTACATTCGACCTGACGGTGATTTTCCACTCCCAGGATCGCGATCTGGCTGAAGGCGGCATCGCCCACGACGGTCCGATGGCCGCCTTCCGCGGTTTGCCGGGCATCCCTGAAACCGCCGAAACCGTAGCGCTGGCCCGTGATCTGCTGCTGGTTGAGCAAAGTGGCGTGCGCGCCCACTTCAGCCAGCTGACCAGCGCCCGGGGCGTGGCCCTGATTGCCCAGGCCCAGGCTCGCGGTTTGCGGGTGACGGCCGATGTGGCGCTGTATCAGCTTATTTTGACCGATGAGGCGCTGGTGGACTTCTCCAGCCTGTACCACGTGCAACCGCCGCTGCGGACCCGGGCCGACCGTGACGGTCTGCGCGAAGCCGTGAAGTCGGGCGTGGTGCAAGCCATCTCCAGCCATCACCAGCCCCACGAACGCGATGCCAAGCTTGCACCCTTCGGTGCCACCGAGCCGGGCATGAGCAGCGTTGAGCTGTTATTACCGCTGGCAATGACCCTGGTAGAAGACGGTTTGCTGGACTTGCCGACCTTGCTGGCTCGCCTGGGCGCTGGCCCGGCCGATGCCTTGCGCCTGCCGGCCGGACGCCTGGCGGTGGGTTGCGCGGCGGATCTGGTGTTGTTCGATCCGACAGCTTCCACCGTGGCCGGTGAGAAATGGCTTTCCAAAGGCGACAACTGCCCGTTCCTTGGCCATTGCCTGCCAAGTGCCGTGCGTTACACGCTGGTGGATGGCCGGATCAGCTACGAAGGCTAAGCATCTGCAGGAGCGGGCTGCTCGCGATCTTTTGAACACATAAAAGATCGCGAGCAAGACCGCTTCTGCATGTTTTGCGCTGTGCCTTAACGGCGTTCGGCGTTCTTGATCGAAATCTGTTCGTTCAGGGTCCAGAAGTCGTAAAGGATACCGATCAGAAAGAACCCGCCGGTAAACAGGTAGATGATCCCGGTGATCCATTTGCCCATGTACATGCGGTGCACACCGAGCACACCCAGGAAGGTCAGCAGAATCCAGGCCACGCTGTAGTCGGTTTCACCCGAGGTGAAACGCAGGTCGGCTTCGCGATCCATGCTCGGAATCAAGAACAGGTCGATCAGCCAGCCAATTCCCAACAAGCCCAGGGTGAAAAACCAGATCGTCCCGGTCACCGGCTTGCCGTAATAGAAGCGATGCGCCCCCAGAAATCCGAAAATCCACAGCAAATAACCCAGCACCTTGCTGTGGGTATCGCGTTGTACATCGTCTCGATAGCCGCTCATAAATGCCCTCTTTGGTGCTGATAGAAAAATATTGTGGATTTTTTTGTGACTTTTTTACTGTCACGCAACAGGTAAAAGTGTCTTACAAAAAATGGCGCAAAGCCTTGTACCACCTGACCTGCGCTGCTGCCACGGGACAATTTGCCAGTACTTTTGTGCTTTTTCACCCCCAGGCCCAATCGACAAACGGCCTGAGAAAGGACAAAAAAGCTGTTATAAAGTTTCGCGCTTACCACCATAGAGCCCTGCCGAATGCGTCCTTTATTCAAGACATGGCTAACCATTTGCCTGTTAATGCCACTGGCCGCCCACGCCACCAATCGTGAGCAACATCTTCCTTCGGGCTTCACCGGCTACACCGCAAAATCATCTGCGGGTGCTGCTTATGTCGCCTCTAATAGCAAGACCAGCAACAAAACCGTAGCACGTCCTGCGTCCAGCAAGGCTCATCGCAAAGCGCCCGGCAAAATCGCCAATGCTTCGCTGACCGCCGCCAACATGCAGAGCAGCACGGTATTGAGCCGCGCCGTCAACGTGCTGGGCACCCCTTATCGTTGGGGCGGCAGCAGCCCAAGTAAAGGGTTTGATTGCAGCGGGCTGGTGAAATACGCCTTTAATGACGTTGCAGCGGTTGATTTGCCACGTACCTCCAGCGAAATGGCCAGCGGCCACGGGCAAAAGGTCGAACGCAAGGATCTGAAACCCGGCGACCTGCTGTTCTTCAACATCAAGAGCCGCAAGGTCAACCACGTTGCCATCTACCTGGGCAACGACCGGTTCATCCACGCGCCACGTCGCGGCAAGTCGGTCACCATCGACACCCTGAAAAAGCCTTACTGGCAGAGCCATTACGTAGTCGCCAAGCGCGTACTGCCGAAAGAGAAAGCCAGTCTGCAGGTTGTTCAGCGCTAAGAGCGCCAACCTGCTCGCTGGAGCTGTCGAGGCACGAAGGCTGCGATCTTGAAGATCGCAGCCTTTTTTCATCCACAGCCCCTACAACGTTTCGATCACCCTCGCCTCACTAAGCCTGCCAAGGCTCATCTCCAGCGTCTGCATGCCGACCGCCCCACCGGTCTGGATCGCCGAGACCATCTGCGCAACCTTGTTTTCCCGTATCAGGTTCCTGATTGCCGGTGTCGCCAGCATGATTTCGTGAGCCGCTACCCTGCCCCCGCCAACCTTCTTGACCAGCGTCTGGGAAATTACCGCCTGCAGTGACTCGGACAGCATGGAGCGCACCATGGCCTTTTCTTCTGCCGGGAACACATCCACCATCCGGTCGATGGTTCTGGCCGCCGAAGACGTATGCAGCGTGGCCAGTACCAGGTGTCCGGTTTCAGCTGCCGTCAGGGCCAGCCGGATGGTCTCGAGGTCGCGCATTTCGCCCAACATGATCACATCCGGATCTTCGCGCAGCGCCGAGCGCAACGCTGCCGAAAAACTGTGGGTGTCACGATGCACTTCGCGCTGGTTGATCAGGCACCGGGCCGGCTGATGGATGAATTCAATCGGGTCTTCAATGGTGAGTATGTGCTGCTGACGACTACGGTTAAGGTGGTCGATCATCGCGGCCAGGGTCGTGGATTTACCGGAGCCGGTGGCGCCAGTGACCAATATCAGGCCGTGGGGCAGGCGACAAAGCTGACGAAACACCTCGCCCGGCCCCAGTGACTCAAGGCTCGGTACCCGTTGGGCAATGCTGCGCAACACCGCCCCCGCGCCACGCTGTTGCTCGAAAGCGTTGACCCGGAACCGGCCCAGCCCGGCAAGTGCACAAGAGAAATCGGCTTCATGCCCGGTTTCGAAAGCGCTGCGCTGCGCGTCTGTCATCAGGCTGTGGATAAGCCCCCGCACCTGATCTGGCGCGAACACCGGCAGCCCGCACTGCTGCATCTCACCATCGACCCGCAGCATGGGTGCGACACCTGCTGACAGGTGCAAGTCCGAAGCGCCACTACTGACACTCAATGCCAACAGGTCGGCGATATCCATCCCCCCTCCCAATTCCAGTAGAATGCCGCAGACTTTCACAACGGCGGGCTTAACGAATGTCCACGATAGCTGACAACATCGCTGAAGTTGAGGCACGCATCCGTGCCGCGGCACTGGCTGTGCAACGTGATGTGACGAGCATTCACTTACTCGCGGTCAGCAAGACCAAACCCGCTGCAGCGCTGCGCGAAGCCTATGCCGCCGGGGTTCGCGATTTTGGCGAAAACTACCTGCAAGAAGCCCGTGCCAAACAGGTCGAATTAGCCGACCTGCCCTTGAGTTGGCACTTCATCGGCCCCATTCAATCGAACAAGACCCGCGATATCGCCGAGCATTTTTCGTGGGTGCACTCAGTGGACCGCCTGAAAATTGCCCAGCGCTTGTCTGAACAGCGCCCGGCAGACCTGGAACCACTGAATATCTGCATCCAGGTCAACGTCAGTGGAGAAGCCAGCAAGTCCGGCTGTACCCCGCAGGATTTGCCTGCACTGGCAGCCGCCATCAACGGCTTACCGCGCCTGAAGTTGCGCGGCTTGATGGCGATACCGGAGCCCACTGAGGACCGGGCCGAGCAGGACGCGGCCTTTGCAACAGTGCGTGATCTGCAACAAAGCCTGAACCTGGGGCTCGATACACTTTCCATGGGCATGAGCCACGACCTGGAGTCGGCCATTGCCCAAGGCGCCACCTGGGTACGCATCGGTACCGCGCTGTTTGGTGCCCGCGACTACGGCCAGGCCTGATAAGACCGACCTCAATTTTTATAAGGATCTGTTATGAGCAACATGCGTATTGCCTTTATCGGGGCCGGGAATATGGCTTCCAGTCTGATCGGCGGCCTGCTGGCCAAAGGTCTGGATGCCGCACAGATCCGCGCCAGCGATCCGGGCGCCGAAACCCGGGCCAGGGTCTCGGCCGAGCACGGTATAGAACTGTTTGCCGACAACGCGCAGGCGGTTCAGGACGCTGACGTGATTGTCATTGCGGTCAAGCCGCAAGTCATGAAAGCCGTGTGCCAGGACCTGCGCGCGCATCTCGAACCGCATCAGTTGCTTATTTCGATTGCCGCAGGCATCACCTGCACCAGCCTGCAGAACTGGCTGGGCAACCAGCCGCTGGTACGCTGCATGCCCAATACTCCGGCATTGCTCGGTAAAGGTGTAAGCGGCCTGTTCGCGACTGCCGCCGTTACCGCCGAACAGCGCCAGCAGGCTGAAGATTTGCTGTCAGCCGTCGGGATCGCGGTCTGGGTCGATACCGAAGCCCAGATCGATGCCGTCACGGCTGTGTCCGGCAGCGGTCCGGCGTATTTCTTCCTGCTGATCGAAGCCATGGCCGACGCCGGGGTCAAACTCGGCCTGCCACGCGAAGTGGCCAAGCAACTGGCCGAGCAGACAGCGCTGGGGGCGGCGCACATGGCCGTGGCCAGTGATGTCGATGCCGCCGAGCTGCGCCGCCGCGTAACCTCGCCCGCCGGTACCACCGAAGCTGCGATCAAATCATTCCAGGCCGACGGTTTTGCAGCCTCGGTCGAAAAAGCATTGAGTGCCGCCGCGCACCGCTCGGCCGAAATGGCCGAACAACTGGGTCAATAAGGAGCACATGATGTCTGGACTTAATGGCGCTGCCATTTTCGTAATTCAAACCCTGGGTAGCCTCTACCTGCTGATCGTCCTGTTGCGATTCATCCTGCAGCTGGTACGGGCCAACTTCTACAACCCGCTGTGCCAGTTCACGGTCAAAGCCACGCAGCCGCTGCTCAAGCCTCTGCGCCGTGTGATCCCGAGCCTGTTTGGCCTGGACATGTCATCGCTGGTGCTGGCGATTCTGGTGCAAATGGTGATCTTCGCCATAGTGCTGACCCTGAGCTACATGTCGTTCAACATTCTGGGGCTGCTGGCCTGGGCCATCATTGGCGTGACTGCGCTGTTCTTGAAGGTGTTCTTCTTTGCCCTGATCATCAGCGTGATCCTGTCCTGGGTTGCTCCTGGTAGCACCAGCCCGGGCGCCGAACTGGTGAACCAGATCACCGAGCCGGCCCTGGCGCCGTTCCGCCGCATGCTGCCAAGCATGGGCGGGCTGGATATCTCGCCGATCCTGGCGTTCATGGTGATTCAGCTGATCCAGAGCTACGTGATCCCGCCTTTGGCCATGTATGTCGGCATGCCGGTCGTGTTGTTCGGCCTGATCTGATGAGCTACTTCCGTTGGGACGGCGAGGACCTGATTCTCGACTGCCACCTGCAACCCAAGGCCAGCAGCGATGAGTTCGCCGGCCTGCACGGTGAACGTCTGAAGATCCGCCTCACCGCCCCACCGGTAGAAGGCAAGGCCAACGCCCATCTGCTGGCCTTTCTGGCCAAGGCGTTCGGCATAGCCAAAAGTCAGGTCAGCCTGATCAGCGGTGAACTCAACCGGCAGAAACGCGTGCGCTTGCACGCGCCGAAAAAACTGCCGGATTTGCCGGGGCTGACAAAGCCAGCCTGAATACTGTTTCTTCTGTGGGAGCCGGCTTGCCCGCGATTGCATCATTGCGGTTTCCAGGCCGAAGTTGTCGGCTGCATCGCTGACAAGCCAGCTCCCGCAAAGGCAGTCTTCGAGCACCTCCGAAATCAGCCCGGAGCATTGCTTGCCGCCCACTCCCCCGCTCATTAGACTTACGCCTCATTTAAAGAGAGCAGGGTCGATGCCAGCCGCCTTTCCCCCCGATTCCGTTGGTCTGGTTGTGCCACAAATGGCGCACTTCAGCGAACCCCTGGCTTTAGCCTGCGGCCGTTCATTGCCTGCCTATGACCTGATTTACGAAACCTACGGCCAGCTCAATGCCACGGCCAGCAATGCCGTGCTGATCTGTCACGCCCTCTCCGGGCACCATCACGCTGCCGGCTACCACAGCATCGATGAGCGCAAGCCCGGCTGGTGGGACAGTTGCATCGGGCCCGGCAAGCCTATCGATACCAACAAGTTCTTCGTCGTCAGCCTGAACAATCTCGGCGGCTGCAATGGCTCTACCGGCCCCAGCAGTATCAATCCAGAAACCGGTCGCCCGTTTGGTGCCGATTTCCCGGTACTCACCGTTGAAGACTGGGTCCACAGCCAGGCACGCCTGGCTGACCGGCTGGGCATCGACCAGTGGGCCGCCATCATCGGTGGCAGCCTGGGCGGCATGCAGGCGCTGCAGTGGAGCATCAGCTACCCGGACCGGCTGCGTCATTGCCTGGCCATCGCTTCGGCGCCAAAACTGTCGGCGCAAAACATCGCGTTCAACGAAGTCGCTCGCCAGGCCATCCTCACCGACCCCGAGTTCCACGGCGGTTCGTTCCAGGAAAAGGGCGTAATTCCCAAGCGCGGCCTGATGCTGGCGCGCATGGTCGGGCACATCACCTACCTGTCCGATGACTCGATGGGCGAGAAATTTGGCCGTGGCCTGAAGAACGAAAACCTCAACTACGACTTCCACAGCGTGGAGTTCCAGGTTGAAAGCTACCTGCGTTATCAGGGTGAAGAGTTCTCCGGGCGCTTTGACGCCAACACTTATTTGCTGATGACCAAGGCGCTGGACTACTTCGACCCGGCGGCCAACTTCGATGACGACCTGGCCAAAACCTTCGCCTCAGCCAAGGCGCGCTTTTGCGTGATGTCATTCACCACCGACTGGCGTTTCTCGCCCGCGCGCTCACGCGAACTGGTGGATGCCCTGATGGCGGCGAAGAAAGACGTGTGCTACCTGGAGATCGATGCTCCGCAAGGCCATGACGCCTTCCTGATCCCGATCCCGCGTTACCTGCAAGCCTTCAGTAATTACATGAACCGCATAGAACTGTGAGAACGCCATGAGAGCCGACCTGGAAATCATCCAAGACTGGATCCCCGCCGGCAGCCGCGTGCTCGACCTTGGTTGTGGTGATGGCGAACTGCTGAGCTGGCTGCGCGACAACAAGCAAGTCACCGGCTATGGCCTGGAAAACGACCCGGACAATATCGCCGAGTGCGTCGCCAAGGGCATCAACGTCATCGAGCAGGATCTGGACAAGGGATTGGGCAACTTCGCCAGCAACAGTTTCGATATCGTGGTCATGACCCAGGCGCTGCAGGCCGTGCACTACCCCGACCGGATTCTCGACGAAATGCTGCGCGTCGGGCGCCAGTGCATCATTACCTTTCCGAACTTCGGCCACTGGCGCTGCCGCTGGTACCTGGCCAGCAAGGGCCGGATGCCGGTATCCGAGTTTCTGCCCTACACCTGGTACAACACGCCGAACATCCACTTCTGCACCTTCGAAGACTTTGAAGAGCTGTGCCGAGGTCGCGAAGCCCGGGTGATCAACCGCCTTGCTGTCGATCAGCAGCACCGCCACGGGTGGGCCAGCAAGTTATGGCCTAACCTGTTGGGCGAGATTGGCATTTATCGTGTCAGCAGCCCCGGCCTTCAGGATCATCAGGTCGCGGTTTAAATCAGCGTTCAAGGAGAAAGACGATGGGTCGTATTGGATTACTAATGCTTTCAATGTGCTTCGCCATGCAGGCCATGGCGGCTGGCCAGGCCACGGTCGGCGGCACCAAGGTGTATTACAACGCCTATATGTCGGACTTCCTGTCGCCTGAAATTGCAGCCAAATACAAACTGGAACGCAGCAAACAACTGGGTGGCCTGAATATCAATCTGGACACCGCCGGTAAAAAAGTCGCTACCACCGTCAAGGGTACCGTGCGCGTCGAAGGCGAGAAAAAGGCCCGGCCCCTGACCTTCAAGCAAGTGATTGATGACAAGGGGGCGATCGACTACTTCGCTCAATTCCCGGTCAATCAGCCTGCCACCTTCATTTTCGATATCGAGCTCAAGGTCAACGGCGAAACCAAATCCATCGATTACTCCCAAGAGGTCGCTCCGCTCTAATGATCAACTTCACGCAACTGGTACTGGCCAGCCACAACGCCGGCAAACTCAAAGAACTTCAGGCCATGCTCGGCGAGTCGGTGCAGTTGCGCTCGATTGGAGAATTCAGCAGCGTTGAACCGGAAGAAACCGGCTTGTCGTTCGTTGAAAACGCGATTCTTAAAGCGCGCAATGCCGCGCGTATCTCGGGTTTGCCGGCACTGGCCGACGACTCCGGGCTGGCGGTGGATTTTCTCGGTGGCGCGCCGGGTATTTACTCGGCCCGCTACGCCGACGGCAAGGGTGATGCGGCCAACAACGCCAAGCTGCTCGAGGCCCTCAAGGACGTACCCGAAGCCGAACGCGGCGCGCAATTTGTCTGCGTGCTGGCGTTGGTCCGGCACGCCGAAGATCCGTTGCCGATTATCTGCGAAGGCTTGTGGCACGGGCGCATCCTGCCTGCCGCCAGCGGTGCGCACGGTTTCGGTTACGATCCGTTGTTCTGGGTTCCGGAGCGCAATTGCTCCAGTGCCGACCTCAGCCCGGGCGAAAAAAACCAGCTGAGCCATCGGGCCCGTGCCATGGTCTTGCTGCGTCAGCGTCTGGGCCTGAAATGACCCACGACACTCCTCCACAGCCGCTCTATCTGGGTGCGGCTGGCTTTACTCAGCAGGCGCCACGCGCGCCGTTGACGCAATTGCCGCCCCTGTCGCTGTACATCCATATTCCGTGGTGCGTGCGCAAATGCCCGTATTGCGACTTCAACTCCCACACCGCCAGCCCGGTGCTGCCTGAAGACGAGTACGTCGACGCACTGCTGGCCGACCTCGATCAGGACCTGCACGCGGTGTATGGCCGCGAGCTGAGTTCGATCTTCTTCGGCGGCGGCACACCAAGCCTGTTCAGCGCCCGGTCCCTGGGGCGCCTGCTCAAGGGTGTCGAAGCGCGAATTGCGTTCGCCAGCGATATCGAAATCACCCTGGAAGCCAACCCCGGTACTTTCGAGCAGGAAAAGTTCGTGGCTTACCGCAAGCTGGGGATCAACCGGCTGTCGATAGGTATCCAGAGCTTCCAGCAAGAGAAGCTCGAAGCACTGGGCCGCATCCACAACGGTGACGAGGCCGTACGTGCGGCCGGTATGGCACGCCTGGCCGGCTTTGATAACTTCAACCTGGACTTGATGCACGGTTTGCCCGATCAGTCGCTGGACGACGCCCTGAGCGACTTGCGCCAGGCTATCGCCCTGCAGCCGACACACCTGTCCTGGTATCAACTGACGCTGGAACCCAACACGGTATTCTGGAACCAGCCGCCGGTCCTGCCTGAGGACGACACTCTGTGGGACATTCAGGAAGCCGGTCAGGCACTGCTGGCCGAACACGGCTATGCCCAGTACGAAGTTTCGGCTTACGCCCAGCCGGGTCGCCCGGCGCGGCATAACCTGAACTACTGGAGCTTTGGCGACTTTATCGGTATCGGTGCTGGCGCCCACGGCAAATTGAGCCATCCCGATGGCCGCATAATCCGCACCTGGAAAACCCGCCTGCCGAAGGATTACCTGAACCCGGGCAAAAACTTCCAGGCGGGCGAGAAAGTTCTGACTGCCGAAGAGCTACCGTTTGAGTTTCTGATGAACGCCTTGCGCCTGACCGATGGCGTCGATGCTGCGCTCTACCCCGAGCGTACCGGGCTGGCACTCGAAAGCTTGAAAAGCGGACGCGATGCTGCCGAACAAAGCGGCCTATTGCAGGTCGAACCGTCACGCCTGGCAGCAACTGCCCGGGGCCAGCTGTTTCTCAACGACTTGCTGCAGCACTTTCTGATCTAAGGAACTCGAATGGACTTGGTACTAGACCTGCTTGCTACCGTATCGCGCTGGAGCCGCAGCCACCTCTCGGAGATCTCGCTGGCCCTGATCGGCTGCTTGCTGGTGCTGTTCGGTGCCGACTTCAAAGGTTGGGTCGAACAACGTCTGGGAAGTGTTGCCGGCGCCTTGCGTGTGCCCCTGATGGCCTTGTTGTGCCTGGTGGGCAGCGGTGCGGCTCTGATTTACGCCACACCCTGGGTCGAACGCGGCCTCGGCCAGTTCAACAACTACAGCCTGGCGCCGGTGTTGTTGGTGGTGCTGGTGTTGATCGGGGTTGTGGCTGACCGGCGCTGATGCGAAGACTGAAAACATTGTGGGAGCTGGCTTGGCAGCGATGCAGACGACGCGGTTTACCGTCAGACCGCGTTGATGCCATCGCTGGCAAGCCAGCTCCCACAAAGGTTGGTGCTTACAGTTTTTCGAACTTCAGATCCCACACGCCATGCCCAAGACGTTCGCCGCGGCGTTCGAACTTGGTCACCGGGCGCTCGGTCGGGCGCGGTACACAACGGCCATCTTCGGCCAGATTGCGATAGCCCGGCGCGACGTTCATCACTTCCAGCATGTATTCGGCATAGGGTTCCCAGTCGGTAGCCATGTGCAGCACACCGCCGACCTTGAGCTTGGAACGCACCAGTTCGGCAAAGGAAGCCTGCACGATACGGCGCTTGTGGTGACGGCTCTTGTGCCACGGGTCCGGGAAGAACAGCAGCAGGCGATCCAGGCTGTTGTCGGCCACGCAACGGGTCAGTACTTCGATCGCATCGCAATCGTAAACCCGCAGGTTGGTCAGCCCTTGGGTCAGTACGCCATTGAGCAGCGCGCCGACACCCGGACGGTGAACCTCAACCCCGATAAAGTCCTGCTCAGGCGAAGCTGCCGCCATTTCCAGCAAGGAGTGGCCCATGCCGAAACCGATTTCGAGGGTCCGCGGCGCCGAGCGGCCGAATACCTGGTCGAAATCGACCGGCGCATCAGCCAGCGGCAGCACGTACAGCGGCGTGCCCTGGTCAAGGCCACGTTGCTGGCCTTCGGTCATACGCCCGGCGCGCATCACAAAACTCTTGATGCGACGGTGCTGGCGATCTTCGCCTTCTTCCGGGGTTGGGGTGTCGAGTGATTCAGTCATCAGTGGCTCTTACTTGATCAGACCATCCAGCGGCGAAGAGGCGCTGGCATAGAGTTTTTTCGGCATGCGTCCGGCCAGATACGCCAGACGGCCCGCCACAATGGCGTGTTTCATGGCTTCGGCCATGATGATCGGGTGCTGGGCATTGGCGATGGCCGAGTTCATCAGCACCGCCTCGCAGCCCATTTCCATGGCAATGGTGGCGTCGGAGGCAGTACCCACGCCCGCATCCACCAACACCGGAATTTTTGCTTCTTCAAGGATGATCCGCAGGTTGTAGGGATTACAGATCCCCAAGCCGGTGCCAATCAGCCCGGCCAGCGGCATCACGGCGATGCAGCCCATGGCCTCGAGCTCGCGGGCGATGATCGGGTCATCGCTGGTGTACACCATCACGTCGAAACCTTCCTTGACCAGGATCTCTGCGGCCTTGAGGGTTTCGATCACATTGGGGAACAGGGTTTTCTGATCCGCCAGTACTTCCAGCTTGACCAGATTGTGGCCGTCGAGCAGCTCACGGGCCAGGCGGCAGGTGCGTACGGCTTCTACCGCGTCATAGCAACCGGCCGTGTTCGGCAGGATGGTATAGCGATCCGGTGGCAGGATATCGAGCAGGTTCGGCTCGCCAGGGTTTTGCCCGATGTTGGTACGACGCACGGCGACGGTGACAATTTCAGCACCCGATGCCTCGATGGCAAGGCGGGTTTCTTCCATGTCACGGTACTTGCCAGTGCCCACCAACAGGCGCGACTGATAAGTACGGCCAGCCAGGATAAAAGGCTTGTCGCTGCGAACATTGCTCATCGGGAATCCTCTGTAATTGTGTGCACCGCGGGAATGGGTCAAGCGGGGGACTAGCCACCACCGATGGCATGCACCACTTCGACCTGGTCACCTTCTTTGAGCACCGTCCCGGCGTGCTGACTGCGCGGGACGATGTCCAGGTTAAGCTCGACAGCCACTCGACGCCCGGTCAGTTCCTGGCGCGCCAACAGGCTGGCGACGGTCTCGCCGTCCGGCAGTTCAAAAGGTTCACCGTTCAACTGAATGCGCATGCGCGACGCTGCCTTCATTTTAAGGGGCCAGCATTCTATCCCGATCAGTCAGGTCGACCCAAGCCATTCATCTTGCGGACTTAGCTCAAGCGCCAGGCGGCAATGCCCAGGCATAACCATCCGGCCAGAAAAGCCAGACCACCGATGGGCGTAATGATCCCCAGTTTGCTGATACCCGTCAGGGTCAGCAGATACAAACTGCCGGAAAACAGTACGATGCCCAGGGCGAAAAAGACACCGGACCACGTCACCAGGCGACCCGGCAGCTGAGTGGCGAGCAGGGCTACACCGAGCAGGGCCAGGGTATGCACCAACTGGTAGGTAACCCCTGTATGAAAAATGGCCAGGTATTGCTCGCTCAGGCGGCTTTTCAGGCCATGGGCCGCGAATGCGCCAAGGGCCACACCGGTGAAGCCGAAAAAGGCGGCCAGCATCAGAAACACGCGCAACATGGATAACTCCCGTCAGGACTATGGAATGGCGCAGGGTCTGTATAATGGCCCGCTCAACGGGTTCGGCCAAGCCATCTATGCTGCGTATTCTTGTTCATCGCTTTCTCAAAGCCCTGCTCTGGTTCGCAGCGGGCAGCGCATTGCTGGTGCTGATCTTTCGCTGGGTCCCGCCGCCGGGCACTGCGCTGATGGTCGAGCGCAAGGTCGAATCATGGTTCGACGGCGAGCCCATTGACCTGCAACGCAGCTGGCGACCGTGGGATGAAATCAGCGACGAACTTAAAGTCGCGGTCATTGCTGGCGAGGATCAGAAATTCGCCGAGCACTGGGGCTTTGACTTCAGCGCCATCCGCGCCGCTTTCGCTCACAACGAACGGGGCGGGACGTTACGCGGCGCCAGCACGCTGAGCCAGCAAGTCTCGAAAAACCTGTTTCTATGGTCGGGTCGAAGCTGGCTGCGCAAAGGGCTGGAGGCCTGGTTCACCGGGTTGATCGAGGTACTCTGGCCCAAGCAGCGGATTCTCGAGGTGTACCTCAACAGCGCAGAGTGGGATGAGGGAGTATTTGGTGCAGAGGCCGCGGCCCAGCATCACTTTGGCGTGAGTGCCGCCAGATTGAGCCGTCAGCAAGCCAGCTACCTGGCCGCCGTACTGCCCAATCCGCGCAACTGGAGTGCCGGTCGACCTAGCCCGTACGTCAGCCGCCGCGCCAGCTGGATACAGCGACAAATGCGCCAGCTGGGCGGCGACAGCTACCTCGATACCCTGAACACTTCGCGCAAGGCGCCCTGGGCCGAGTAAGCCGGCTCCCGCAGGGACAAACAAAAACGCCCCGACTCGTTAGAGCCGGGGCGTTTTTTTGTCGAGCCCGTTCAGGCGGCAATCGACAGTTTGAGCTTGTTCATCGCGCTTTTTTCCAGCTGACGAATCCGCTCGGCAGACACGTTGTACTTCTGTGCCAGGTCATGCAGCGTAGCTTTCTCTTCAGCCAGCCAGCGCTGATACAGAATGTCGCGGCTGCGATCATCAAGCACTTCCAGCGCTTCATGCAGGTTGCTGGTGGAGTTATCAGTCCAGTCAGCATCCTCCAGTTGACGTGCCGGATCGTACCGGTGGTCTTCCAGGTAGTTGGCTGGCGACTGGAATGCACTGTCGTCGTCAGCTTCGGCTGCCGGGTCGAACGCCATATCATGGCCAGTCAGACGGCTTTCCATCTCGCGAACTTCGCGAGGCTCTACACCGAGGCTTTCAGCCACACGATGAACTTCATCATTGTTCAGCCAGGCCAGACGTTTTTTCTGGCTGCGCAGGTTGAAGAACAGTTTGCGCTGAGCCTTGGTGGTCGCAACTTTCACGATCCGCCAGTTACGCAGAATAAACTCGTGGATCTCTGCCTTGATCCAGTGCACGGCGAACGACACCAGACGCACGCCCATTTCAGGGTTAAAGCGTTTGACCGCCTTCATCAGGCCGACATTGCCTTCCTGGATCAGGTCAGCCTGAGCCAGGCCATAGCCCGAATAGCTACGGGCAATGTGTACAACAAAACGCAGGTGGGCGAGCACCATCTGCCGAGCCGCCCCAAGATCCTGCTCATAGTAGAGACTCTCGGCCAGTTCACGCTCCTGCTCCGGTGTCAGCAGTGGAATGCTGTTCACCGTGTTTACATAGGCCTCAAGGTTCGCACCAGGGACCAACGCATACGCAGGTTGCAAAGAAGTGGTCATACGAATAAACCTCCGTCTCACATAACTCGTGCAGTTCAGCACTGCGAAAGTTGACCGGAAACTCAGGAAAAAGTTCCCAAAAAAAGCTGAAAAGGTCAACAGGCAAAAAGAAACTACTTAGGCGAAAGCTCACGTAAGTGACGCGCTACTGCAATCCATGCACCGATATACCCTAACAGCACCGCGCCAAGCAAGAGAGACAGACCATCGGCTACTGGCACACCGGCCAGGGCAAAACTGCTGCCATACAACCCGGCCAACCCGACTACCGCGTCGTTGAGCCAGTTCAAGCCGAATGCCAATACGCCCCAGGAAAGCACCCCGGCGCCAAAACCATAAAGCGCACCCATATAAAGAAAAGGCCTGCGCACATAACTGTCAGTGCCGCCGACCAGCTTGATGACTTCGATTTCGATACGACGATTCTCGATATGCAAACGAATCGTATTACCAATAACCAGCAGCAAAGCCGATACCAGCAAGACCGTCAAGCCAAACACAAAGCGGTCACCCAATTTCAGAATGGCCGCCAGACGCTCGACCCAGACTAGATCAAGTTGCGCCTGTTGCACTTTCGGCAACTCCGAAAGACGCTCGCGCAGAGCCTCGAGGGTGGCTTTATCGACCTCATTCGGGGTCACCAGCACCACGCCCGGCAACGGATTATCCGGAAGCTCTTTAAGCGCTTCCCCCAAGCCGGATTGCTGCTGGAACTCTTCAAGGGCCTTTTCGCGGCTGATGAATTCAGCGTCAGCCACGCCAGCCATACCTTTTATCTGATTACTCAATTGCTCGCCTTGCGAGCTGTCGGCATCCAGTTGCAGGTACAGCGAAATCTGCGCCGCACGCTGCCACGAACCGCCCAGACGCTCGACGTTGTTAAGCAAAAGCGAGAGCCCCATTGGCAAGCTCAGCGCGACTGCCATCACCAGGCAGGTGAAGAAGCTGCCAATCGGCTGCTTGCCAAGACGCTTCAGGCTGTCGAGCAAACTGGCGCGATGGGCCTCAACCCAGGCCCGGAACAACATCGAGAAACCCGGGCCATCGTCATCGTCATGCTTTTTCCTGGCCGGCTGCGGATCTGCGGCCTTGGGTGCTACACGTTCGGAAACCTTGGAGCCGCGTGTCGCACTCATTGCGCGGCCTCCCCGTCGCCAATCAATCGCCCGCGCTGCAGGGTGAGCATGCGGTGGCGCATGCGTGCAATCAGCGCCAGGTCATGGCTGGCGATCAGTACGCTGGTGCCCAAACGGTTGATGTCTTCAAATACGCCCATGATTTCCGCCGCCAGACGCGGGTCGAGGTTGCCGGTGGGTTCGTCGGCCAGCAGCAAGGCTGGACGATGGACGATGGCCCGGGCAATACCGACGCGTTGTTGCTGGCCCGTGGACAAGTCACCGGGATACAGATCGGTTTTGTCCGACAGCGCCACACGCTCAAGTGCCGAGTCGACACGCTTGGCGATTTCAGGCTTGGACAGCCCGAGAATCTGCAGCGGCAAGGCCACGTTATTGAACACCGTGCGATCAAACAGCAGTTGGTGGTTCTGGAACACCACACCGATCTGACGGCGCAGAAAAGGAATTTGCGCGTTGCTGATCTGCCCCAGATCCTGCCCCGCCAGCAGCAGTTTGCCGGTGGTCGGGCGCTCCATAGCCAGTAACAGCCGGAGCAGGGTGCTTTTACCTGCGCCGGAATGACCGGTTACAAAAAGGAACTCGCCGCGACGGACCCGAAAGCTCAGCTCGTGCAGGCCCACGTGTCCATTTGGATAGCGCTTACCGACCTGCTCGAAACGAATCATGGACGCTCCCGCTCCGCAAACAGAGCCTGGACAAAGGGTTCGGACTCAAAGTCCCGTAGATCATCGATGCCTTCGCCGACACCGATAAAACGAATAGGAATATTGAACTGCTTGGCCAGGGCGAAGATCACCCCGCCCTTGGCCGTGCCATCCAGCTTGGTCAGCGCCAGGCCGGTAAGGGCCACGGTCTGATTGAACTGCTTGGTCTGGCTGATCGCGTTCTGCCCGGTGCCGGCATCCAGTACCAGCAGCACTTCGTGCGGGGCGTCTTCGTCGAGCTTGCCGATCACCCGGCGAACTTTTTTCAGTTCTTCCATCAGGTTGTCTTTGGTGTGCAGGCGTCCGGCAGTATCGGCGATCAACACGTCGATGCCCCGCGCCTTGGCGGCTTGCACGGCGTCAAAAATCACCGAAGCCGAGTCGGCGCCAGTGTGCTGGGCGATCACCGGGATATTGTTGCGCTCCCCCCACACCTGCAACTGCTCGACCGCGGCGGCACGGAACGTATCGCCGGCGGCGAGCATGACTTTTTTGCCTTCAAGCTGGAGCTTTTTCGCCAGCTTGCCGATGGTGGTGGTCTTGCCCGCGCCATTGACGCCGACCACCAGAATGACGAATGGCTTGTTTTTCGCTTCGATTTTCAGCGGCTGCTCTACCGGTTTGAGCATGGCAGCCAACTCGGCCTGCAACGACTTGTACAGTGCATCGGCGTCGGTCAGCTGCTTGCGCGCAACCTTTTGAGTCAGGTTTTTGATAATCACCGAGGTGGCTTCAACACCAACGTCTGCGGTGAGCAGGCGGGTTTCAATCTCGTCGAGCAGATCGTCATCGATGATTTTTTTGCCCAGGAACAGGCTGGCCATGCCTTCGCCGATGCTGGCGCTGGTTTTCGACAGCCCCTGCTTGAGGCGGGCAAAGAAGCCGACCTTGGCTTGCGCAGCTGGAGCTTCAGCTACCACCACCGGAGCCGCAACTGCTGGCGCAGGGACCACAGGCGCAGCAACAGCTTGCGGCTCGACAACTACGACCGGCTCTGGCTCTGGCTCTGGCTCTGGCTCTGGCTCTGGTGCAACAGGCTCGACGAAGGTTTCAAGCACTTCAAGCACTTCGACCACAGGCTCCGGCGCGATGACCGGGGCGCTGACCGCGACCTCGATCTCCGGTTCCGGAATGGAAGGCACGATATACGGCGCCTGCAGGTCCTTGACCAGCGCAACGGGTTCCTCGGGCACTGGCAGCGGCGGCCATGGCTCGGCAGCGGCTGGCGATTCAACAGCAGGCGCCTGTGCAACCACAACCACTTCAGGCGTTGGCTCGACAACCACCGCAGTGGCCTCAATCAACGGCTCAGGGGTGATTTCGGGTGCGGGTGCAGGCTGCTCAACGACGGTTTCCTGCGGCTTTCTGCGCAGCCATCCGAACAGGCCTTTTTTCTCGCCAGCCGCAGCTGGGTTCTTCTTGTCGTCGTTGGAACCAAACATGGAGGACGGCTATCTCATCGTAGCGAAGCGCCACTGTGGCGCCCCGGCAAATAATATTCGGTGTGAAACAGACTGTTTTTTTGTCAGCTCGTTCGCACGCACCTTGATCAGAGGGTAAAGCACACCCCTGAAACTTCGTCTTAACTCGGAACTGGAACGGGAAAATCGGCAAAAAAGCTAAATTTACCGGGATACATTCACACTTCCAGGCTGGCTCCTATACTGCCCGATCAATCGTCGTCTGATCGTCAAAGGCCTGATAGGCGTGGCCGCCAGTAAAACGGATCAGTATCCTAGCACCTCCTCACCCGCTGACGCTAAGGCCAAGCGGGCAGCCCAACAGGTTTAAAAACGAATGAATGCTCTAGCCCGCCGCGCTGCTGGCCTGTTGCTCAGCACAGTTTTGCTCCCGCTTTCGGCCCTGGCGGCCGACCAGCAACCCACCCACGAGTTTCGCCTGGACAATGGCCTGAAGGTCATCGTGCGCGAAGACCATCGCGCGCCAGTGGTGGTATCCCAGGTCTGGTACAAAGTGGGTTCCAGTTACGAGACCCCGGGCAAGACCGGCCTGTCCCATGCTCTTGAGCACATGATGTTCAAAGGCAGTAACAAGGTCGGCCCCGGCGAAGCCTCGTTGATCCTGCGCGACCTCGGCGCCCAGGAAAACGCTTTCACCAGCGATGACTACACCGCCTATTACCAGGTATTGGCCCGCGACCGCCTGGCGGTTGCCTTCGAGCTCGAAGCCGACCGCATGGCCAGCCTTCGCTTGCCGCCTGAAGAGTTCAAGCGCGAGATCGAGGTCATTAAAGAAGAACGCCGCCTGCGTACCGACGATCAGCCGATGAGCAAGGCCTTCGAACTGTTCAGCGCCATGGCCTACCCGTCCAGTGGTTATCACACGCCGACCATCGGCTGGATGGTGGACCTGGAGCGCATGAGCGTTGGCGAACTGCGCGCTTGGTATGAAGAGTGGTACGCACCGAACAACGCTACCCTGGTGGTGGTGGGAGACGTAACACCGGATGAAGTCAAAGCCTTGGCCCAGCGCTATTTCGGCCAGGTGGCCAAACGCGAAGTGCCTGTCGCCAAAGTCCCGCTGGAACTGCCGACCCCCGGTGAGCGCCTGCTCAAGATCCACGTGCAGACCCAACTGCCAAGCCTGATTCTGGGCTTCAACGTGCCAAGCATTGCCACCGCCAAAGACCCGGTTACTGCCAACGCCCTGCGCCTCATTTCGGCACTGCTGGATGGTGGCTACAGCGCACGTATGCCAACCCAGCTGGAGCGCGGCGAAGAGCTGGTGTCCGGCGCTTCGTCCAATTACAACGCCTTCACCCGTGGCGACAGCCTGTTCATGCTTTCGGCAATGCCCAACAGCCAGAAAAAAGTCACTCTGGCCCAGGCCGAAGCCGGCTTGTGGCGCATGCTCGATGACCTGAAAAAAACCCCGCCATCGCCACAGGAACTGGAGCGAGTGCGCGCCCAGGTGATCGCAGGCCTGGTTTATGAGCGCGACTCGATCACCAGCCAGGCCACCTCGATTGGCCAGCTGGAGACCGTGGGCCTGTCGTGGAAGCTGATGGATACCGAGCTGCAAGACCTGCAAAAGGTCACCCCGGCCGATATCCAGCAAGCCGCCCGCACTTATTTCACTCGCGACCGCCTCAGCGTTGCGCATGTACTGCCCGAGGAGAAAACCCATGAGTGAGCGTAAAGGTTCCCGCTACGCCCTGCTCGGCCTGAGCGCTGCAATACTGGCCGGCGTACTCGGCTACTATTTCGTCAGCCCCTCGGTCTCCGTGGCCAGCCAGGCACTGGATCAGGCCAAGGCCGAGCACAAGCTCGAGTCTCTGACCGAACTCGACGGCAAGGCCCCCAGCCATCGCGCATTGAATGTACAAACCTGGAAAACCGCCGAAGGCTCCAAAGTTCTGTTCGTTGAAGCCCGCGAGCTGCCGATGTTCGACCTGCGCCTGACCTTCGCCGCCGGCAGCAGCCAGGACGAAAACACCCCGGGCCTGGCACTGCTGACCAACGCCATGCTCAATGAAGGCGTGGCAGGCAAGGACGTCGGGGCCATCGCCCAGGGCTTTGAAAGCCTGGGTGCGGATTTCGGCAACGGGGCCTATCGCGACATGGCTGTAGTGTCATTGCGCAGCTTGAGTGACCCGGCCAAGCGCACACCGGCGCTCAACCTGTTTGCCGAAGTGGTTGGCCAGCCAACCTTTCCGGCCGACTCCCTGGCGCGGATCAAAAACCAGTTGCTCGCCAGCTTTGAATACCAGAAGCAGGATCCGGGCAAGCTGGCCAGCGATGAACTGTTCAAGCGTCTGTACGGTAATCACCCTTATGCCCACGCAAGCGATGGCAACGCTCAAAGCATCGCTGCGGTCACCATCGATCAGCTCAAGGCGTTCCACAACAAGGCTTACACCGCCGGCAACGCGGTGATCGCGATCGTTGGCGATCTGTCTCGCGCAGAAGCCGAAGCCATGGCCGCTCAAGTGTCGGCCGCGCTGCCCAAAGGCCCTGCAGTCGCCAAAACCGTAGAGCCCGGCGAACCCAAGGCTGGCCAGACCCACATCGAATTTCCGTCCAAGCAGACCCACCTGCTGCTGTCCCAGCTTGGAATTGACCGCGACGATCCGGACTATGCCGCACTGGCCCTGGGTAACAGCATTCTCGGTGGCGGTGGCTTCGGTACGCGCCTGATGACTGAAGTACGCGAGAAACGCGGCCTGACCTACGGCGTGTATTCCGGCTTCAGCCCGATGCAGGCACGCGGGCCGTTCATGATCAACCTGCAGACCCGTGCCGAATTGAGCGAAGGTACGCTCAAACTGGTGCAAGACATTCTGGCTGACTACCTGAAAAACGGTCCGACGCAAAAAGAACTCGACGATGCCAAGCGTGAATTGGCGGGCAGCTTCCCGCTGTCAAATGCCAGCAACGCGGCAATCGTCGGCCAACTGGGCGCAATGGGCTTCTATGATATGCCTCTGGACTATCTGGAAACCTTCATGCAGCAGTCCCAAAGCCTGACTAAAGAGCAGGTCAAGGACGCCATGAACAAGCACCTGAGCGCCGACAAACTGGTCGTGGTGACCGCCGGACCAACTGTGCCGCAAAAACCACTGCCACCTCCTACCGATAAACCTTCAGAGCAACCTCTTGGGGTTCCGGAGCATTAATGGCAAAGCCTAAAAACACATCGCACTCGGGTGCTGGTCAGTTACGCATCATTGGCGGGGAATGGCGCAGCCGCAAGCTGGACTTCCCCCACGTAGAAGGTCTGCGCCCGACGCCGGACCGTGTACGTGAAACCCTGTTCAACTGGCTGACCCCGGACATCGTCGGCGCCAAGGTGCTGGACGTGTTCGCCGGCAGCGGCGCGCTGTTCCTGGAGGCACTGTCACGCGGCGCAGCCAAAGGCGTGGCTCTGGACAGCAACCGCGATGCGATTTCCAACATCCGCGAAAACATGGGCATCCTGCGCTGCACCACCGGCGAAGTTCAGCAGACCAACGCCCTGAACTACCTGGCGACGCCTGCGACCGAAGTGTTTGACGTGGTGTTCCTCGATCCGCCCTTCAACCTGGACCTGCTCAAGCCGGCATGCGACCTGCTGGAACAGAACGGTTGGCTGGCTGACAACGCCTGGATCTACACCGAAAGCGAGCGCCGCCCTTCGGAGCTGGGCCTGCCTGCCAACTGGCGCCTGCACCGTGAACAAAAGGCCGGCGGCGTGAATTACGCCCTGTGGGAGCGCGAAGCAGCGCCAACAGCCGCCGCAGAGTAACAACGCCATGCCCGCGGGGTTTATTCAAACCCCGTGGTGCATCAGGCGCGTTCACCGCCTCTTACTTCGTCAACGACTACTGTCTCGGGCCGCTGTTGTGGCAAGCTAGCCAATCACTGCATCAGTTAGCGCAAGAGAATTCCAGTGCCATCCTTAGCTGCCCCTGTATCACTTCCTGAATCGTTCATGGCGGCCCATGGCCTGCGCAATCCCCATTTACAAACCCTGTGGGGCCCGCTGTGGCGCAAACGGCCGGTGGTTGAACACCGCCGCGAGCGCCTGTGGCTGGCAGATGGTGACTTTCTCGATCTGGACTGGCACGGCACCCCTTCAACCGATGCACCCATAGTGCTGGTATTGCATGGCCTGACCGGCTCATCGGCGTCGCACTATGTCGCAGGCCAGCAACGGGCCCTCGCCACGCAAGGCTGGACCAGTGTCGCCCTGAACTGGCGCGGCTGCTCCGGCGAACCCAATCTGCTGGCGCGCAGTTATCACTCCGGCGCCAGCGAAGACCTGGCGGCAGCCGTGGCACACTTGCGCGCCACCCATCCGCTGGCCCCGCTGTTCGCCGTCGGCTATTCACTGGGCGGCAACGTATTGCTCAAATACCTGGGTGAAAGCGGCAACGAAAGTGGCTTGCAGGGTGCGGTGGCGGTGTCGGTGCCGTTTCGCCTCGACCAGTGCGCCGACCGGATTGGCCAGGGTTTCTCCAAGGTCTACCAGGCGCATTTCATGCGTGAAATGCTGGTCTATGTCACGAACAAGCAGCGGCAGTTTCGCCACGATGCCCGGCATGAGCCGCTGGCCACGCTGGACAACCTGGGCTCCCTGAAATCGCTGCGCAAAATGCGCACCTTTTGGGAGTTCGATGACCGGGTCACCGCACCACTCAACGGTTACCTGAATGTCGATGACTACTACCGTCGCGCCTCCAGCCGGTACTTTTTGGCCGCCATCGACACTCCGACCCTGATTATCCACGCCGTGGACGACCCGTTCGTGTTCAAACACAGCATCCCCGAGGCCAGCGAACTGTCCGGGTGCACCACACTTGAGCTGCATGCCAGGGGGGGCCATGTCGGATTTATCGAAGGCTCCCTTAAAACCCCGGGCTACTACCTCGAACGGCGCATCCCGCAATGGCTGGCGAGCCTCAGGCCCGGGCCCGGGTAATGAGCAGCGAGCAGGGTGAGTCGATCCGGTTCTGGCAAACGCCACCGCTGACAGGTGTCGAGTTGCTCACCGCGCGCTATATCGAACACCGCTTCGTACCCCATGTGCATGATGGTTTTGTGATCGGCATGATCATGGACGGGGCCCAGCGCTATCGTTATCGCGGGGCTGAGCATCTGGCCTGCTCCGGCACCCTGGTTCTGATCAACCCGGACGAAGTGCACAACGGGCACAAAGGCCATGATGCCGGCTGGCGCTACCGGGCGTTCTATCCCGACAACGCGCAACTGCACGGCCTGCTGGAAGAGCTCGGCTTGCCCGGCATGCACTTGCCGACCTTCAATGACACCCTGATTCACGACCCCGACCTGTTCAACGGCTTGTGCCGGCTGCACCAATTGCTCGAAGGCCCGGAGTCGGCACTGCATCAACAAACGGTCTGGCGACAAATGATGCTGGCGCTGCTCAATCGCCATGCCCGCCTGCCAATGCCGGCCAAGCCGGGCATTGAACATCGCGCCGTACGTCAGGCCAAGGAGCTGCTGCAGGCCCGTCTCGCCGAACCGCCCTCCCTGGAACAGCTGGCAGCGGCGGTCAATCTGTCGGCATTCCATTTGGCCCGGGTGTTTCAACGCGCGACGGGCATGCCACCGCACACCTGGCTGATGCAGCAACGTATTGCCCACGCCAGAGCCTTGCTGAAAAAGGGTTGTTTGCCGCTGCAAGTGGCTACGCAATTGGGTTTTGCCGATCAAAGCCATCTGAGCCGGCAATTCAAGAAAGTCTACGGTGTGGGCCCCGGCGCCTATCGCGCAGCCAGTGCCCATAAACACCCGTAGTCGCAGCCTTCGCGCCTGCGCAGCGACCAGGTTACAGCGCGGGCATCAATCGCCGGTAGCAATGCCCCGCTCAGGATCGTTGATCCATTCGCTCCACGAGCCCGCATAGAGCTTACCCAGCGGATAACCGGCCAACCCCAGTGCAAACAGGTTATGGCACGCCGTCACGCCGGAGCCGCAGTAGGCCACCAGCTCTTGCGCAGAACGACCGCCGAGCTGCTCGGCGAAACGCTTTTTGAGTTGATCTGCAGGTAAAAAACGCCCGCTGCTGTCGAGGTTCTCGCTGAACGCTGCACATTGCGCACCCGGAATATGCCCGGCAACAGGGTCGATAGGTTCAACTTCGCCGCGAAAACGTGGTCGGGCACGGGCGTCGATCAAGGTCAGGTCCGGATCGCCCAGGCGCTTGTGCAAGTGCTCGGCATCGACCAGCAAACGCTTGTCGAGCTTGCCTTCCAGGTTGCCACGGGGCTTGACCACAGCATCCAGACTCAGCGGGAAACCTGCGCCATGCCAGGCCTTGAGGCCGCCATCGAGGATAAACACGCCGTCGCGCTTGCCCAGCCAGGTCAGCAACCACCATGCCCGGGCGGCATAGACCCCCGGACCGTCGTCATACAGCACCACATCGCTGTCGTCATTGATGCCCCATGCGCGCAGTCGCTCAAGCAACACCTGTGGCTCGGGCAACGGGTGACGGCCCGTTACACCTTTGATCACGGGGCCGCTCAAATCACGTTCAAGGTCAGCAAATTGCGCACCGGCTATATGCCCTTCGGCATAGCTGCAACGACCATAGTCGGGGTCTTCAAGGGCGAAACGGCAATCCAGAATAACCAGACCGGGCAGTTCCTGGCGTTCGCTCAGGGCTTGAGGGCTGATCAGTTGCGCGACGGGCATAGGGAACTCCTGTGAGGGGGTGAAATGCATTTATTGAACGTGCAGCGCGTGCTCCAGCGGGACGTAGTAATCCTTGATCAGTTCATCGAAGTCTGCCCGGCCCTGAGCGGTGACAAAGCCCGATTCCAGGACCAGCAGTTGATACACCCCGCGCTTGATGGCCTGCTCACTGAGCTGATCGTTGTTCTCCCGGGTAGTACACAGAAAACTGACCCATGAGGTGAGAATGATCCACGCGTTAAGGGTCAGCGACTCGATTTGCAGGGGGGTCATGCACATAAGCCCGGCATCGACAAAACCGCGGTAAATCGCTTGCGCCTGACGCAGACAGTTCTGGGAAAAGACCCGGTAACGGGCGGCAAGCTCAGTGTCGCTGTGCAGCAAGTGCTCGATATCACGGTACAAAAAGCGATAGCGCCACATGGCATCCAGCAACTGCTGCAAGTACTGACGCTTGTCTTCAACACTGGCCATACGCCCTTCGGGCGGGCGCAGAAACCTCAACACCAACGCCTCATACTCGCTGAACAATACCGAGATGATCGCCTGCTTGTTAGGGAAGTGGTAATACAGATTGCCCGGTGAAATTTCCATGTGCGCGGCAATGTGGTTGGTGCTCACACTGCGCTCGCCCAGCTGATTGAACAGCTCCAGACTGCTATTGACGATGCGCTGGCTGGTTTTTATTCGTGGGGCCATGGGCTTCTTGGGCTTTAATGAAAAACGAAAGACATCTTACGACCTTACCCGTCATCGTTAAACCTCACGGATAAGCGCCCCTCATTGACAGCTTAGAGCATAGGCTCTAAAAGCATGATTGCTCTCAAATAAAAATAACCCGCAAGCCTTCCGCCCGGAGCAAACCATGTCTGTCGACAGCGCCCCCCGCCAAGACGCCTCAGCCGTGCTGAGCGATCTCCATTCCCTGCTCGACACCCAACGTCTGGCTTATGCGGCTCACCCCTATCCGCCACTCGCCCAGCGCCAGCAATGGCTGAAAAGTTTGCGCAAGTTACTGAGTGATGAGCGCGAAGTGCTGATCGACGCCATCAGCCAGGACTTCAGCCACCGCAGCCCTGACGAAACCCTGTTTGCCGAGCTGATGCCCAGCCTGCACAGCATTGATTACACCCTTAAGCATTTGAAGCGCTGGATGCAGCCCTCGTCCCGCAGCGTAGGGGTGATGTTCCAGCCGGCCAGCGCCAAAGTGGTGTATCAGCCCCTGGGCGTAATCGGCATTATCGTGCCGTGGAACTACCCGCTGTACCTGGCCATGGGCCCTTTGATCGGGGCATTGGCGGCGGGTAACCGGGTAATGCTCAAACTCAGCGAGTTCACCCCGGCCACAGGGCACTGGCTCAAGAACTTGCTGGGGCGCATCTTCCCCGAAGACATGGTTGCCGTAGTACTGGGTGAAGCCGATGTGGCGGTGGCATTCTCCGGCCTGGCATTTGATCACTTGCTGTTCACCGGCTCGACCCACGTAGGCAAGCAGGTCATGCGGGCAGCTGCCGACAACCTGACCCCGGTAACCCTGGAGCTGGGCGGCAAGTCGCCAGCCATCGTATCGGCCGATGTACCGCTCAAGGATGCTGCCCAACGTATCGCCTGGGGCAAAACCCTCAACGCCGGGCAGACCTGCATCGCTCCGGATTACGTGCTGGTGCCGCGAGACCGGGTCGATGACTTTGTTGAGGCCTACCGCCAGGCCGTGCACAGTTTTTATCCGACCCTGATCGACAACCCGGACTACACCGCAATCATCAATGAACGCCAACTGGCGCGCCTTGATCGCCTGCAAACCGATGCCACTCTGAAGGGTGCACGCCTGATACCGCTGTACGAGCAAGGCCAGGGGCGGCGCATGCCCCACGCCCTGCTGCTGGGTGTAAACGACGAGATGCAGGTGATGCAGGACGAAATCTTCGGCCCGCTGCTGCCCGTCGTGGCCTACGGCGACCTGCAGCAAGCGCTGGATTACATCAATGCCAGACCGCGCCCGCTGGCGCTTTACTACTTCGGCTACAACAAGCCCGAGCAGCAGCGGGTCATCCTGCACACCCACTCTGGCGGCGTGTGCATCAATGACACCCTGCTGCATGTGGCCATCGACGACCTGCCGTTTGGCGGTGCAGGGCATTCCGGCATGGGCCATTACCACGGTCATGAAGGCTTTGTGACCTTCAGCAAAGCCAAGGGGGTGCTGGTTAAACAGCGCCTCAACAGCTCGCTGATGATTTACCCGCCTTATGGCCGCCAACTGGTACGCCTGATCCAGAAGCTGTTTATCCGCTAGTCGAAGGTGGCCCATGCCTGAATTGAGGGTTGAAGAGGTTCTGCTATCGCGTCGGGGCGTACTCAAAGTCGGCCTGTGGACCAGTGCATTTTTGACCTGCGCCGGGCTCGGCGCCAGTCTGAGTGGCTGCTCGCCCGGCAGTAGCGCCAGCGGCTTCGCCTTGTTGCGCAGCAGTGATCTGACTTTTTTGCGGGCACTGATCCCGGTGATGCTTGCGGGTAGCGTGGGAGCCCCGGCTGTTCCCGGTGCGGCCGATGCCACCTTGCATCAGCTGGACCACAACCTTGCTCACTTGTCCCCCGAACTGCTCAAGCTGACTCGGCAACTGTTCGATGTGCTGGCCATGCCGGTAACACGGGGCCCGTTGACCGGGGTCTGGGGTGGCTGGGAGAGCGCCAGCCCCGAACAGATTCAGGATTTTTTGCAACGCTGGCAAAACAGCAGCCTGAACCTGCTGCGCATGGGTCACGGCTCGCTGGTGCAACTGGTGATGATGAGCTGGTACGAACGCCCCGAGTCCTGGGCCGGGTGCGGGTATCCGGGCCCGCCGAAGATCTGACTGACCCCGTACAACCCGTAGGAGCGAGCTTGCTCGCGAGCTGTTAAACGCGGCGACGAAGAGCTCGCGAGCAAGCTCGCTCCTACACACCCCATTGCCACCATGGAAGTCCTTTATGCCCGTACCTGATCCGTTCCGCGAAGGCATGGCCCGAGGCTGGAAAACCCGGGATGGCTCGCAACTCGACAGCGACCTGACGCTCGAAGCCGATGTAGTGATTGTCGGTAGCGGTGCAGGCGGCGGCACCACGGCCGAGATTCTTAGTGCCGCCGGTTACAGGGTCTTGCTGATCGAGGAGGGCCCGCTCAGGACCAGCAGTGATTTCAGGCTGCTGGAAGACGAGGCCTACTCCAGTCTTTATCAGGAAGGCGTCGGGCGCATGAGCAAAGACGGCGCCATCAGCATCCTCCAGGGGCGGGCCGTGGGCGGTACGACCCTGGTCAACTGGACTTCAAGCTTTCGCACCCCCGCCCCCACCCTGGAGCACTGGGCCCGGGAACACGCGGTCGCCGGCCACAGTGAGGCGCAGATGGCACCATGGTTCGAGCAGATGGAACAGCGGCTTGGCGTCGCGCCCTGGCTGATCCCGCCCAACGCCAATAACGAGGTGATCCGCACCGGTTGCGAAAAGCTCGGCTACAGCTGGCATGTGATCCCGCGCAATGTGCGCGGCTGCTGGAACCTGGGCTACTGCGGCATGGGCTGCCCGACCAATGCCAAACAATCGATGCTGGTGACCACCATCCCCGCCACCCTCGAACAGGGCGGCGAATTGCTGTATCTGACCCGCGCCCGGCGGCTGCTGATCAGCGGCGACCAGGTTACCGGGCTGGAGTGCCAGGCCATGGACAGCCGCTGCGTGGCGCCCACCGGCCGCACAATCATGGTCAAGGCCCGGCACTATGTGCTGTCCGGCGGCGGCATCAACACCCCCGGCCTGCTGCTGCGTTCAGAGGCACCCGACCCCCACGGACGACTCGGTAAACGGACGTTTCTGCACCTGGTCAACTTTTCTGCGGCGCAGTTTCCTGCGGCCATCAATCCGTTTTACGGCGCCCCGCAATCGATTTACTCCGATCATTTTCAGTGGAAAGACGGCACCAGCGGGCCCATGGGCTACAAACTCGAGGTGCCGCCGCTGCATCCGGCCCTGGCGGCCACAATTTTTGCCAGCTTTGGCCAGACCAGCGCCGGGCACATGGCGCAACTGCCCAATACCCATATGATGCTGGCGTTGATGCGCGACGGTTTTCATCCCGACAGCCCCGGCGGCAGTGTCGAGTTGCGTGCTGATGGCAGTCCGGTGCTCGATTACAGCCTCACGCCCTACGTCTGGGACGGTCTCAAGCGTGCCCTCCACAGCATGGCCGAGATCCAGTTCGCGGCAGGCGCCAGCGCCGTCATGCCGCTGCACAGTGATGCGCAATACATGACCAGCCTTGGCCAGACACGTGACCGAATCGACAGTTTGAGCCTTGAGTTGTATCGCACCCGCCTTGCCAGTGCCCATGTCATGGGTGGCTGTGCAATGGGCGAAAACCCGCAACTGGCGGTTACCGACAGCCTTGGGCGCCATCATCAATTGGGTAATGTATCGGTCCACGATGGCTCTTTATTCCCCACCAGCATTGGGGCCAACCCGCAATTGTCGGTGTACGGGCTCACGGCGAAACTGGCAACAGAGCTGGCCGCGCGCCTGAAAAATCCGTGAAAAAGTAGTTAATTGGCCACGTCTATAGTGCTTTCTTCTGCGAATGGCGACTTGGCCGACCGGGAATGCTGCGATACCATCCGACTCCCCAACGGATTCCCGCCAGGACGACGCGATGAACCGAGTGTTGTACCCAGGTACATTTGACCCTATTACCAAGGGCCACGGCGATCTGGTCGAACGCGCCTCGCGCCTGTTCGATCACGTGATCATTGCTGTCGCTGCCAGCACCAAAAAAAACCCGCTATTCCCTCTGGAACAGCGTGTGGAGCTGGCACGTGAAGTCACCAAGCACCTGCCCAATGTGGAGGTAGTCGGCTTCTCGACGCTGCTCGCGCACTTTGCCAAAGAACAGAACGCCAATGTCTTTCTGCGTGGCCTGCGTGCCGTGTCGGACTTCGAATACGAGTTCCAGCTGGCGAACATGAATCGCCAACTGGCCCCCGACGTCGAAAGTCTGTTCCTCACGCCGTCAGAGCGTTATTCGTTCATTTCGTCGACATTGGTCCGGGAAATCGCGGCATTAGGTGGCGATATCAACAAATTCGTGCACCCGGCCGTGGCCGATGCCCTCACCGAGCGCTTTCGCAAGAAGTGACCGCTGAAGCGGCGCCCGCGTGCACTGCGGGCGCCAATGCGGCACAATTGCCGCATTCGATTTCAGTTGCCCGGGCCGAGCGCCCCGGCAGGAGTACCCATGTCCCTGATCATCACCGACGATTGCATTAACTGCGACGTCTGCGAACCCGAGTGTCCGAACGCTGCCATTTCCCAGGGCGAAGAGATCTATGTGATCGACCCGAACCTGTGTACCCAGTGCGTGGGCCACTACGATGAGCCGCAATGCCAGCAGGTCTGCCCGGTTGACTGCATCCCGCTGGATGAAGCCCACCCGGAAACCGAAGAACAGCTGATGGCCAAATACAAGGCAATCACCGGCAAGGCCTGACCTTGTCGGCCATTGCTTTAATGCGCCGAACCTGAAAAGCCACAGTGCCTGAATCGCTGGCCAGCCAGCTCCCGCGATGACAGCCGGCCAGCGCCTGCTGTGTTCCTGTCAGCTCTGGCAGCGCGGGCAGAACACGCTGGCGCGCTGGCCCAGCTTGACCTCGCGCAACTCGGTGCCACAGACCTTGCAGGGCTGGTAGCCACGCCCGTAAACAAACAGCTCTTGCTGGAAGTAGCCAGGTTGTCCGTCGCCCCCGATAAAGTCGCGCAAGGTGGTGCCTCCACGCTCAATCGCCGCGGCCAGAATCCGCTTGATCTCGATCGCCAGCTTCAAATAGCGCGCCCGTGAGATGCTTTTGGCTTCGCGACGCGGATCAATGCCGGCAGCAAACAGCGCTTCAGTCGCGTAGATATTGCCCACGCCCACCACCACTGCGTTATCCATGATGAACGGCTTGACGGCCATCGAACGCTTGCGCGACAGCTGAAACAGCCGCTCACCGTCAAACAGATCGGTCAGTGGCTCCGGCCCGAGGCGCAGCAGCAATTCATGGTTCAGGGGGTCGAGGCTCCAGAGCATCGCACCGAAACGTCGCGGGTCGGTGTAGCGCAATGCCAGGCCCGACTCCAGCTCGATGTCTACATGCTCGTGCCTGGCCGCCGGCAGCCCGGCCTCTACCAGGCGCAGGTTGCCCGACATGCCCAAATGGCTGATCAGCGTCCCGACTTCGGCGTTAATCAGCAGATACTTGGCGCGCCGCTCCACCAGCACGATCTTCTGCCCCGACAGACGCACATCCAGGTCTTCCGGGATCGGCCAGCGCAAACGGCGCTCGCGCACAATCACCCGGCTGACCCGCTGACCTTCAAGGTGCGGGGCAATGCCCCGGCGGGTGGTTTCGACTTCAGGTAATTCAGGCACGGGAGGCTCCTGCGAGACTAGTGGGCACCCAATTCGCGAATGCTTTCTTTAAGGTTGTCAAAGTCGTAGTCGGACAGACCAATGTAGTCCAGCACCAGGTGCCGGATGCTGTTCCATTCATGGTCTTCACGCTGGTTGCCCAGCACTGTGTGCGAGGCACAGATATGTTCGGCCATCTTGAGGATCGCCAGCAGGTTTTTAAGCTGGCTGTTGCGCGAAGAGTCGTCGCTGAAAATCGCCAGGGCATTGTGGTGATTGGCAATCGCCTCTGTCAGATGCGCAGGCAGACGCCAGGATTTTGCCGTGTAGTAGCCGACCACCGCATGGTTGGTATTGAAATGCCGGTTTTCAGTGTCAACCACACGGCTGCCGGTCCCGGCATTGGCGTAGCCCTGTTCCAGTACCCGCATGTAATCCGGGAAGCGCTTGAGCATCAACGGGATGCCGCAATCGTGAAACAGCCCCAGGGCATAGGCTTCATCCAGAGCCTGGGTGCCCGTGCGCTTGGCCAGGGTCAGGCTGGTCATGGCCACGTCCTGGGCCGTGTCCCAAAACCGGTTAAGGGTCACGATGGTGTCGTCTGTCATCTCGCCCTTGATCGACTGTGCGTTGATCAGGTTGATCACGGTCCGGCTGCCGAGCACCGTGACTGCACGGCGGATCGAGGCAATCTTGTTGCTCAGGCCGTAATACGGCGAGTTGACGATTTTCAGCAGTGCCCCGGACAGCCCCGGGTCCTGGGCGATCAGGCCGGCTATCACTTCCAGATCCGGGTCCGGCATGTATTGCTCCATCTGCAAATCCACCATGATTTGCGGTTGAGGCGGCACGCTGATGCCTTGCAGGGCAAGGCTGATCTGTTCGGATGAAAGCTCTGGGGGCATAACGACGCACTCTGAATTGGACGGCGAGTCTAGCGGAAATTTCTGGCCATTTGCGCACGTAATCCGACGCAATACCGCGAATCAGCTGAGCTTGCAGGGTGCGTCTAAGGCTATAATCGCGCCCTTTTCAATACCCGGAGCGACGTCATGTCCCTGCCAAGCCTGCGCCTTAAAGCCAATGCCGATCGACGCCTGCGCGCCGGCCACTTGTGGGTCTACAGCAACGAAATTGATGTAGCCAACACCCCGCTGCACGGCTTCAAGGCCGGCGACCAGGCCGTGCTTGAAACCGCCGGCGGCAAGCCGCTGGGCATCGTTGCCATGAGCCCGAACAACCTGATCTGCGCTCGCCTGCTGTCGCGCGACATCAAATTGCCGCTGGACAAATCGCTGCTGGTACACCGCCTGAACATGGCTTTGTCCTTGCGCGAGCGCCTGTTCGACAAGCCTTACTACCGCCTGGTTTTCGGCGATTCCGACTTGCTGCCGGGCCTGGTCGTAGACCGTTTCGGCGACATTCTGGTGGTTCAGCTGGCCTCGGCCACCATGGAACAGCACAAAGACGACGTGATCGCGGCACTGGTACAAGTCATCAAGCCAAGCGGCATCCTGTTCAAGAACGACTCGGCTGCCCGTGACGCTGAAGGCCTTGAGCGTTATGTCGAAACCGTCTTCGGTCTGGTGCCAGAGTGGGTTGCACTGGAAGAGAACGGCGTGAAGTTCGAAGCGCCGGTCATGGCCGGCCAGAAAACCGGCTGGTTCTACGACCACCGCATGAACCGCGCCCGCCTGGCCCCGTACGTTAAAGGCAAAAAGGTTCTGGACCTGTTCAGCTACATCGGTGGCTGGGGTATTCAGGCTGCCGCTTTCGGCGCCAGCGAAGTGACCTGTGTCGATGCCTCCTCGTTCGCCCTGGACGGTGTTGAGCGCAACGCTGCGTTGAACGGTTTTGCCGAGAAAGTCACCTGCATGGAAGGCGATGTATTTGAAGCCCTGAAAGAGCTCAAGGCCAACGAAGAGCGTTTCGACGTGATCGTGGCCGATCCTCCGGCCTTCATCAAACGCAAAAAGGACCTGAAGAACGGCGAAGGTGCTTACCGCCGCCTTAACGAGCAAGCCATGCGCCTGCTCAGCAAGGACGGGATTCTGGTCAGCGCATCGTGCTCGATGCACCTGCCGGAAGACGACCTGCAGAACATCCTGCTGACCAGCGCCCGCCACCTGGACCGCAACATCCAGTTGCTGGAACGCGGCGGCCAGGGCCCGGATCACCCGGTGCACCCGGCGATTGCAGAAACGCGCTACATCAAGAGCATCACCTGCCGTTTGCTGCCTAACAGCTAAGACGCCTGAATCGCTGGCAAGCCAGCTCCCACAGTGGAAATGCCCTGAGCATATCTCGTGGGAGCCGGCTTGCCGGCGATGACTCAACATCCTGCAAACTGAGTCGCCTGCCTCGCCGGAAGTCCGGCTCCCACAGGGGTGTCCTAGTTAAGGCTGCGGCGGTATCTCCGGTTGCGGGCTCAGTTGTTCATCCCCGGCCTGCAGCGATTGATAACGCGGCTTCACCACTTTCACCTTCCCTTCGCGAATCTGTTCAATCATCTCCAGCGGGTTTTCGACACCTGCATAGGTGCCTGCACGCTGCCATTTGCCCTGCGCATCACGCTTGAAGAAGTACAGCGGATCAGACCAGCTGTATTTGGGTAACTGCAGCACTTCGTCCTGCCCGTCCTGATCCAGATCGACCGCCCACATGGCACATCCCGGGTACAGGCACTGCTGCCCGCCAATGCCGGGGTCGTTGAACTGCTCGCTGCCTTCCACGACAGGCCCGATCCACTCCAGAAGCCGCCCATCGGAGTCCCGCGCACCTTTACCGGCCTGGGCATCCTTGAGCCGTTTCAACAGAACTTCGCGCGCGGGTTCTGCCAACACCCGGCCCTGCTCGACTTGCTCCAGCAATGCCTCGAACGCCTGCTTACCCGGTGGCCCCAAGCGATAGAGCAAAGTGTCGGCATCAAAGCTCTCTACCGGACTTTTAGCCTCCAGCACGCGCTTTACCTGATTGCTGGCGCTGATCTGCAACGGACTGAACCACGGGGTATGAATCGCCAACAGCAGTACCACGCTGAGCAACGCAATCAGCGGGTTGCTGATGCGCAGGCTCCACAACCACTGACGCTGAGGCACCACCACCGCCCAGGCCGCGGCAAGGGTATGAACCAGCATCACCGCCACCAGCAACATCGCCAGAATGCGGCTGGGGGTCAGGCCATATTGTTCGATTCGCAGCCAGCTCGAATACCCCGCCAGCAGCACCAGTACCGGCAAGCACAGCAGGCACAGGTCAACCATGCGCAACAGCCATCGCGGATAACCGCTGCTCTGCTCGCCGACCTGGAACACGCCATTGAGCAGAAACAGATTGGCCGCCACCAGACACAGCATGATCGGCGTCGAATAGCCGGTGGCCCAAATGGGCTGCAGCCCGGTAAATAGCAGGGCCAGGGTGAAGACAATGGCAATCAGCGAACTCAGGGGCAGCAGAAAGCGGCACAAGGTCAGCAAAATGCCGCGTAACAGACCGATGACACGATCGTTGTCGCGGCCCATCTGCAGGCCCAGGGCAAACACCATCATCGAACTGATGCAGATAAACCCGGTGGTGGAAAACAACTGATTGAGCGCCACAATCCCGAGCATCTTGAACAGGCTGCCCCACAACAGCAGCAGCGCCCAAAACACGCCGTTCAACAGCAAGCCCAGCAACACGATAAACACCGTGTCCCAGGCGTGGCGGAACAGGTCTTCGTAGCGCGGGAAGCGCCCTTCGCGGCTCGGCCAGCTGAGGATGAAAGCCGTCACTATATAAGTGATCACCACGGCAAAGCAGACCCAGGTGCCGGTCAGCCAGCTGCTGCTGCGCAAACTGTCGCCGCCCTCCCAGTACACCCAGGCGCTGATGGCGCTCATCACCAGCGTCAGCCCAAGCACCAGCCAGGCCGTACCGCGCTGACGCACGTCTGGCCCCAGCAGCACCAGGTTGATACCGCCGACCAATACCGCAGTGGCCAGGGCAAACTGGAGCCCCGGCTCGGTCAGGGCGCTCGCCAGCCATAGCAGCAGCCCTTGCGCCAGGCCAATGACCAGGCAGGTTCGCACGGATCGGTTGAGGGTCAGCATACGAATGTCCTTATCGAAAAATCATGCCTGCACTCTATAGCCTGAACACTACCAACGCCTACCGGCCCGCCAAATGCAATGACTCCTCACGCAGGCAGCCAACCCTCTACCCCATTCCCTCCCGCCGCCAGCCGTGTAGAATCGACGGATTCATCGCCAATCATCCCCGGCGGGTTTATGAGCTCAGGCCCTGACGCGCGGCGATCCCGCAGCGTTAACGGCAGCTTGCTGACACGTGGTCATTTTCTGTGTAGTCCGCCAGTCATTAGAAGCTCACTTCCCTGTTTGTTACCTGATTAGCCGCCCGGAGTTGTTCCATGCCTGACTATCGTTCGAAAACCTCCACCCACGGCCGCAACATGGCCGGTGCCCGCGCTTTGTGGCGCGCCACGGGGATGAAAGATGCCGACTTCAAGAAGCCGATCATCGCCATTGCCAACTCCTTTACCCAGTTCGTACCCGGCCACGTCCACCTCAAGGACATGGGGCAACTGGTAGCCCGCGAGATCGAGCGCGCCGGCGGCGTTGCCAAGGAATTCAACACCATTGCCGTGGATGACGGCATCGCCATGGGCCATGACGGCATGCTGTATTCGCTGCCGAGCCGCGAGATCATCGCCGACTCCGTCGAGTACATGGTCAACGCTCACTGCGCCGACGCCATCGTGTGCATTTCCAACTGCGACAAAATCACCCCTGGCATGCTGATGGCTTCTTTGCGCCTCAACATCCCGGTGATTTTCGTCTCCGGCGGGCCGATGGAAGCGGGCAAAACCAAGCTCGCCAGCCACGGTCTCGACCTGGTAGACGCCATGGTCATCGCCGCCGACTCCAGCGCTTCTGACGAGAAGGTTGCCGAGTACGAGCGCAGCGCCTGCCCTACCTGCGGTTCGTGCTCCGGCATGTTCACCGCCAACTCGATGAACTGCCTGACCGAAGCCCTGGGCCTGGCGCTGCCGGGCAACGGCACGGCGCTGGCGACCCACAGCGATCGCGAGCAACTGTTCCTGCAGGCAGGCCGCACCATCGTCGACCTGTGCCGTCAGTACTACGTCGAAAACGACGAAGCGGTACTGCCGCGCAACATTGCCAACTTCAAGGCATTTGAAAACGCCATGACGCTGGACATCGCCATGGGCGGTTCGACCAACACCATCCTGCACTTGCTGGCAGCAGCCCAAGAGGCCGAAATCGACTTCGACCTTAAAGACATCGACCGTCTTTCGCGCCACGTACCGCAGCTGTGCAAGGTGGCACCGAACATCCAGAAGTACCACATGGAAGACGTGCACCGCGCAGGCGGCATTTTCTCCATTCTCGGCTCGCTGGCCCGCGGCGGCCTGCTGCACACCGATCTGCCGACCGTGCACAGCAAGACCATGGCCGAAGGTATCGCCAAATGGGACATCACCCAGACCGACGATGAAGCTGTTCACACCTTCTTCAAGGCCGGCCCGGCCGGTATCCCGACGCAAACCGCGTTCAGCCAGTCGACCCGCTGGGAAACCCTGGATGACGACCGTGAAAACGGCTGCATCCGCAGTGTTGAGCACGCCTACTCGCAAGAAGGCGGCCTGGCCGTGCTGTACGGCAACATTGCGCTGGATGGCTGCGTAGTCAAAACCGCAGGCGTCGACGAATCGATCCACGTGTTCGAAGGCAACGCCAAAATCTTCGAAAGCCAGGACAGCGCAGTGCGCGGCATCCTGGCTGACGAAGTCAAAGCCGGTGACATCGTGATCATTCGTTACGAAGGTCCGAAAGGCGGCCCGGGCATGCAAGAGATGCTCTACCCGACGTCCTACCTGAAATCCAAAGGCCTGGGCAAAGCCTGCGCCCTGCTCACCGATGGCCGCTTCTCGGGGGGTACTTCGGGCCTGTCCATCGGTCACGCTTCGCCGGAAGCGGCTGCCGGTGGCGCGATTGGTCTGGTACAGGACGGCGACAAAGTGCTGATCGACATTCCGAACCGCTCGATCAACCTGTTGATCAGCGACGAAGAAATGGCCGCTCGCCGCGTCGCCCAGGAACACAAAGGCTGGAAGCCGGTGGAAGTGCGTCCGCGCAAAGTCACCACCGCCCTCAAGGCCTACGCCTTGCTGGCCACCAGTGCCGACAAAGGCGCGGTACGTGACAAGGCCCTGCTGGACAAGCTGGTGCCATAAGCCGACGCGTCAAACAAAAATCCCGGCCATGTGCCGGGATTTTTTATGCCCGATACAAATCCATTTGTGGGAGCCGGCTTGCCGGCGATAGCAGCACCTCGACCCGATCGCCTCAATCGCTGGCAAGCCAGCTCCCACAGGGTAGGCAGAGTCCCTGCTTTTATGTTCAGGAAAAATCCACTGTGGAGGCCGGCTTGCCGGCGATAGCAGTACCGCGACCCGATCGCCTGAATCGCTGGCAAGCCAGCTCCCACAGGGAGGGCAGAGTCCCTGCTTTTATGTTCAGCCTAAATCCACTGTGGGAGCCGGCTTGCCGGCGATAGCAGTACCGCGACCCGATCGCCTGAATCGCTGGCAAGCCAGCTCCCACAGGGAGGGCAGAGTCCCTGCTTTTATGTTCAGCATGAATCCACTGTGGAAGCCGGCTTGCCGGCGATAGCAGCACCGCGACCCGACCTCCTGAATCGCTGGCAAGCCAGCTCCCACAGGGAGGGCAGAGTCCCTGCTTTTATGTTCAGAACAAATCCACTGTGGAAGCCGGCTTGCCGGCGATAGCAGCACCGCGACCCGATCGCCTGAATCGCTGGCAAGCCAGCTCCCACAGGGAGGGCAGATTCCCTGCTTTTATGTTCAGCCTAAATCCACTGTGTGAGCCGGCTTGCCGGCGATAGCAGCACCGCACCCGATCGCCTGAATCGCTGGCAAGCCAGCTCCCACAGGGAGGGCAGAGTCCCTGCTTTTATGTTCAGCCTAAATCCACTGTGGAAGCCGGCTTGCCGGCGATAGCAGCACCGCACCCGATCGCCTGAATCGCTGGCAAGCCAGCTCCCACAGGGTAGGTAGAGTCCCTGCTTTTATATTCAGGACACATCCACTGTGGAAGCCGGCTTGCCGGCGATAGCAGCACCGCGACCCGATCGCCTGAATCGCTGGCAAGCCAGCTCCCACAGGGAGGGCAGAGTCCCTGCTTTTATGTTCAGCATGAATCCACTGTGGGAGCCGGCTTGCCGGCGATAGCAGCACCTCGACCCGATCGCCTCAATCGCTGGCAAGCCAGCTCCCACAGGGAGGGCAGAGTCCCTGCTTTTATGTTCAGCATGAATCCACTGTGGAAGCCGGCTTGCCGGCGATAGCAGCACCTCGACCCGATCGCCTGAATCGCTGGCAAGCCAGCTCCCACAGGGAGGGCAGAGTCTCTGCTTTTATGCTCAGCATAAATCCACTGTGGGAGCCGGCTTGCCGGCGATAGCAGCACCGCGACCCGATCGCCCGAATCGCTGGCAAGCCAGCTCCCACAGGGTAGGCAGAGTCCCTGCTTTTATGTTCAGCATGAATCCACTGTGGGAGCCGGCTTGCCGGCGATAGCAGCACCGCGACCCGAGCGAGGGTTGTGCAAGCCTGTTACTGGATCTGGTCCGGTTTGACGATCACCCAGTTCTTGTCCGCAGTCACCGGCAACCCTTCCCTGGCCTGGGCCGCCGCGTTTTGGGCCATCATGCCTTCCAGCTGGGTCATGTATTTGTCCTTGCGGTTGATCCACAGATGAATCCCGCCTTTGGCCACGTCCACCCCGTGGAACAGCATGTAGCCGTCACTGGTCGGGGTGTCGCCGCCCACCAGCACCGGTTTTTTCCATTGGTCGATGTAGGTCAGGATCGCCGCCTGCTTGCCCGCCATCCAGGTAGCCGGGGTCCAGAGATAAGGCGTGAGTTCCAGTCCGAGGTTGGCCTTTTCGTTGTAGGTACCCGCGCTGATCTGTTTACGGGCCGTGGTCAGCTCGCCGGTCTTGCGGTCTTTGAGCAAGGTGCTCACGCCAATTACGTTCTGCGGTTTGACGTTGTACCCGTACTTGGGGTCTGCCGCGACCATGCGCACCAGTTCTTCCGAGGCGGCCGTCATCACGTACACCTCGATGCCATTCTCCATCAGCTTGTTGAACAGCTCGACCTGGCCGGTAAACACCTTGGGCGGCTGTACCTCTGAAGTCTTGAGCGCGTCACCTTCGAAGTAAGTCACCGGCACCGGCTTGCCCGAGGCCATCAACTCGTCAACGTAGCCCTTGAGTTGCTGCAGGGTGAACCCGGAAAACACCTGCGCCACCCAGGGGTAGCAGACCATGTCGTCAACTTCGCACAATCGGTAGTAATAGCTGAACAGGCTCTCCTTGTGCTCGGCCGTGTCTTTGAAAGGGATCAGCTTGAGTGACGGGTCAAGGCTGTCACGGGTGATCAGGCCGCGGTTTTCCATATAGGGCAGCAGCGCTTCTTCCAGATCGTTGCGATAGCTGGTGTTGTCCATGTCAAAAACTGCAAAGTTACCCTTGTTCGCGTTTGCGGCGATCATGGCATCCAGCTGTTTGGCCTGATCAGCCGGCCAGTGCTTCAAATCAGTGGCCAGGGCCTGGCCGGCAAGGCCCAGACACAGGGTTGCAGCGATCAACTTTAGACTCAGGTTCATCAGCTATGCTCCTATTTAAAGGCATCGACGCTAACAAACCTGCGTGACAGTTTTAACGTGAGCGCGACCGTTGACGTTCTAATAGCGCCACTGCCTTATTCCCAAAACCTAGGTACTCATTCCACAACGGTATATTTGCAGATATATCAACCTGTTAGGATTTCCGGTTCGAAATCGCTACAACTCAAGACTGGTACAAGTCGTCCCTCGGAGCTTTCATGAATTTCCCGCTGATCCTCAATCTGCTGGTGTTCCTCGCGTTGCTGTTCGGCTTGTCGCTGACCCGCCATACCGCGTGGAGCCTGGCGAAAAAAGTCTTGTTGGCGCTGGTTATCGGCGTGCTGTTCGGCCTGGGCCTGCACCTGGTCTACGGTGCCGACAGCACGACCCTGAAGACCTCCATCGGCTGGTTCGATCTGGTCGGCAGCGGCTACGTGCAATTGCTGCAAATGATCGTGATCCCGCTGGTGTTCGCTTCGATCCTGAGCGCCGTGGCGCGACTGCATAATGCCTCTTCCCTGGGCAAGATCAGCTTTCTGACTATTGGCACTCTGCTGTTCACCACCATGATCGCAGCCCTGGTCGGGATCGGCCTGACCAACCTGTTCGGCCTGACGGCCGACGGCCTGGTGGCAGGCGCGGCTGAAATGAGCCGCCTGCACGTGATCCAGAGCGATTATGCGGGCAAGGTTTCGGACCTCAATGTGCCGCAACTGCTGCTGTCGTTCATCCCGCAGAACCCGTTTGCCGACCTGGCCCGGGCCAAGCCTACGTCCATCATCAGCGTGGTGATTTTCGCTGCGTTCCTGGGGATTGCAGCGCTGCAACTGTTCAAGGACGAGCCGGAAAAAGGCGGGAAAATCCTCAGCGCCATCGACACCCTGCAAGCCTGGGTAATGCGCCTGGTGCGCCTGGTGATGAAGCTGACCCCTTACGGTGTGCTGGCCCTGATGACCAAAGTGGTCGCCACATCCAACCTGCAAGACATCATCAAGCTAGGCAGTTTTGTGGTGGTGTCCTACATCGGCCTGGCGCTGATGTTTGTCATCCACGGCGTAATCGTGTCGATATCCGGGGTTAACCCGCTGCGCTTCTTCCGCAAGGTATGGCCGGTTCTGACCTTTGCCTTCACCAGCCGTTCGAGCGCGGCCAGCATCCCGCTGAGTATCGAAGCACAAACCCGTCGCCTGGGGATTCCGTCCTCGATCGCCAGCTTTGCCGCCTCGTTTGGCGCCACCATCGGCCAAAACGGCTGCGCCGGTCTGTACCCGGCCATGCTGGCGGTAATGGTTGCGCCGACAGTGGGCATCAACCCGCTGGACCCGGTGTGGATCGCGTCGCTGGTAGCGATTGTGACCTTGAGTTCGGTCGGCGTGGCAGGCGTAGGGGGCGGTGCTACCTTCGCCGCCCTGATCGTGCTTCCGGCCATGGGCTTGCCGGTGTCGCTGGTGGCGTTGCTGATTTCGGTCGAACCCTTGATCGACATGGGCCGTACGGCACTCAACGTCAGCGGTTCGATGGTAGCCGGTACGGTGACCAGCCAGATCCTGCACCAGACCGACAAGGCCATTCTGGCTGAAGACGATCACGGTGACCTGGCCCACGCCTGAACACCGCATCGCCCTGCAGGAGCTAGCTCCTGCAGGGCAGGTGCAACCCCTCAGATTTTTTCCCACACCTCAAAGCTGAACGCCGGTTTGTCATCCACCGCCGGGTGCGGCTCGTTCGATACCAGCTTCCACTGCGCCTGATCAAACTCGGGAAACCACGCATCGCCTTCCGGGCTCAGCCCCACCCGCGTCAGGTACAAGCGGTCGGCATCTGCCAGCCCCTGGCTGTACAGCTGCGCGCCACCGATCAACATCAGCTCGCCCACGCCCTGCTCTTTGGCCCACTCTTCAGCGCGCTCAACCGCGGCCTCCAGTGATGCAAAAACTTCGGCACCTTCGAGCTGCAGACCGGTCTGACGACTGACCACCAGGTTCAAGCGGCCCGGCAACGGGCGGCCCAGGGAATCCCAGGTCTTGCGCCCCATGATGATCGGCTTGCCCAGGGTGGTGGCCTTGAAATATTTGAAATCCGCCGGCAAATGCCACGGCATGCTGTTGTCGACGCCGATCACGCGGTTTTCACCAAGTGCCGCGATCAGGCTGAGGGGGAGTGATTTTTTCATGGGCGCGAGGATACCAGAGCCGCCCGCGCCAGCAGTACCCGGTCCGACGTAACAGCGGGTATGCTCTTGGCTCACTTGAATGGAATGTCGCGTGACTCAACTTTCCCCCCTGCACCGCCTCTGGCTGACCGAAACCGTGCGCCTGCGCGAAGAACACGCTGGCCCGCTGGATGATCTTGAAGCCAGTCGCCGCGCCCGCACGGGCGGCGGTGATTTATCCACACGCCTGCAAAACCGGGCCCTGTGGCTGGCCGAACGCGATGGTTTACTCAGCGCCATGCAGCATTGGCTGCAAGGTGCCCGGCTGGCGTTACTGGTGCTGGCCGTACTGGCCGTAATCAGTGGCGCCGGGCTGGCCTTTGCCGCCCTGGGCGACGGACAAAACCCGGTCAATGTGTTCTGGGCACTGGGCAGCCTGCTCGGGCTCAATCTGATTCTGCTGCTGAGCTGGGCGCTGGGCCTGCTGTTTGCCGGCGAACACGGCGCCAGTCTGGGCCGCCTCTGGTTGTGGCTGAGCGAAAAATTCGCCCGCGACGCCAAGGCCGCGCAACTGGCGCCGGCGCTACTGCTGTTGCTGCAACGCCACAGGCTCAATCGCTGGGCACTCGGCTCGCTGGTCAATGGCCTGTGGCTGCTGGCAATGCTCAGCGCACTGCTGATGATGCTGTTGCTCATGGCCACCCGCCGGTATGGCTTCATCTGGGAGACCACCATTCTGAGCCCGGATGTGTTTGTGGCGGTGACCCGCAGCCTCGGCGCACTGCCGGGCTGGCTGGGGTTCGGTGTACCGACGGATGAGATGATCCGCGTCAGCACTGACACCCGCTACAACAGCGAATTGCTGCGTCAGGCCTGGGCGGTCTGGCTGGTGGGCATCGTGCTGTTCTACGGGGTAATACCGCGTCTGCTGCTGGCGACGTTCTGCCTGTGGCGCTGGAACCACGGGCGCAACGCCCTGCAACTGGACCTCAACCTGCCGGGTTACAACCAGCTGCGCGAGCGCCTGATGCCCAGCAGCGAACGCCTCGGCGTCAACGATCTGGCCCCCGAACAACTGCACAACGTGCAGGCCGGGCACACCGACTTGCAAACCGATGGCGCGCTGATTGTGGCCATCGAACTGGACGATCAACACCCCTGGCCGCCCAAACTGCCCGCCACGGTCAAGGACGCCGGCATCCTCGACAGCCGCGAATCCCGGCAAAGGCTGCTGGAGCAAATGACCCGCTTCCCGCCGGCCCGCCTGGCCATTGCCTGCGACCCGCGCCGGTCCCCGGATCGCGGCAGCCTGGCGCTGATTGGCGAACTGGCACGCAGTGCCGCCCAGACCCGCATCTGGCTGCTGCAGGCACCGTCCGGCCAGGCGCTGGACGCTGACCGCCTGAGCGACTGGCATAACGCATTGCAACAACTGGAGCTGCCGTTCGCCACCAGCGCCCCCCTGAACTGGCTGGAGACAGGCCATGACTAAGCCACTGACCCTGGCCGTGGTCGGCCATACCAATGTCGGCAAAACCTCGTTGCTGCGCACCCTGACCCGGGATGTCGGCTTTGGCGAGGTGTCCCATCGACCCAGCACCACCCGCCATGTCGAAGGCGCGCGGCTGTCGGTGGACGGCGAACCGCTGCTGGAGCTGTACGACACTCCCGGCCTGGAAGACGCCATCGCCCTGCTCGACTACCTGGAGCGCCTCGACCGTCCCGGCGAACGCCTCGATGGCCCGGCACGGGTGGCACGGTTTCTGGAAGGCAGCGAGGCGCGCCAGCGTTTTGAGCAGGAAGCCAAAGTCCTGCGCCAGCTGCTGGCCTCGGACGCCGGTCTGTATGTGATCGACGCCCGCGAGCCGGTGCTGGCCAAATACCGCGACGAACTCAGTGTGCTGGCCAGTTGCGGCAAGCCGCTGCTGCCGGTGCTGAATTTTGTCAGCAGCCCCCAGCATCGCGAACCCGAATGGCGCGAAGCCCTGGCCCGCCTTGGTCTACATGCACTGGTGCGGTTTGACAGCGTGGCCCCGCCCGAAGACGGCGAGCGTCGACTGTACGAAAGCCTGGCGCTGCTGCTGGAACATTCACGCGAGGCCTTGCAACGCCTGATTACCGACCAGCAGGCACAGCGCGAGGCACGCAAACACAGCGCCCTGCGCCTGATTGCCGAATTGCTGATCGACTGCGCCGCCTGTCGACGCAGTGTGGTCAGCGAGAAAGCCGCCGAGCAACAGGCCATCAACGAACTGCGCCAGGCAATCCGGCAGCGGGAACAGCGCTGCGTTGAAGCCTTGCTCAAACTCTACGGCTTTCGCGCCAGCGATGCTGCGGCCAGTGATTTGCCGTTGCTGGACGGCCGCTGGGGCGATGACCTGTTCAACCCCGAAACGCTCAAGCAACTGGGGGTTCGCGTGGGCAGCGGGATTGCCGCCGGCGCTGCAGCCGGGGCGGGAGTGGACTTGATGGTCGGCGGCCTGACGCTGGGTGCGGCAGCGCTGGCCGGAGCCATAGCTGGCGGCGCCCTGCAGACCGCGCGCAGCTATGGCAGCCGCTTGCTGGGTAAATTCAAGGGCCAGCGCGAACTGACCGTGGACGACAGCGTGCTGCGGTTGCTGGCTCTGCGCCAGCGCCAACTGCTGCATGCATTGAATGCCCGTGGGCATGCGGCGGTGGACAGCATCAAGGTTGCCACCCCGCAGGACAAGACCTGGCGTGAAGGCAAACTGCCGCAAGAGCTGAACAAAGCCCGTGCGCACCCGCAGTGGTCATCGCTCAACCCGCACCCGAAACTGAGCCAGAGCGAGCGCCAGGAGCAGATCGGGCTGCTGGCCCAACAGATCTGAACCCTGCCCTCTGTAGGAGCAGCCGGTCGACGCTCGATTGCTCGCGAGCTCTTCATGACCGCAGATTAAAAGCTCGCGAGGCAAGCTCGCTCCTACAGGTCATGGGCAAAAGGTCAGCTGGCCAACAGCCGCACTGCCTTGTCCTTGAGAATTTGCAGGTCGATGACCGGCACCTGCATCTGCTTGGCCTGTTCGTCCCAGACCCGCATCCGCAAGCTGAGCTGGCACAGCGGGTCTTGCTCGAAGGCATCGGCTTCTGACTCGCTCATCATCCCGCCCTGGTAGCCCAGGGTACGAATGCTGGCTTCACTCAACAGCTGGTAATAGCCCGGTTGACGCAGGGTCAGGTAGCGCTTGGCCTGCACGTGGTACTCCACCAACTTCGCCATCCGCTCGCTGAAGCCTGCGCGGCGCAAGTAATCAGCCCCGACCCGTTCATGACTGACCACCCCATAACCGCCCATGTTCTTCGCATCTTTGCCACACAAGTGCCCGATATCGTGAAAGAACGCAGCAAGCACCACTTCATCGTCACAGCCTTCAGCCAACGCCAGCTGTGCGGCCTGGGACATGTGTTCGATCTGCGACACCGGCTCGCCAATGTAATCATCAGCGCCGTACTGGCGGTACAGGCCAAACACCTCTTCCACCACTTGCTGCGCCTCGCTCATCACACCTCCTCCAGCAGCCGGGCAATATTGCCTTCGGCCATGGCCGGGCCCACGCTCATGCCCACTCCGGTTTGCATCAGGGCGGCATTCAAGCCTGGGGCTACCTCCAGCCAGGTGAACGGTTTGGCCCCCCGGGCACCATAGACCCCCTGCCAGCGTTCAACCACCTGCACTTCACAGCCAAGGGTTTGCTCGCACAATTGCAGCATCCAGTTGTCCACCTGTTCGCCGTTGAACGGTGATGGATCGCCACCGTAATCGTGGGAATCACCGATGATCAATTCACCGTAAGGTGTCGGGCTGACCAGCAGATGAATCCCGTGCCGGTCCAGATGCGGGCTGTCGCGCAGGATCTGGGCCTGTACCGCTGCCGCTTCCGGCAAGTCGGCAAAGGCGCCGTAATGCACGCAACTGAGGCCGGTCATCAGCGCATGTTGCAGCTGCAAATCAATTTTTGGTCGTACACGCAGCATTTGCAGGCGGCAGATCTGCGGCTCGAGGCGGGCCAGCGGTTCAGCCAGCAGGGTCAGGTAGTCATGCCCCGAACACACAATCACCTGGGCGCCTTTAAAGCTGCCGGCAGTGGTATGGACCAAGCCTGGTTCGACTTCGCGGACCAGGGTCGAGAAGTGAAACTCGACCCCCAGCTCCCGTTGCAGGTACTGGATCAACGCCGGGATTGCTTCGCGCGAGTACAGCTGCAGGTCATCCAGCCCGTGCAGTGCGGCGCGATGATGGCTGAACTGGCCACCGTAGAGGCGCTGCATCTCGGCGCCCCGCAGGAGCTCGGCGCGGTAGCCGAATTCAGGGCCACGGCCCTGGCAGAAGGTGTGCAGAAGATGCTCTTCGGCCTCGGTACGGGCGAACAGGTACGAACCGTTTTGCTTGAGATCAAAGCCCGCATGCTGCGCCCAGCCGGTCCAGATTTCACGGCTGGCGCGGGCCAGATCCAGCATCACGCCCGGCGGCTGGCCCGTCACCAGCGCCATGCCGAAATTGCGCACCGAGGCCCCCAGCGGGGTGCTGGTGCGCTCGAAGACCTGAACCTTGAGCCCGCGCCTGGCCGCCGCATAGGCGTGGGACAGCCCCAAAATACCGGCGCCGACGATAAGGATTGTTTGAGTCATAAGCATGTCCTGATGGAGCGGGCTTCTGTAGGAGCAGCCGGTCGACGCGCGATTGCTCGCGATCTCTTCATGACCGCTATTAAAAGCTCGCGAGGCAAGCTCGCTCCTACGGGTTTTATTTGCTGAGAAATTACTGCGCCACTTTCTCGGACTTGCCGTCATAGCGCTTGCGCCATTCGGCCAGGATGCTGTCACGATTCTGCGAGGCCCAGGCAAAGTCGTTCTTGATCAGGCGCTGTTCGTAGTCCGCTGGCAGTTCGGTCTGCGGCTTGGCGATGCCGGGTTGCGCGAGTACGGCGAAGTTCTCTTTATAAAGCTCCATCGCTGCCGGGCTGGCAGAGAAGTCGGCCAGCTTTTTCGCCGCCTCTTCATGGGGCGTGCCCTTGATCACCGCAGTGGCTTCGATTTCCCAGCCCAGGCCTTCCTTGGGCAACACGATATCCAGCGGAGCACCCTGGCGCTTGAGTTGCACCGCCGGGTATTCGAACGAAATACCGATCGGGAACTCGCCAGAAGCCGCCAGTTTGCATGGCTTGGAGCCGGAGTGAACGTACTGGCCGATGTTCTGGTGCAGGTCATCCATGAACTGCCAGCCCTGTTTCTCGCCGAAGGTTTGCAGCCAGGCACTTACGTCCAGAAAACCCGTGCCCGAGGACGCCGGGTTGGGCATCACGATCTTGCCCTTGTATTCCGGTTTGGTCAGGTCCTGCCAGCTCACCGGTTTGCTCAGACCCTGTTTTTGTGCCTCGATGGTGTTGAAGCAAATGGTCGCGGCCCACACGTCCATCCCCACCCATGCCGGTGGATTGGCTGGATCGCGATAGTTGGCGCCGATCTTGGCCAGGTCTTGGGGTGCATAGCTTTGCAGCATGCCCTGCTGATCAAGTATCGCCAGGCTGGAGGCGGCCAGCCCCCATACCGCATCGGCTTGCGGGCGGGCTTTTTCCGCCAGCAGCTTGGCGGTGATGATGCCGGTGGAGTCGCGCACCCACTTGATCTCAACGTCCGGGTTGGCCTTCTCAAAAGCCTGCTTGTAGGTTTTCAGCTGCTCGGCTTCGAGAGCCGTGTACACGGTCAGCTCGGTTTTGGCAGCAAAGGCGTTGAAGCTAAAAGCAGTGAGGACAGCAGCGGCAAGGGCAAGCGGCTTGAACATGGTGCGGTTCCTTTTGGTTGTAGAGGGCAGGCTTTGATGGGCGCGGATCATTGCGCAGGTACGCCCTGGCGCCAGGCCTGGGAGCGGCGTAACAAGCCGCGTGAAGCCCAGGCCAGCAGCAGGGACACGCCCGCCGAGGTGAACAGAATCAGGGTCGACATGGCCGCCGCGCCGCCAACATTGCCGGCGTCGTCCATGTTCAGCACCGCCACCGCCGCGAGGATGGTGTCGGGGCTGTAGAGAAAGATCGCCGCCGACACCGTGGTCATGGCCGAGACGAACAGGTAGCGCACGATGTCGAGCAACGCGGGCAGACAGATGGGAACGGTGACGCGCCAGTAGTGGCGATACAGCGGCGCCTTCAGTGACAGCGCGGCTGCTTCAAACTCACTGTCCAGTTGCCGCAGCGCGGTGGTCGCGGTCATTTGTGCGGTGGTCAAATAGTGAGCAATGGTGCACACCACCAGCAGCGTCATGGTTCCGTAGAGCACATGCAGCGGGTTGCCCGGCAGGTTGAAAAAGAACACGTAGCCCAGACCCAGGACCAGCCCCGGTACCGCCATGGGTACGAAACTGAGCATGCGCAGCGCCAGGTTCAGGCCTTTCTGGCCTTTGCTCTTTTCCATCAGGTAGGCGCCGGTGAAAATCAGCACGCTACCGATCAGTGCCGCGCACAACGCCATGGTCACGCTGTTGCGGTAGGCCAGCCAGCCCCCGCCTGCCGTATCGTTGAACTGGTAGTGATTGAGCGACAGCGACAGGTTGTACGGCCAGAATTTGACCAGTGACGAGTACACCGCCATGCCGAACACCAGCACCAGGGTGGCGCAAATCAGCAGCACAATGGCCAGGTAGCAGCGGTCGCGGACTTTCGAGGGCAGCGGCTTGAAGACCTGGGCCCGACCGCTCATCGAGTCGCCATGCTGACGGCGCAGCCAGGCATCCACGGCGAAGCTGAACAGCGCGGGCAACAGCAGCACCATGCCGATCAAGGCACCGCGGCCGAATTGTTGCTGTCCGACCACAGCCTTGTAGGCTTCCAGCGCCAGCACCTGGTAATCGCCCCCCACCACCACCGGTACGCCAAAGTCGGTGATGGTCAGGGTGAACACCAGACAGAAGGCGGCGAACACCGCCTGGCGGGTGCCCGGCCAAGTGATGCTGCGAAAGGCTTTGAAGGGCCCCGCCCCCATACTCGCTGCGGCGTCGAACAAACGCGCATCAGCCAGGGACAGCGCGGACAGCAGAATCATCAGGGCGTGGGGGAAGGTGTAAATCGCCTCGCCCAGCACGATGCCCCAGAAGCCATAGATATTGTCCGAAATCAGCCCGCGCAACATGCCCTGATTACCAAACAGGTACACCAGGGCAATGCCCGGCAACATCGACGGCGCCATCAGCGGCAGCAGCGAAAGACCGCGCCAGATGCGCTTGCCGGGGATCATGGTGCGTTGCAGCGCGTAGGCAAAGAGGTAGGCCAGCGGGACGACAATCGCCGCCACACTCAGGGATACCTTGAGGCTATTACCCACCAGCCAGTGAAAATTATCGCTGGTAACCAGCTCCCGCGCTGCCACCCAGCCACCACCCTGACCATCCTCGGCGCTGAAGCCGCGCCAGAAGATCGCCAGCAATGGCATCAATACCGCCACACCCAGCAGCAGCAAGAGCAGCAGCTTGCCGCCGACCACGAAAATCCTGTCGCCGAGTTCAGCGCTGGAGGTTTTGGCTATCACTTTGCCGGGCACTGGCAGGGCCATTTCAGCGGCCATCTCAGGCAAACACCTGCAAGCTGTTCGGCGGCAGGGCGACAAAGATGTCCGGAGCGCCAAGGCGCGGCAGATCCTGGGTGCCGACTTCGGCAGTGAGTGCATGGCCTGGCAAATGATTGAGCTCAAAGCTCATGCGGCAGCGATTGCCAAGAAAGGTGATCTCGCGCACCCGCGCCGGGAACAGGTTCTCCTGATGCAGCAGCGGGTTCACGCTGATGGTTTCGGGGCGGCAGAACAGGCGGCCCGATGCAGCACGCCCAGCGTCGTCCGCCAGACGCATGTTCATGCCGCCGACCTGGGCGTGGGTGGCGCTGTTGCGCTCAAAGGGCAACCAGTTGCCTTGCCCGACGAACTCGGCCACAAAGGGCGTCGCTGGCCTGTCGTAGATTTCCTGCGGCGTGGCGTATTGCTCGACCTTGCCGTTGTTCATCACGGCAATGCGGTCGGCCATCAACATCGCTTCGTCCTGGTTGTGGGTCACCATCAACGTGGTAATGCCCAGGCTGCGCTGCAGTTGGCGCAGTTCGGTACACAGATGCTCACGCACCCGGGCGTCGAGGGCCGACATCGGCTCGTCGAGCAACAACAGCGAAGGTGACGGCGCCAGGGCTCGGGCCAGGGCTACCCGCTGCTGCTGGCCGCCGGAGAGCTGGCCGGGGAATTTCTTTTCGCTGCCGGTCAGGCCCACCAGCTCGAGCATGGCTGCCACCCGCTTGCGCACCACGTCGCGATTGCTACCGGCCAGGCCGTAGGCGATGTTGGCTTCGACTGTCAGGTTGGGGAACAGCGCGTAGGACTGAAACAGAATCCCGTAATCACGAGCTTGAGGTGCGAGGTCAGATACATCGCGATCACCCAGATACAGCACACCGTTGTCCTGGCGTTCGAGCCCGGCGATGCAGCGCAGCAGGGTGGTCTTGCCGCAGCCCGAAGGCCCGAGCAGGCACACCAGTTCGCCAGCGGCGACCTCCAGCGACACATCATCCAGCGCATTGAAAGCGCCAAAGCGTTTGCTCACATTGCGCACCTTCATCGGTACGCCCGGTTGGGTAAAAGCGGTTGCGTTCGAGCTGTTCATGGATGCACCTCATCAAGCAGATGGGGGTCATCCTAGAGACGCAATGCGTACAGAATGTGGCAAGAACGCAAAATCAGCCGATAGGGGTATTGGTGGATTTTGGATACAGAGCCCCATAGATTCCCGCAGGAGCGAGCTTGCCTCGCGATACAGGTAACTCGGTTAACCAGTGAAAACGGGGTGATTCGATCGCGAGGCAAGCTCGCCCCTACGGTTTTTTTTGTATGTGCTCAGGCCGGGGCCATTTCCTGCGCCAGGCCCAAAAAGGCTGCCGGCAGCCGCGCCGATTTGCGCTCTTTGAGGCAGTACAGGTATTCCGCGATCTGCGGCGCACCTTCGAGGGTCAGCACCCGCAATTGCGGATCGTGGGGCACTTCCTGACGGGCAATGATGCTGATCCCGATGTTGCGCAACACCGCCTCGCGAATCGACTCCCGACTGCCGATTTCCAGCAGCGGACCAAAGCCCACACCGGCGCCGTCCAGCAGCTGCTCCGTTAGTTTGCGGGTGGTCGAACCCTGTTCGCGCATCAGCAGACAATGCCCGGCCAGCGCGCTGAGCGGCACGTGTTCGAACTTGGCCAGCGGGTGATTGCGATGCACCGCCAGCACCAGCGGGTCGGTGCCCAGAGTCCGGCGAATCAGCCGTGGATCCTCCACCAGTTGCGACGAAGCGGCGATATCAACCCGGTACTCGTCCAGGGCTTCGAGCACTTGCTGGGAATTGCCGATGTCCACCGACACGGCAATTTGCGGCAGTCGCTCGCGAAAGTTTTTCACCAGATCGAGGATGTAGTACGGGGCAGTGGCCGCGATGCGCAAGGTGCCAGTGCCCTGACCACTGTTGCGTAGAAAAAACTCGATATCGCCCTCTTGCTGAATCAGCGCCTTGACCATCGGCAGCAAACGCACGCCGTCATCGCTGAGGGTCAGGCGCCGCCCGCCGCGGTAGAACAACTCCACCGCGTACTGGCTTTCAAGCTGGCGAATCTGTGTGGTCACGGTCGGCTGACTGAGCCCGAGCTTTTTCGCTGCCTGAGTAATGCTGCCCAATTGGGCCACCCGGTAAAACGCTTTCAGCTCGGCACTCAGCACTGCGGCCTCTCATGATCTATTTGCGCAACAGGCGCAAACCGTTGAACACCACCAACAGGCTCACGCCCATGTCGGCAAACACGGCCATCCACATGGTGGCCAGACCCAGGAAGGTTACCGCAAGAAAGATCCCTTTGATGACCAGTGCCAGAGCAATGTTTTGCTTGAGGATGCTGGAGGTCTGACGTGACAGACGAATGAATGCCGGTATTTTGCGTAGATCGTCGTCCATCAGGGCGACATCGGCGGTTTCTATCGCGGTATCGGTGCCTGCAGCCGCCATGGCAAAACCAATTTCGGCACGGGCCAGTGCCGGGGCGTCGTTAATCCCGTCGCCGACCATGCCCACGTGATGCCCCTGGGCGTACAGCGCCTCAATCGCCTTGAGCTTGTCGTCGGGCAACAAGTTGCCCCGGGCCTGATCGATACCCACCTGGGCCGCAATGGCACTGGCGGTATGCGGGTTGTCGCCGGTCAGCATCAGGGTTTTGATCCCCAGTTCATGCAACTCGCGGATCGCTTCGCGGCTGGATTCCTTGACCGTATCGGCCACGGCGAACAACGCCAGCGGACCTGAACTGTCGCAAAGCAAAATCACGGTTTTACCCTGCTCTTCCAGGGCAAAGAGTTTTTCTTCCAGGGCCGGGGAGCACAGGTTCAACTCTTCAACCAGACGATGGTTGCCCAGGTGGTAGAGCTTGCCGTCGATTTCACCGCGTACGCCGCGTCCGGCCAGGGCAGTGAAGTTATCCACAGGCCGTAGCGCCAGGTTTTTATCCACCGCGGCGTTGGCCACCGCCAGAGACACCGGGTGATCGGAGCGGCTGGCCAGACTCGCTGCCAGCAACACGGCGCTCTCGGTCATCAGCGGGTCGAGTGGCAGGTAATCGGTTTGCACCGGCTTGCCGTGGGTGATGGTGCCGGTTTTATCCAGTGCCAGGAAATCCAGCTTGTGACCGCTTTCGAGGTACACCCCGCCCTTGACCAGAATACCTTTGCGCGCCGCTGCCGCCAGACCGCTGACGATGGTCACGGGAGTCGAGATCACCAGTGCACAAGGGCACGCCACCACCAGCAACACCAGGGCGCGATAGATCCAGTCAAACCATACGCCCCCCATAAACAGGGGTGGAATCACGGCCACCGCCAACGCGAAGATGAACACCACCGGGGTGTAGATTTTCGCGAAGCTGTCGACAAAGCGCTGAGTCGGAGCCCGGGCACCCTGGGCTTGCTCCACGGCGTGAATGATTCGCGCCAGGGTCGAATTGCTGGCCGCAGCAGTAACCCGGTATTCCAGCGAGCCGGCCTGGTTGATGGTGCCGGCAAAAATTTTATCGCCGACAGTCTTCTCGATCGGCAGGCTTTCACCGGTGATCGGCGCCTGATCTATGGTCGAACTGCCCGAAACCACTTCACCGTCCAGACCGATGCGCTCGCCGGGGCGAACCCGCACGATAGCGCCCAGTTCGACGTCTTTGACCTCAAGTTCCCGCCACGATCCATCAGGCTGTTGCACGGTGGCCTTGTCCGGCGCCATTTGCATCAGGCCGCCGATGGCGTTGCGCGCCCGGTCCAGGGATTTGGCTTCGATCAGTTCGGCCACGGTAAACAGGAACATCACCATGGCCGCTTCTGGCCATTGGCCGATCAGCACCGCGCCGGTCACGGCAATGCTCATCAGCGCGTTGATGTTCAGGTTGAGGTTCTTCAGGGCGATCCAGCCCTTCTTGTAGGTGGTCAGGCCGCCGCTGAGGATCGACACCAACGCCACCAGGGCAATCACCCAGGCAGGAGCGGCATCGGTAAAGTGCAGCACTTCGGCCGCCAGTGCGCCAACACCGGCCACGGCCAGCGGCCACCAGTGTTTCTTGGCCGGCGGGGTGACGGGGCCGGCATCCGTATCCGATTCCAGCGGGTCGGCCTGCATGCCCAGGGACTTGATGGCCGCAATGATCGGCTCGGTGGACGGCAGGTCATGGGTCACACCCAGCACCCGATTGATCAGGTTGAATTCCAGTTGCTGCACACCCGCCAGCTTGCCCAGTTTGTTCTGGATCAGGGTTTGCTCTGTGGGGCAGTCCATGGCTTCGATACGGAAGCTGCTCAAGCGGGCGCCCGCCGTAGGGGCAGCGCTGAGCTTGATCACGCTCGGAGCTTCGGCCGCAGTGCAGCAGCCGTGCCCATGGCCGGCATGTTGATCTTTCTTGCCGTGATCGTGATCGTGATCGTGATCGTGATCGTGATCGTGATCGTGATCGTGATCGTGATCGTGATCGTGATCGTGATCGTGATCGTGATCGTGATCAGCATGGGGCTTGTGGTGGGTGTGAATGGAATCGCTCATCAGGTTGCGTCCGAAAAGGTGCCTGTTGCCAAGTAAAGACCCTGTAGCCACTATAGGGTCAAGCACCCTTTCGGAGATAACCTGATGAAAATTGGTGAACTGGCGAAATTGACCGACTGTCAGGTCGAAACCATCCGTTATTACGAGCGCGAAGGGCTGCTGCCGGAGCCGGCACGCAGTGAGGGCAACTACCGCCTGTATACCCAGGCCCATGTAGAGCGACTGACGTTTATTCGTAATTGCCGCAGCCTGGACATGACCCTGGAGGAGATTCGCAGCCTGCTGAACCTGCGGGACAGTCCGCAGGATCAGTGTGAAAGCGTGAATGCGCTGATCGACGAGCACATCCACCACGTCAAGGCCCGGATCGACAGCTTGCTGGCCTTGCAGACACAGCTTTTTGACCTGCGCCAACGCTGTGGTGAAGGGCCGAACGGCGAACATTGCGGGATTTTGCAGCAGCTGGAAGTCAGCGGCTCAGTCAGCGCCCCGGAAGGCGAGCCGAGTCATGTGGGCAGAAGCCACGGGCATTGATAACAGCAATAACAGCAAAACCTGTAGGAGCGAGCTTGCCTCGCGAGCCTTTTAAGGATCGCGAGCTTTGTAAGGTTCGCGAGGCAAGCTCGCTCCTACAGGAGACAGGGGGTTACACCGCCATCGGCGCAGTCATGGGCGCATGGTGCTGGTAGCCTTCGAGGCTGAAGTCACCCGGCTCGATCAGGCCCAGCCACTCCGGCTGGTACACGCCGGTCTTGGCAAATTCCGGTACACGGTCCGAAATCACCAGTTTGGGCATCGGGAACGGCTCGCGGGTCAGCTGTTCGTTGAGCATGTCCAGGTGGTTTTCATACACGTGGGCATCACCGATGAAGTAGGTGAACCAGCGTGGCGTGTAACCGGTCAGGCGACCGATCAGGCTCAGCAGTGCGGCACCTTCGGTCAGGTTGAACGGCGTGCCCAGGCCCAGATCATTGGAGCGGATGTAGAGCGTCAGGGAAATTTCCCTGGTCTCGACATTCGGGTGGAACTGATACAGCAGATGGCACGGAGGCAGGGCCATTTCGTCGAGCTGGGCGCAGTTCCAGCCGTGGAACAGAATTCGCCGGCTGCCCGGGTCGTTGATGATGGTGTCGACACACTGGCGCAACTGATCGATGGCCTTGTACAGCACCACGTAGGCCTGGCCGTCTTCTTCGCCCTCGGCAATCTGCCGGTAACCCTGGCTCAGGCACAGCTCGATAGCCGCCTGGTTGCTGCTGGCGATTTGCTTGTATGCCGGCCATTTGCGCCATTGCACACCGTAGATTTCACCCAGGTCGTCTTCACCCTGACGGAACGGGTTGGCCAGCCACTGGGCGTTTTCGTTGGCATTCTGGTCCCACACCTTGCAACCCAGGGCGCGGAAATCTGCAGCACTGTTTACCGGGCGCAGAAAACCGCACATCTCGCCAATCGCGGATTTGAACGCCATACGGCGAGTGGTGATGGCCGGAAAGCCTTCCTTGAGGTCATAGCGCAACATGGCGCCGGGCAGACTGATGGTCTTCACCCCGGTGCGGTTGGCTTGCAATGTGCCATTTTTGATGACGTTGGCGACGAGGTCGAGATATTGCTTCATGGTTTTCCTACCGTTTGAATGCAGGGCGCTGTACGCCCTGCGATTCGAATTCATTACGCAGCTTTATGAGCCGCTGGATCGCGCTGGTATGCCCACCAGATCAGGAGCAGACCGCCGAGGATCATCGGGATGCAGAGAATTTGCCCCATCGTCACCCAGCCGAACGCCAGATAGCCCAGCTGGGCATCCGGCACGCGGACGAACTCGACGATAAAGCGGAAGATGCCGTAGAACAGGGCGAACATCCCGGAAACTGCCATCGTAGGCCGTGGTTTACGCGAGTACAGCCAAAGGATCAGGAACAGTGCCACACCTTCCAGCGCAAACTGATAAAGCTGCGACGGATGGCGCGCCAGTTGCTGGGGATCGGTAGGAAAGATCATTGCCCACGGCACATCGCTGGCCTTGCCCCACAACTCGGCATTGATGAAGTTACCGATACGTCCTGCGCCCAGGCCAATCGGCACCACAGGCGCAATGAAGTCCATGATCTGGAAAAACGACTTGCCGTTGCGTTTGCCGAACCACCAGACGGCCAGCATCACGCCGATCAGTCCACCGTGGAACGCCATGCCGCCTTTCCAGACCTCCAGAATCAGCAGCGGGTTGGCAATGTAGGCGCTCAGGTCGTAGAACAGCACGTACCCCAAACGGCCGCCGACAATGACGCCCATGGCCACCCAGAACACCAGATCAGAGAGTTTCTCCTTGGTCCAGGTCGGGTCGAAGCGGTTGAGACGTCGCGACAGGATCAGCCAGGCAGCGCCAATGCCGATCAGGTACATCAAGCCGTACCAATGGATTTTCAGCGGACCAATGGCCAGTGCCACCGGGTCAATCTGCGGGTAAGGCAGCATTGCGACTCCTTGTTAGATCAGGAAACTCAAACCGGCACAGGACAACAGCGCCGCATACAAATTTGATCGGCATGGTAACGGAAGGGAGGCCTTGGGCTCTAGTGAATGGCGTGACAGGCTCAGGCAATCTATAAGTACAGTGATTAAAAAAACATTAAGGACTGCCCATGTGTCTGATTGTGTTCGCCTGGCGCCCCGGCCACGCCCAGCCTCTGGTCGTGGCGGCCAACCGTGATGAATTCTATGCGCGCCCGGCAAAGCCCCTGGCGCAGTGGGTCGATACGCCTCAAGTGTATGCCGGCCGTGATCTGGAGGCCGGGGGCACCTGGCTGGGCATTGGCGCCAACGGGCGCTTTGCGGCGCTGACCAATATTCGTGAGCCGCACAAGCCGCCTTCACGGCGTTCGCGGGGGGAGCTGGTATCTGACTTTCTGAGTGGCAACCAGTCAATTGGCGAGTATTTCGCCGATGTTGGCCGCCGTTCTGTGGAATATGCCGGGTTCAATCTGTTACTGGGCACTGCCGATCAGCTCTGGCACTACAACTCCCAGGATGTCGCACCGCAGCTGCTCGACGCAGGGGTATATGGCTTGTCGAATGCCGGGCTGGATACGCCATGGCCCAAGTTGCTGAAAGCCAGGGCGGCTCTGGCCGAGGTTCTCAATGACCCTCAACCCCAGGCCCTGCTCGCACTGCTCAGTGATCGCCAGACGGCGCCCTTCAGTGATTTGCCTGATACCGGTGTGGGCCTGGCCACGGAAAGCTTGCTGTCGAGCGTATTCATTTCCAGCCCCAGCTACGGCACCCGCGCCAGCACCGCGCTGATTGTCAACGCAGACGGCTCGAGACTGATGGTTGAACACAGCTTTGGCCCGTTGGGTGGGCGCCTGGGAGAGGTAAGAATCCAGGGATGACTCGGATTCCACTGTAGGAGCGAGCTTTTAACAGCTCGCGCCTACAGTCCTGCAGAGGGACGATCAATACGGCTTGATCGCCGCCGGATTCATCATGCGGGTCAGGCCCATGTTTTTCAGAGCCAGTTGCACGGTGCTGCGAATCACCTGCGGGTTGTCGATGGTCATCACTTCGGCCAGCAGTTCCTTCGCGCGGCTCAGGCTGACCTGACGCAACATCCACTTCACTTTCGGCAAGTTGGTGGCGTTCATCGACAAACTGTCAAAACCCATGGCCATCAGCAAGATTGCCGCCGCCGGATCACCCGCCATCTCACCGCAAATACTGACCGGCTTGCCTTCGGCATGTGCATCGCGCACCACTGATTGCAGGGCCTGCAGCACCGCCGGGTGCAAGTAGTCATACAGATCGGCTACCCGCGGGTTGTTACGGTCCACGGCCAGCAGGTATTGGGTCAGGTCGTTGGAGCCCACCGACAGGAAGTCCACCTGGCGCGCCAGCTCCTTGGTCTGGTACACCGCTGCCGGAATTTCGATCATTACTCCGATTGGCGGCATCGGTACATCAGTGCCTTCGTCGCGCACTTCACCCCAGGCACGGTGCAGCAGGTGCAGGGCTTCTTCAAGTTCGTGGGTGCCGGAAATCATCGGCAGCAAAATACGCAGGTTGTTCAGGCCTTCGCTGGCCTTGAGCATGGCCCGGGCCTGCACCAGAAAGATTTCGGGGTGGTCGAGGGTGACGCGTATCCCGCGCCAGCCAAGGAACGGGTTGTCTTCTTTGATGGGGAAGTACGACAGTGACTTGTCGCCGCCAATGTCCAGGCTGCGCATGGTCACCGGTTGCGGATGGAAGGCTGCGAGTTGCTCGCGATAAATCGCTAGCTGCTCCTTTTCGCTCGGAAAGCGCTGATTGATCATGAACGGCACTTCGGTGCGGTACAGACCTACGCCTTCGGCGCCACGCTGCTGTGCACGGGCCACATCTGCCAGCAGGCCGGTGTTGACCCACAATGGCATGCGATGCCCGTCAGGGGTGATGCACGGCAGCTCACGCAAGGCATCCAGGCCTTGTGACAGCTGGCGTTCTTCTTCGACAACCTCGGCATATTGCTTGCGCAGCACATCGCTGGGGTTGGTGTAGACCTCGCCATGGTAGCCGTCGACGATCATCTGGATGCCGTCGACCCTGGAGTACGGCAGGTCAACCAGACCCATTACCGTCGGAATCCCCATGGCCCGGGCCAGAATCGCCACGTGGGAGTTGCCCGAACCCAGTACCGACACCAGGCCCGCAAGCTTGCCTTCGGGTACTTCACCGAGCATGGTCGCGGTCAGCTCTTCGCTGACCAGGATGGTGTGGTCGGGGTAGACCATGGTTTGTTGGCGGTCATGTTGCAAATAGGCCAGCAGACGCCGCCCGAGGTCACGCACATCCGACGCCCGCTCGCGCAGGTAGTCGTCGTCCATCAATTCGAAACGGTTGACGTGATCAGACACCACCTGGCGCAACGCGCCCTGGGCCCACTGGCCGGTCTTGATCACATTTTTGACTTCGCTGCCCAGCGACGCATCGTCGAGCATCATCAGATACACGTCGAACAGCGCCTGTTCTTCGGGCCGCAACTGGGTGGCGAGTTTTTTCGACACCGCACGCATATCGTTGCGCACACCTTCGAGGGCGGTTTTGAACAGCGCAATTTCAGCCGGGATATCGGTAATGCTCTTGTCCGGAACCACGTCCAGATCGGCCGGGGGCAACATGACCACCGCCGTACCGACCGCCGCACCGGGCGAACCCGGTACACCGACGAACTTGGCTTCCTGAATGCCCTTGCCCTGACGTCCCAGGCCGCGGATCGAGCCCGTGGCTTCGGCATGGGCAATAACCCCCGCCAGCTGCGCGCTCATGGTCACGAGGAAGGCTTCTTCACCCTCATCGAACTGACGACGTTCTTTTTGCTGGATGACCAGAACCCCCACCACTCGGCGGTGGTGGATGATCGGCGCGCCGAGGAAAGAGGCATACCGCTCTTCACCGGTTTCTGCAAAGTAACGATAACGAGGGTGATCGGCGGCGTTTTCGAGGTTCAGAGGTTCTTCACGGGTGCCCACCAGACCCACCAGGCCTTCGTTGGGCGCCATGCTGACCTTGCCGATCGAGCGCTTGTTCAGGCCCTCGGTCGCCATCAGGACAAAACGATTGGTCTCTGGATCGAGCAAATAGACCGAGCAGACCTGACTGCCCATGGCCTCTTTGACGCGCAGCACAATAATCCCCAACGCCGCCTTGAGATCCTTGGCGGAGTTAACTTCCTGGACGATCTTGCGCAGCGTATTGAGCATGGCTCGGGGTCGAACTCCGTGTCAGGCGCGCGTTAAAAGGCGCGGGGCAAGCTCTTTGAGAGCGCGACGGTAAACCTCGCGCTTGAATGTCACCACCTGGCCCAACGGATACCAATAACTGACCCAACGCCAGCCATCGAACTCCGGTTTACCGGTCAAATCCATCCGCACCCGTTTCTCGTTGGAGACCAGGCGCAGCAAAAACCACTTTTGCTTCTGACCGATACACAGCGGTTGGCTATGGGTACGGACCAGACGTTGCGGCAAACGATAACGCAACCAGCCTCGCGTGCAGGCGAGTATTTCCACATCTTCGCGCTCAAGGCCAACTTCTTCGTTCAACTCACGGTACAAGGCGTCTTCCGGCGTCTCATCAGGGTTGATACCACCCTGGGGAAACTGCCACGCGTCTTGATTGATTCGGCGAGCCCAAAGTACCTGACCAGCATCATTTGTCAGAATAATCCCGACATTAGGGCGGAAACCATCGGGGTCGATCACGGCAACAACCTCGCAAACGCATGTCACCGCATTGTTCCACAAAGGTTGTGAAAGCAGCAACGCGCCTTCCCGCCTTATGTGCACTCTTATGAAAAGACCGTATTCTTGTGGCCTTTTAACAGACACTTCAGCGGGTAATTTCAATGCGACTGGCTTTATTCGACCTGGACAACACCCTTCTGGGCGGTGACAGCGATCACGCTTGGGGCGATTACTTGTGCCAGCGGGGCATTCTCGACGGCGACGCTTACAAGGCGCGCAACGATGCCTTTTATCAGGATTACCTGGCCGGCAAACTCGACAACGCCGCCTACCTTAATTTCAGCATGGAAATCTTTGGCCGGCATGACATGGCTCAACTGGATCAATGGCACCGCGAATTCATGCGCGATTGCATCGAGCCGTTGATGTTGCCCAAGGCACAAGCCCTGCTGGAAAAACACCGTGCAGCAGGCGACACGCTGGTCATTATCACGGCCACCAACCGCGTGGTAACGGCACCGATCGCCCAAAAGCTCGGCGTGGAACACCTGATTGCCACCGAGTGCGAAATCGTCGATGGCCGCTATACCGGGCGCAGCACAGACGTGCCGTGCTTTCGTGAAGGCAAGGTGACACGCCTGAACCGCTGGATCGAAGAAAATGGCTACAGCCTGGATGACAGCTGGTTCTATAGCGACTCGATGAACGACTTGCCGCTGCTGGAGCAAGTGACCCACCCGGTGGCGGTTGATCCTGATCCGAACCTGCGGGCCGAAGCCGAAAAACGCGGCTGGCCAGTGATGACGCTGCGCGACTGATCCGACCCCCACCCCCACAACCTACTGCAGGAGCAAGCTCGCTCCTGCAGATACAACAGGGTCAAACCGGCTTGGCACCCATCAGCCCGGCAATGGCGATAAAGCAAATCGTACAAAAAATCGCCAGCCCCAGCGTAAATCCAGGATGTCTGGCCACTCGCCCCAACCGCAGGCGATTGAGCCGTACCAGCAACCACAACCAGCTCAAGCCGCCCACCAGGTACAAACTGCTGCCCGCCAGCAACCACAGCTGACTCAGCGGCCAGCCGGCCATGTGCACCAGAAACCAGCCGCTCACCGGCAACGCCACCAGGCACAGGGCCATTAGCGCCCAGACAAAAGCCCAGGGCCGCCTGACGATGCCGCCCGACAGGTCTTTATCCCCTGCCCGCCAGCGTCGAATCACCACCACCAGCAACACAATGGCGCTGACCAATAGCAGCAGTGTCGATACGCCATGCAGCAGTTTTAACGCGGTGAACGTTTCCATTTGATTAATCCCTTGATCCGTTCAGTCAGCGTAGCGGCTATCGGCCAAGAAACAGCTGATACGCCGGGTTATCGCTCTCATCCCAATATGGGTAGCCAATCTCGGCCAGCGCGGCAGGCACCAGATGACGCTCATCGGCAGGCACTTGCAGCCCGGCCATGACCCGACCATCGGCCGCCCCGTGGTTACGGTAATGGAACATCGAAATGTTCCAGCGCCCGCCCAGCTTGTGCAGGAAGTTGAACAGCGCGCCCGGGCGCTCCGGAAACTCGAAACGGAACAGCAGTTCATCGCTGACCTTGGCTGCATGCCCGCCAACCATGTGCCGGATGTGCAACTTGGCCAGTTCGTTCTCGGTCAGGTCGATCACCGGGAAGCCCTGTTCGGTCAGGCTGGCCAGCAGTGCGCTGCGGGGGTCGTTTTCCGGATGGGTCTGCACCCCAACAAAAATGTGCGCCTCGCTGCCGGTGTGGTAGCGATAGTTGAATTCGGTGATCTGACGCTTGCCGACGGCCTGGCAGAACGCCTTGAAACTGCCCGGCACCTCAGGAATGGTCACCGCGATAATGGCTTCGCGGCCCTCACCCAGCTCGGCTCGCTCGGCCACATGGCGCAGGCGGTCGAAGTTGACATTGGCACCGGAGTCGATGGCAACCAGGGTCTGGCCACGCACACCGCGCTGCTCCACATACTTCTTGATCCCTGCCACACCCAGGGCGCCGGCAGGTTCGGTGATCGAGCGGGTATCGTCGAAAATATCCTTGATTGCCGCACAGATTTCGTCGGTGCTGACGGTGATGACTTCGTCGACGTAGTCTTTGCAGATATCGAAGGTGTGCTGGCCAATCTGGGCCACGGCCACACCGTCGGCGAAAATCCCGACCGCAGGCAGCACCACGCGCTCGCCGGCCGCCATCGCAGCTTGCAGGCAGTTGGAATCATCGGGCTCGACGCCAATGATCTTGATCTCGGGACGCAGGTATTTCACATACGCGGCAATCCCGGCGATCAGCCCGCCGCCGCCCACCGGCACGAAGATCGCATCCAGCGGTGCCGGGTGCTGGCGCAGAATCTCCATCGCCACGGTGCCCTGCCCGGCAATGGTATGCGGGTCATCGTAGGGGTGAACGTAGACGTAGCCTTCCTTCTCGACCAATTGCAGCGAGTAGGCCAGGGCTTCAGGGAAAGTATCGCCATGCAGCACCACGATACCGCCCCGGGAACGCACACCTTCGACCTTGATCTCGGGGGTGGTTTTGGGCATGACGATGGTGGCCTTGACCCCCAGTACCTTGGCTGCCAGGGCCAGCCCCTGTGCATGATTGCCCGCCGACGCGGTGACTACGCCACAGGCGCGCTCGGCGTCGCTCAAGTGCATGAGCTTGTTGTAAGCGCCGCGAATCTTGAACGAGTACACCGGCTGCAAATCTTCGCGCTTGAGCAAAATATGGTTGCCCAGCCGCGCGGTGAGCTGGTTGGCAGCTTGCAAGGGAGTTTCTACGGCAACGTCATAAACGCGCGAGGTGAGGATTTTCTTAACGTACTGTTCGAGCATCGGAAAGCTTCACTGGGCGGGTTGGCAGGGACCAAGGAGTCTACCCCAGCGTTTGCGCAACCGACCACACGAAAGGGAAGGTTTATTGGCCCGCTCCCCCATCCAGCGGCAGCGGGCTTGCCAGCGACCAGCATGGCGCCAGACATCAGGCCGTCCACATCCCCGGTTAGTTGCCTCTATAATGCCGGCCTTTCTGTTCCCCTTCCCGCCCGGAGCCCCCATGACCCAGGACCAACTCAAACAGGCCGTAGCCCAGGCTGCCGTCGACTTCATCCTTCCAAAGCTGGATGACAAGAGCGTTGTAGGGGTCGGTACCGGCTCCACGGCCAACTGCTTTATCGATGCCCTGGCTCTGCACAAGGGTGCCTTCGACGGCGCCGTGGCCAGTTCCGAAGCCACTGCCGCCCGCCTCAAGGGCCACGGTATTCCGGTTTACGAACTGAACACCGTCAGCGACCTGGAGTTCTATGTCGATGGCGCAGACGAAAGCGACGAAAACCTGAACCTGATCAAAGGCGGCGGCGCAGCCCTGACCCGCGAGAAGATCGTGGCCGCTGTGGCCAAGACCTTTATCTGCATCGCCGACGGCAGCAAGCTGGTACCGGTACTGGGCGCGTTCCCGCTGCCCGTTGAAGTGATCCCGATGGCCCGCAGCCATGTAGCCCGCGAACTGGTCAAGCTGGGCGGCGACCCGGTTTACCGCGAAGGTGTGGTGACGGACAACAGCAACATCATCATCGACGTGTTCAACATGCAGATCACCAACCCGGTAGAGCTGGAGCGTCAGATCAACGCCATCGTCGGCGTCGTGACCAATGGCCTGTTCGCTGCCCGCCCGGCTGACCTGCTGTTGCTGGGTACCGCCGAAGGCGTGAAAACCCTGACCCGCTAACCCCAACTTGTAGGAGCGAGCTTCTCAAACCGCCATCAAGAGCTCGCGAGCGAGCTCGCTCCTACGGTTTGTTTTTAATGTTTTATGGTTTTTTGAACACGTAGAACAGATTTGGCTCACTCACCACGTATAACGCTCCTTCGTCGTCCATGGCGACACCTTCCGCCTGTGGCACTGTTTTTTTCAGGCCATGACGGCCCTTTTTCAGCGACAGCGTGCTGATGGGCCGCCCGTCTATATCCAGCTCCAGCAACAACCTCGACTCATCGGACAAGGCCAGCAAATGCCCGCTGCGCTCGTCAAACTGCAAACTCGACAGATCGCGCACAAATAACCGGGCATCGCGCCGCGCATTGCTCACCACGTGGATGGCATACGGCGTTTGGGGATTGTCCTGAGGGAAGCCCCGCACTTCGTAAATCAGCATCGGATCCCGCTCCTTGGCCACAAACAGACGCTTGCCGACCGAGTCGTAGGCCAACCCTTCAAATCCCTTGTTACCCCGCTGATGGATCCCCAGCGTCAGCTGCTTCGCCTCCCGGGCATCGAGTACCTGAGTGTTGTCATCAACCTTGACCTTGAACAGCCGCTGCTCATGTTCGTCGGCAATCACGTAGGTATTGGCGTCAATAAACTCGACTGCCTCGGCATCGCCAAACCCGATCAGAGCAATACGCCGCAGAATCCGGCCATCCAGGCTCAACTCCACCAGTTCGCTTTTTTTGTTGGTCACGGTAAACAGGCTTTTACGCAGCGGGTCGTAGGTCAGTGCCGAGACATTGTCCTCAAGCCCTTCAATCACCTGGCCTTGCAGCACGGCGCGATACTCGCCCAGATTGATCGCTGCGGGATTGGCCTGTTGCCATAGCCGGCTGACCTTGAACCAGGTGTGCTCGAACAGACGGTAATGTTGTGCGGCGAAACCTGCAGCCAGCAGAGTCAGACACAGCACAAGAGCGGTAGCACGATTGAAGCGGCGCATTGAGACGAACCCTAATCAAATCAGGCGGGTGAAATACCACGACTGGCTGAATTCAAACTTAATAACGCCGCCGGTCTTGCGCCGCAACCGGCTCAAGGTTTTTTCGGAGTTTTCTCAAAGCGATAAAACAGATTCGGCTCACTGACCATATACAGGGTGCCGTTTTCATCGATCGCCACCCCTTCAGCCCGGGGAATAGTGTTTTTGAGACCATTGAAACCGCGCAGCAAGGTCATGAAACTGACTTGCTCGCCCAGTTCATCGAGCTCCAGCAACATGTGCGAATCCGCCGAAAGCACCAGGGTATGGCCGGTTCTCGGATCAATGCTCAAAGCCGAAAGGTTGCGCAAATCCAGTTCATCGCTAGGCACCTTCTGCTTGCTTCCAGAGAGGACCTGGCCGCCGTCGCTTTTCCATACATACAACTGCGGCGGGCGCTCTTCGCCCAGCAACAGTTGCTGGCGGCGCGGGTCCCAGGCAATGGCCTCGAAGGCTTTGTTCTGGTTCCTGGAAGGGCCCAAGTTGTACTTGGGGAAGTCGGCGATATTCAGGGTTTTGGTGTTGGCATCGATATTGACTATGGTCAGCAAGTGCTCACGCTCATCGACAATGGCCAGCAGACCATTTTCCATCACCGTCAGGCCTTCAGGGTTGCTCCAGCCCACCAGCGGAATTTTGCGCAGGACATCGCCATCGAGGGTCAGCTCCACCAGAAACGGGTTCTTGCCCATCACCGAAAACAGGGTTTTGCTCAGCGGGTTATAGGCCAGGTCCGACGCTTCATCCTTTTCCATCCCCGGTAACGGCTTGCCATCAATAACCGCCGTGTAGTCCGGCAACCACACGCTTTCATTCTGTTCTTGCGGGTTCTCAAATTGCTCCAGCACCCACAACGCCCCCCGGTCATCCCAATGCATGATGGCCGCCACCCCATAGAGCACGGCGCCAAGCAGTACAAGCCAGTAATACCAGCGCAGGCTGAAGCGAGAGCGTGCAGGCGGGGTCAGCTGAGGGTCTGAAGCCATTTGAATAATCTTCCGGGAAATTTGGCAACGTCTAAATATCACAAAGCGGGCAAATCCACTGCCTGGCTCGAACCTATTATGCAGATACGTTGTGAAATAAATGATAAATGCAGCGAAATACACACCGGAATCGGGGGGCTGTGAAAAAATGTTACGAGAGGCCTACCACGGCGTGCAAAGGGTTTTTCTAGCGCCACTGAGGAGCGCGTCTGGATCGTGCTCAGTGGGTCCCCTGAAAGGGTTTGAGTGGTTTGATCAAATACGTTTGCAACATGAATCAAAGATAAAAAATCACAGCATCTATAGACATGCCGATTAAAAAGCCGCACTTAAAGTTTAAGTGCGGCTATGTTCATGGGTCGTTCTGTTAGTTACGCGATCGGGTGTCGACTCCAGGAATACCTGAATGTAGTAAACGTTCTCTTCAAAGCCCCCTTGGTTTGATAGTCAAGCCAGGGCGGCTCGTCATTTTTCGAACAAGAGCTTAAAGTACCCGGCAACGTCTCGCTTGATCTTGCAACGAAGAATGCGGTGCAAACCACTGATAATCCACCTCCAGCATACGATCTAAATCCGGGTGGAATTCAAAGCGATTCGCTAGCCTGTCATTGCGACCGAGTATTCCAGTCCTTTGCGGAATATAAGCTTCGAGTTGCGCTTGACTGACGATTCTAAGTTGTCGTGGGTTTTGGATTCCGGACTCCCCCAATTGCCATGGAAAGTATTGGGGATGGGTACCTGAAATAATGCTTCTCACTTCAGTTACATAGGCGGGGTCCGTAACAAAAACGGGACGATATATATAAGTCCCGTCAGAATATCCGCGAGGGGTACTGGAAGGTAACTGAAGAGGTGTAACCGGCGAGGGTGACGTAGCAGACCAAGGTGTATAAACGGCACGTCTGTTAGCTGAGTTGGTCTGCCCCAGATTTTGTAAATCACCACGGGACAAATGCGGCAAAAGACTCTCACGGACTGGTCCTTGTTCCAGCAAATAGGACAGATCCATATCGCGCATGGCTGGCACTCGCTGGGCTCCCCCGGGTAATGCACGGCCGCCTCCCGGAGCTCCCCCGGCATGTTGCAGTTTGTGCTGCCAGCTGCCCACGAACTTGCCGGTCTTTTTGACCCCCTTGGCGGCAGCCCCGGCCATCGACGGGGCCGCCGAGGCCAGCCCCGTTGCCATGCCCACCCAGCCCAGAATCCGCCCGGCGTTTTCATTGCCACTGGCCAGCAAGGCTATCGAGGCCACGTCCGCTGCCAGCGACACCACGCTCAGGGTCGCGGTGGTGACTGCCGTTACATAGCTGGCGGTCAGCGCCGCCGTAGGCGCCGCCAACGCACCCAGGGAGGCCACGGTGCCGACCAGTGCCAGCGCGAGACCGGCCGCCGGTAACAGCCAGTCCAGCCACGAATGACCCG
>NZ_RZAA01000009.1:0-252188 GCF_003994535.1 Pseudomonas sp. PAMC 29040
CTGTTGCTGTCAAGCGGTTATTTTCAGATGTTTTCAAAGTTTCCTTTGTAACATCAACCACTTGCGCTTTCGATCTCTCGTTAGCGGGAGGCGAATTCTACAGCGTTACACGCTGCTGTCAACACCTCATTTCCTGCTTCGATGACTTGAAGCTGACACTGCCGAAGAACCATCCAACTCATTGAAACTCAAGGAGTTTTCCGTTTCGACTGCGCCGGAAGTGGGCGAATTATAGGCCGTTGGAATTCTGAGTCAAGCATTCGTTGCGACTATTAAACAAAGCACCTTAATAGACAATGAAAAGCCCTGATTTGCGCACTATATTGCACATCGGGCCTTATTTAAGCATGATGCGCTGCTTCTGACACCTATAGCCCGGGCCCACCACGTAATGACCAAGCTCACCCAAAGCCTTGCATCGACCCTATTCCCCGTCGGCTTGCTGCTTATTGCCATGGCCTCGATACAATCGGGTGCTTCGCTGGCTAAAAGCATGTTCCCCATAATAGGCGCCCAAGGCACTACAACCCTGCGATTGCTGTTCGCCAGCATTATCATGCTGTTGATCCTGCGACCCTGGAGAGCCAAGCTCACCGCCAGATCCTTAAAAACCGTGATCGTTTACGGGATAGCGCTGGGGGGCATGAACTTCCTCTTCTATATGTCACTGCGTACGGTTCCACTGGGGATTGCTGTGGCGCTCGAGTTCACAGGACCACTGGCTGTCGCTATTTATTCCTCGCGCAGGCCCATCGACTTTGCCTGGATTGGTCTGGCGATCATCGGACTTCTACTGCTTATCCCCACCGGCGAAAGCACTCAGGGCCTCGACCCTGTCGGCACCGGCTATGCACTGGGCGCCGGAGTCTGCTGGGCGCTATACATTCTATACGGGCAAAAGGCCGGCGCTGACAACGGCGTGCAAACAGCAGCTTTAGGCGTAATGATCGCGGCGCTGTTCATTGCCCCCATCGGGATTGTCCATGCCGGTGCCGCCTTGCTGACCCCAAGCTTGATCCCCATCGCCATTGGCGTCGCAATATTGTCCACCGCCCTCCCCTACACTCTTGAGATGATTGCTTTGACACGCATGCCCACGCGTACATTTGGCACTCTCATGAGTATTGAACCCGCCTTCGGTGCACTGTCAGGTCTGTTGTTTCTGAATGAGGTCCTGTCCTTTAGCCAATGGATGGCAATCTCTTGCATTATCATGGCTTCGGTCGGAGCCACCTTGACGATGCGCAACCACTCGAAACCTGTATTGACTGACAATTAGTCGTCTATTTGACAGAAGTCTGGTAATTGACTCTCATTTAAGGGATGTTTGTTCGTTATGAATGTTGCTTGGCGCGGATAAGGACTTCCTCAAACGCCAACGATAGAGGATTGATCCACACCCGCACTCCGTGAACCCGACGCAAACGCTTAAGGACAGGAATGAAACGAATTTTGGCCGTTTTAGCCGTGCTTGCTGTTGCCGGCTGCGCCGCAACCTCCCAGCCAGCTGTAAAGCATGGCAAACGAGGCCTGCATATCAACTGCTCCGGCTTATCCTCTTCGTGGGACAAGTGCTACGCCCAAGCCGTCAAATCTTGCGGGGACAAGGGCTACAGAGTGATTGCCAAATCTGGAGATACCGCACAGGAGCCAGGGGATTATCCTTTCGGCTTGAATCCTGCCGGATACACCAGCCGAAGCATGATTGTGCTCTGCAAGTGACTGCCTTGAACATTCTGAAGCGCAGCTGAGCAAGCTGGCCGCGCTTCAGAACTGCCTCAGGCAACTTTCGAAAGAGGCACCGTTCGCGCCAGCAGCCACTCCAGCGCAGCCCCTTCAAGCAGCGGGCTCAAGCGTTCACGCACCTGTGCATGATAAGCATCGAACCACTCCAGCTCTTCACGGGTGAGCAGGCCGGGTTCCAGGCAACGGCTATCGATCGGGCACAGGGTCAATGTTTCAAACTTGAGAAACGAACCGAACTCCGAGGCGCCCGCCTCGCGATTCAATACCAGGTTTTCAATGCGCACACCCCAGCGCCCCGGACGATATGTCCCGGGTTCAATGGAGGTAATCATTCCCGGCTGCATTGCTGTATGGGGTGCCGGCGCGGCCTGATAGGCAATGACCTGAGGCCCCTCATGCACATTCAGGAAGTAGCCCACGCCATGCCCGGTTCCGTGCCCGTAATCCACGCTTTCAGCCCAAATCGGAGCTCTGGCAATCGAGTCCAGCAAGGGCGACAAGATACCTTTTGGAAACTGGGCCCTGGACAAGGCAATCACGCCTTTAAGGACACGGGTGCAATCGCGCTTTTGCTCCGCGCTCAAGGTGCCAATCGGTACCATCCGGGTAATGTCAGTGGTTCCGCCCAGGTATTGACCGCCAGAATCTATTAACAGCAGGCCATCCCCTTCAATCACGGCATGTTCTTGCTCAGTCGCGTGATAGTGCGGCATTGCGCCATTGGCATTAAAGGCAGCGATAGTGTTGAAGCTCAGCGACACGTACCCCGGGCGACGCGCACGGGCAGCGGTCAACTGCTCATCAATGGTCAATTCAGTGATGCGTTCACGCCCCAGAGCAGTTTCCAGCCAGGCAAAAAATTCACAAAGAGCAGCACCATCCTGCTCCATGGCCAGACGGATATGAAACGCGTCGTCCAGACTCTTCTGCGACTTGGCCAGGGTAGTCGGGTTCAGCCCTTCCACCAGCGTCACGTCAGGGTGCAGATGGCTGAGCAAGCCGCAGGTCACACGCGCCGGATCCACCAGTAACCGGGTCGATACTGACAATGCTGCCAGCGCGTCATTGATTTCAACGTACTCGCGCAACTCAATACCATCACGCCCAAGTGTCTCTTGCAGGGCGGGACTGACCTTGTTCAGGTCCACAAACAAGGTGGCTTGCGCCGAGTCGATCAATGCAAACGAAACAAATACCGGGTTGAAAGAAACATCCGAGCCACGCAGGTTAAATAACCATGCAATGTCATCGAGGGTTGCTATGAAATGCGCATCGGCCTTGCGCTGCACCAGTGAGTTACGCAACTGTGCCAGTTTGTCCACGCGACTGACTGTTGCTTGTGGCGGTAGATGCTCATACACCGCCTGGACCGGCAGCGCAGGACGATCCTCCCAGACCAGCCCCAGCAGATCGATATCTGTGCGTAAAACGGCACCGCGCTCTTTGAGTTTGCTTTCCAGTGTTCGTGCAGAGGCCAGTGCCAGCACCGCCCCATCAACCGCTACCACAGCACCTTCAGGTGCCTGTTCGGCCAGCCACTCCAGTGGCCCCGGTTGACCTGGCATCAGCTTGACCAGTTCGATGGTACTACCGGCAAGCTCTTTGGCTGCCTGCTCCCAGTAACGGCTGTCAGCCCAAAGACCGGCAAAGGTCGGGGTCACAATCAAAGTGCCGACTGAACCGTGAAAACCCGACAACCATTGCCGGCCCTGCCAATAGGCGGGCAAGTATTCTGAAAGATGGGGGTCGGCCGAGGGTACCAACAGTGCCTGTATTCCGTTCTGGCTCATCAAGGCTCTGGCGCGCGCCAAACGCTGCACTACCAATCCCGGATTCAACGACTGAGTACTCATTCCGCCTCCTGCTAGTCACTACTAATATTATTCCCTCCGGATAATGAATCAGCGGCTAAGACTGGGCAACCGCCCAGAAAGGTGCAGGCGCGGTAACGGCTGCTTTAATCGCATTTACTGCGACATCAATATCCTGCTCGCGGGTAAAGCGCCCGAGACTCAATCGAATGGTTCGACCGGCTTTTTCAGCATCATGGCCCAACGCGAGCAACACATGGGACGGGGTTTTACTGGCCGAGTTACATGCCGAAGTAGCCGAATACGCCAGCACAGCGCTCAATGCCGAACTGTTGAAATGCCCTTCGCTGAAGGTCAGGCTCAAGGTATGGGGAATTCGTTGCGTTGGACAGCCATTGCATTGCACCCCCGGCACATCGGCCAACTGCTCCAGCAACCGCTGACGCAGAGCGCCGATATGCGCCAGCTCCTGGGCAAATGATTCGCTGGCCAGGGCAAAAGCAGCCCCCATGCCGGCTATCTGGTGAGTGGCCAGGGTTCCGGAGCGCAGCCCCGACTCATGACCGCCACCATGGATCTGGGCCTGCAAACGATCCTGTGCCCGTGTCCCCACATACAGGGCGCCAATCCCCTTGGGCCCGTAAACCTTGTGCCCCGAAAACGACATCAGATCCACGGCCCACGCCTCCAGGTCGATGGCTACCTTGCCAGCGCCCTGGGCGGCATCAACATGAAACAACGCACCGTGTTCGCGAACCCGTAAACCAATACCCGAGATGTCATTCACTGTCCCGAGCTCATTGTTCACCAGCATCAGCGACACCAGCAGAGTGTCCTCTCGCAACGCATCGCTGACTTGCTGCGCGCTCACAAGCCCATGGCTGTCGGGCGCCAGATACGTCACATCAAATCCTGACTCTTCGAGGAACCGGGCCGTGTCCAGCACCGCCTTGTGTTCAATCTGACTGGTGATGATGTGCCCGCGCGCCTTGCCGCTGGCCAGTGCCACACCCTTCAACGCAAGGTTATTGGACTCGGTAGCACCCGAGGTCCAGATAATGTGCTCGGCCCTGGCATTGATCAGCTGTGCAACCTGTTCGCGAGCCAGCTCCACCGAGCCTCGGGCCTGCTGACCGAAAACATGTGAGCCCGAGGCCGGGTTGCCAAAGTTTCCTTCAAAGCCAAGACAATCGACCATCACCTGAATGACACGAGCGTCCACGGGCGTGGTGGCAGCGTAATCGAAATAAAGAGGTCTTTTGTTCATTGTGCAAACCTACTGAGCGTTCCGGAATCAGGCAGTGCTTGATATCAGAAGAGTGAAGCCACCTTGAAAACGTGGCCATTAGAAATACCCGATTAACCTGGGTGACAAAAGAAGCCGCTTCAACAAATGTCGTAGGAGCCTTCCAAAATTCACGAGATCAGAAAACCATAGCTCTATAAAGCGCTAAAAGTACCTGCCTGTGCAAGTCTGATATGCCATAAGGATATATAAATATGGAATTACGTTAGTTTACGGAATAACAAAAGCTCTTTATAAAGCAGCCTTCGGCTTTCCTTTTGTGGGTATAGCCCTCCCCCGATAAAAGGAGCTGTACATGCAGCTTTTGACACTGCCTGCCACTCCGGCACTCGCGACCTCCATACGGGCCACAGCCCAGGTTTTTGCAGACCCTGCCTCCAAGGCGTTGCTCGCGCATCTGCAACAAATAGCCCCCAGTGATGCCAGTGTGTTGATCATCGGAGAAACCGGCACCGGCAAAGAGATTGTCGCCCGCCATATTCACCAGCTCAGCCACCGCCATCAACAACCGTTTGTGGCGGTAAACTGCGGAGCCTTCTCCGAATCACTGGTCGAAGCCGAGCTGTTCGGCCATGAGAAAGGGGCATTCACCGGTGCACTCGGGGCTAAGGCCGGCTGGTTTGAAGAGGCTGACGGCGGCACGTTGTTTCTGGACGAAATCGGCGATTTACCATTGCCCATTCAAGTGAAACTGTTACGTGTGCTGCAAGAGCAAGAGGTGGTGCGGCTTGGGTCGCGCAAAAGCACGCCGATCAATGTTCGCGTGCTGGCGGCAACTAATGTGAATCTGGAGCAGGCTATCGATGCCGGTCACTTTCGCGAAGATCTGTATTACCGGCTGAACGTGGTCAGCCTTGTTCTGCAGCCCTTGCGCGAGCGCCAGGGCGACATCCTGCCGCTGGCAAGGCATTTCCTTCAAACCTACCGGCAACGACTGCAACACGGCCCTACAGCATTAAGTACATGCGCTGAACAGGTGCTTATGGATCACCCCTGGCAGGGCAATATTCGCGAGCTTGAAAACGTCGTGCACCACAGCTTGCTCCTGTGCAGCAATCAGACCATCACCGCCCGGGACTTGCGCCTGTCGCAGTCACGCAGCAAACGCCTGGAGCCTGCTGCGCCACAACCATCCACCACCACTGACCACTTGTTACAGCGTGCATTTCAAAAGCTGTTCGAAGAAGAACCTGGCGCCCTGCACGAAACCGTAGAGGACAGCCTGTTGCGCGCGGCTTACGAGTTCTGCCATCACAACCAGGTACATACTGCCAAACTGCTGGGCTTGAGCCGCAATGTCACCCGTACTCGTCTGATCAAACTCGGGGCTCTGGCCGTAAACACACGAAGGCTTGATGCACAAACGGCGTTGTGAGTGGACACCTCGGCAGCAACCCGGCATTGCTGCCGGGCTTTCCCTCAAGCCGGGGTTAACTCCTCAAGCCGGCGCGCTTCCAGCTCTCTTACCAGAGGCAGCACCCGACGTCCGAAATACTCCACCTCTTCCTGAAAATGCAGAAACCCCGCCAGCACCAGATCCACGCCCAAGGCCTTGAGCGCCACGATCCGCTGTGCGATCTGCAGCGGCGTGCCAATCAAATTGGTTTTAAAACCATCGTTGTACTGCACCAGATCCTCAAAGGTTGACTTGGCCCAGTTACCTTCTCCCTCAACTGAAGACTTGCCCGCCTGTTTCGCTGCGTCACCAAAGGCATGGACCGCCTCAACGTCGGCATTTTCGATGATTTCCTGCAACACCGCCCGCGCCTCTTGCTCCGTGTCACGGGCAATGACAAAAGCATTCACCCCGACCTTCACCGAGCGCTGGTTGGCAGCCGCCTTGACACGAATGTCGTCGATCTGTGCCTTGATCCCTTCCGGGGTGTTGCCATTGGTGAAGTACCAGTCCGATACGCTGGCTGCCATATCCCGCGCAGCACGCGAACTGCCACCCTGAAATATTTCCGGATGCGGCAAACCCAGCGGCTTGGGCTTGAGGGTGTAATTGTTGACCCGGTAGAAATCCCCTTTGAAGGTGAAGTTATCCTGGGTCCAGATCCCCTTGAGGACACGAATGAACTCCTCCGAGCGGCGGTAGCGCTCGTCATGCTCCAGCCAGTGCTCACCGATGGCATTGAATTCACCCTTGAACCAGCCACTGACAATATTGACCGCAATCCGGCCCTCCGTCAGCTGATCAATGGTGGCCAGTTGCTTGGCTGCCAGCGCAGGCTTCCAGGGCCCCGGCAGGATCGCAGCGATGACTTTCAAGTGGGTGGTAGCAGCCAATAGCGCGTGGCTGAACGCTACCGACTCGTGCTGAAATTCTGCGCCGTAACCCGCAGTGAAACGGATCTGGGTCAGGGCATATTCAAAACCTGCCGCCTCCGCCAGGCGCGCCAGTTTGCGGTTGTAATCGATCCCCCAATCGGTACGTTGCTCAATCTTGCTGACCACCAGACCACCGCTGACGTTAGGCACCCAGTAGGCAAATTTTATGGCTTGCTGACTCATTGGCATGATCTCGGCGTTAGGAAATGTCCTAACCACAGAGCAGCATCTATGCCAACAGGTCTAAACCGCTCTTACCACCACAGGAAACCGGCGCGAGCTGTCTGTCTGGCGCTTATTTGTTGAATGACTGTTGGCCCGACAACACTTTTCGAGCGCAAAAGGTCTATCGCCGCTGTCGACCGTTATCGGTAAGATGACGCCCTTCCCGCGCTTGTGCGCCGTACGCCCCGCCGAATTAAGTCGATCCCATGCCTTTTGAACTCAGCGTAGATTTGACCACCCTCGCCATTCTGGCCGCAGTGGCCTTTGTGGCCGGCTTTATCGATGCCATTGCCGGTGGCGGTGGCCTGCTCACCACCCCGGCCTTGCTCACTGCAGGCTTGCCCCCGCACCTGGTACTGGGCACTAACAAACTCAGTTCGACGTTCGGCTCAGCCACTGCCAGCTTTACGTTCTATCGACGCAAACTATTCCATCCCAGAGAGTGGAAGCTGGCTATTTTCGGGACTTTGGCAGGCGCACTGATCGGTGCCATCGTGGCCCATTACATGCCCGCCGAGTGGCTGAACAAGATGCTGCCGGTGATTGTTTTTGGCTGTGGCCTGTATCTGTTGTTCGGTGGCACACCCAAAACCCCGATCGACAACGATGCACCGATCAAAAAGAAATGGCAGCTGCCACAAGGCCTGGGTCTGGGCTTCTATGACGGCGTAGCCGGCCCCGGAACAGGCGCCTTCTGGACCGTCAGCAGCATGCTGATGTATCCCATCGACCTGGTGAAAGCCAGCGGCGTGGCCCGCAGCATGAACTTCGTCAGCAACATTGCGGCGCTGTCGGTATTTGTTTTTTCAGGGCATGTGGACTGGGTTATCGGCCTGACCATGGGCTTTGCCGTAATGGTCGGTGCTTTCTTTGGCGCCCGCAGCGCGATCAGCGGCGGGGCCAAATTCATTCGCCCGGTGTTTATCACCGTGGTCCTGGGACTGACTGTACGCCTAGCCTGGCAACACTGGTTCGGCCAGGCCTAAGCGCCGCGCCACATACAGGTCGATGAGATAGCGCGCAATCGAGCGCGATGCTGGCAGCGGCGGCAAATGATGCACATTGAACCACTGTGCATCTTCTATCTCGTCCGCCTGGGGCACGATATCGCCCCCTGCATATTCCGCATGAAAACCCAGCATCATCGAATGCGGAAATGGCCAGCACTGACTGCCCATGTACTGGATATTCGTAACCTCCAGCTGCACTTCTTCACGCACCTCGCGAATCAGGCAATCTTCCGCCGACTCCCCCGGCTCGGCGAATCCCGCCAGCGTGCTATATACCCCCGGCACAAAGCGCGGCGAACGCGCCAGCAGCACCTCATCGCCCCGGGTAATCAATACAATCATGCTCGGCGAAATACGCGGATAACTGCGCAGGTTACAGGGCGCGCAGTACATCGCACGCTCCCCGGGTACCTGCGTCATGGCCCGCCCGCAACTGCCACAGAAACGATGCTCTGTGGCCCAGGTGCCTATTTGCGCGGCGTAGCCCAGGACCTTGTAAAGGGTGTGATCGCCCTCCAGCATAAAAGCCCGCAAGCCCTGCCAGCGGCAGCCTTCAACCTGCGCCGGACGCTCCAGCTCCAGCAGATATACCGGCTCGCCGTCCAGATGCCCGATACCATGCTCGGCCAGCAGCGGCAGGTCCTGACGCTTGAGCCATTCACGGGGGAACAGCGGGCCATTATCGTCAAGCAGAAATCCGTCGGGGCCGCGCACCACAGCCAGGCCGCCAGGTAGGTCTGCATCCAGTACTGCCGTGGTCCAACGCGGTGTCATGAAACGATCCTTGGTCAGGTTAAAAGTGTCAGTCGAGAAATTCAGGCTTTTGCTTGGTCATATGTGCGGTCATCGCCAACCGCAAGTCGCTTGACTGGAGCATGGCCGCGTTCCATGTCGCGACATACTCCAGACCGTCATCTACGCGGTGATCACGCATATAACCGATCATCTGCTTGGTCCCGCCAATGGCAATCGGCGACTTGCTGGAGATCTCTTGCGCGATCGCCATAACGCCTTCGAGCAACGCCTGATGATCACTGTAGACCCGATTGACCAGGCCGATCGTACGCGCCTCGTCAGCGAGCACCATGCGCCCGGTGTAGGCCATTTCACGCAGCATGCCATCGCCGATGATGCGGGGCAGACGTTGCAGTGTGCCGACATCGGCAGCCATGCCCATGTCGATTTCCTTGATCGAGAACTGCGCATCTGCTGCTGCATAGCGCATGTCGCAGGCGGCGATCAGGTCAATGGCACCCCCCAGGCAATAACCCTGAATGGCTGCCAGAACTGGCTTGCGGCACCCATCGACTGCATTGAACGAGGCCTGCATCTGCAGAATTTTACGCCGCAGTAAACGCGCGTTACGCCCTACATCCTTGCCCAGTTCATTGGCCACAGAGGCCAGCAACATCAGATCAATACCGGCCGAAAAGTGCTTGCCCGCCCCACTGAGTACCACTACGCGGACGGCATCGGTTTCATCGATCCATTGAAAGATTTCGACGATTTCGCTCCAGAACGCCGCATTCATCGCATTGACCTTCTCAGGTCGATTGATCTGCACGTGGGCGATGCTGCCCTGTAATTCAACCTTGAAAGCCTGGTAGTCGGACATAAGCTCAATCCTTTGTGGGGCGCAGTGCCGGTCAATAAGTCGCGGACTATAACAAGCACTGCGGGCCTCAGGCAGGCCGTTATTACGCCAAAAACCGGGCTACAGAATAAAACGCTCGATCGCCTGGGCGACACCGTCTTCAAGGTTGCTGCCCGTCACGTACATCGCCTGCTTGCGTATTTCTTCCGGGGCCTGGCCCATGGCAATCGAAATCCCTGCCCGATGAAACATCGCCGGATCATTGCCGCCATCGCCGATGGCCGCCGTGCGCACCAGCGGCACATCCAGAAACTCGGCCAGAGCCACCAGCGCATCGCCTTTGTTGGCTTTGAGTGCGGTGATATCCAGATAACGGGCCTGTGAGCGACTGGCGACCGCGAGCCCGCTCAACACCGGTTGCAAACGCTGTTCAAGGTCCAGCAATAATGGCGCATCGCTGCAGGTGGCTACGATCTTGTGCACCTTGTGCAGATAAGGCTCATAGCTTTCAACCACCTTTGGCGCATACCCGAGGCCGTGCTGCTCGTGAGCGACCATTTCGCCGGACGGATCACGTACCAGCCAGTCTTCATCGACAAACAGCCAGACCTCAACCGGGTGTTCCGCCAACAGGGCCAGGGTCTTTAGCACCCCTTCATAGTGCACATGATGGGACTGCAGGTATTCGCCCTGGGCGTTGACCAGCAGTCCGCCATTGAACCCGGCGACCGGCAATTCAATGCCCAGTTGCTGGCTGATCTCGCGCATGGCTCTGGGCGGTCTGCCGGAGGCCAGCGTGAAATGAACACCCGCCGCCTGCAGCTTTTTCACTGCAGCCAGGTTGCGAGGACTGAGGCTGTGGTCAGGCGACAGCAGGGTGCCATCCATGTCACTCAGCACCAGCTCAATGGACTCTTGCTTCACGTCACTCATCCTATGTTCAGCCAAGCGCGACCATCGCGTGCCAGCAGTTGTTTTGCTGCTTCGGGACCATCCTGTCCAGCCGGATAGGACTGCACGTCCGTGTGTTCACGCCATGCATCGAGAAATGGCTGCACACCGCGCCAGCCGTTTTCAATATTGTCAGCGCGCTGAAACAAGGTCTGATCCCCCGTCAGGCAGTCGTAGATCAATGTCTCGTAGCCGGTGGAAGGCTGCATTTCGAAGAAGTCTTTGTACGCAAATCCAAGGGCGATATTAGCCATTTTCAGCCCCGGCCCCGGTCGCTTGGCCTGAAGGTCAAACCACATGCCTTCGTTGGGCTGAATCTGGATCCGCAAATAGTTTGGCTGCAGCCGGTCTACTTCGGTGTCACGGAACTGCGCATAAGGCGCGGGCTTGAAGCAAATTGCGATTTCAGTATCACGGGCACTCATGCGCTTGCCGGTACGCAGATAAAATGGCACGCCGACCCAGCGCCAGTTATCGATCATGACCTTGAGCGCGACAAAGGTTTCAGTGTTGCTGTCAGGGGCCACGTTGTTCTCTTCGCGATACCCCACGACCGGTTTGCCACCGGACTCACCCTGGGTGTATTGCCCGCGTACCGAGTTTTTCAGCGCTTCTTCCTTCGACCAGGGGCGGATTGCTCCAATCACCTTGGCCTTTTCACCCCGCACCGCATCGGCGCCAAAAGCTGCGGGGGGCTCCATTGCCACCATCGCCAGCAGTTGAAACAAATGATTGGGCAGCATGTCGCGCAGTGCGCCGGTGTGCTCGTAAAAACTGCCACGTGTCTCGACCCCGACGGTTTCTGCCGCGGTGATCTGTACATGGTCGATGTAATGATTGTTCCAGAAGGATTCGAAAAGCCCGTTGGAGAATCGGCTGACCAGAATGTTCTGGACTGTTTCCTTGCCCAGGTAATGGTCAATCCGGTAGATCTGCTTCTCGCTCATGACGGTCAGCAGACAGGCATTCAATGCCTGCGCCGTTTCAACGTCTGAGCCAAAAGGTTTTTCAATAACTACCCGGCGAAAAGCTTCCGGGGTTTCTTTTAGCAACCCGCCAGCACCCAGCCGCTGCACCACTTCGCTGAAAAAGCGGGGGGCAGTGGCCAGGTAGAACACCGCGTTACCGGTGCCACTGGCGATGATCTTCTGTTCCAGCGCGGCATAGGTGCTGTCATCCAGAAAATCGCCCTGCACGTAACTGATGTTCTTCGCCAGCGAAGCCCACAATTGGGCATTCAAGCCCTGGCCCTCAGGATGATCCACTTTGCTGGCGGCTTCATTGCGAATGAAGTCCTCCAGCTTTTTGGCAAAGCCCTCATCACTGATTGCATTGTGGTCGACGCCCACAATATGCAAACCATCGTCCAGCAAACCATCGCGACTCAAGTTGTACAGCGCCGGCATCAGCAAGCGCTTGACCAGATCACCGTGAGCCCCAAACAGGAACAGCGTGGTAGGCGGTGCCGGTTTGGTGTTGGATTTGCTGGACTGATCGGTCATTTCTTAGGTGTCTCCACATGGCCGCCGAAACCAAAGCGCATGGCCGACAACAATTTGTCGCCATACAGGCTTTGCTGGCGTGAGCTATAGCGGGCAAACAAGGCGTTCGACAATACCGGTACCGGGGTCGACTGCTCCATGGCCGCTTCGATGGTCCAGCGGCCTTCACCGCTGTCCGCCACGGCGCCCGAGTAGCCATCAAGCGGCGCGTCGGTGGCCAGGGCATCGGCGGTCAGATCCAGCAACCAGGACGACACGACACTGCCACGACGCCACACTTCGGCGATATCACCCAGGTTCAGGTCAAAACGCTGATCTTCCGGCAGATTCTCACCGCCCTTCATCTTCATCAGGTTGAAGCCTTCGGCGTAAGCCTGCATCAGGCCGTACTCAATACCGTTGTGCACCATCTTGACGAAGTGCCCGGCACCCGCAGGGCCTGCATGGATATAACCACGCTCTGCGCGATCATCTTCAGAAACACGGTCTTTGGTGCGCGCAATATCGCCCATACCCGGTGCAAGTGCGGCAAACAGCGGGTCCAGATGTTTAACGACTTCAGTGTCGCCGCCAATCATCATGCAGTAACCGCGCTCCAGGCCCCAGACGCCGCCCGAAGTTCCGACGTCAACGTACTGCAGGCCTTTTTCGGCCAGCGCCCGGGAACGACGGATGTCATCTTTATAAAAGGTGTTGCCGCCGTCGATGATGATGTCACCGGCGTCGAGCAGTTGGCTCAGGGTCTCGATGGTGTCTTCGGTCGGCGCACCGGACGGCAGCATCACCCAGACAGCACGGGGCTTGGCAAGGCCAGCTACCAGCGCCGGCAAGTCGGTGACGCCTGTGGCGCCTTCCTGCTCGAGGGCACTGACAAAGTCGGTATTGCGGTCAAAAACCACGGTTGTATGCCCATTGAGCATCAGACGCCGCGCGATATTCCCGCCCATACGGCCCAATCCAATAATTCCCAACTGCATGTACTGTTGCTCCCAACGACAAATAAATAGGTGTACAGCACCTTAGTGCAGCATTGCTTAAGGTGCCCGGCTGAGGATTAGTCCTAGCGCATGCTGCATAGTTTCGCACAAGCAGCCACCCAGATTCGCGATTCAATACACTCAGAAGACGAACGAGCACGCCAAGACCGCAAAAAAAATTAAAAGTTCACATCATTCAAGAAAGAAATCACAATCGCTCCCGACAGTGATCCAGTCCTGCAACGGGCAATTTGGATACTCGATTTAAAGTTGCCAGAGGCGAAGCGAACCATGACCACCGTATTGTCCGCACAACCTGCCCAGACCCTCTATGTCACAGTTCGCCGTGACGAGCTGCGTCAACTCAAGGACGAGTGCGTGCAGTTGCGCCAGGAGCTCGCACAATTGCGCCAGCAATTACAAATCGCCCAGGCCGGCCAGCTTTTTAATGGCGGCGCCGAGCACACCCGCCACAGCGACTGATCACGCCGATACAAGCGGCGAGCCAAAGCCTGCCGTCATCTGTGACAAAGTTTTCACATCCCGTTAGCAATACTGAAACACTTTGTGGCTGCTCAATATTGAGGCGGCCCTCACTTGTTGTGCCGGGCTAAACGGCATCTACGATTCAAGTTGTTATCAGCTGGAGCGCTGTATGGGGATGTTCAAACGCAGTAACACATCTGCGAAAGGTTTCGACTGGGCCGGACTCGGCTGGCTATTTCTGTTCTTCTGGTACTTCTCCGGCATTACCCAACTGCTGATCCAACTGACGGGTACCTCCGGGTTTTCGGGCTTTCGTCAGGCCTTCATAATGAGTTCCATCTGGCTCGCGCCGATGCTCATGTTTCCCAAGCACACCCGTGTAATGGCAGCCGTCATTGGCGTCTTGCTGTGGGCGTGCTCCATGGCCAGCCTCGGCTACTTCTTCATCTATCAGCAAGAATTCTCGCAAAGCGTCATCTTCATCATGTTCGAGTCGAACATCTCTGAAGCCGGCGAATACATGACCCAGTACTTCGCCTGGTGGATGGTACTGGCGTTCCTTGCCCATACCGCCTTCGCCGTATTCCTCTGGACCCGCTTGCGCCCGGTATACATGCCCCGCGTACAAGCCTGGACAGTAGCAATCGCTTTGCTTCTGGCAGTTGTCGGTTACCCGATCATCAAGCAAACGATCAAGCACGACACCCTGGCCGCTGCCATGGAAAGCTTTGAAAGCCGGGTAGAGCCCGCAGTGCCATGGCAGATGGCGGTGGCGTATCGCCGTTACCTGGAACAACTGGACAACATGCAGGGCATGCTCGCCAGTGCCAGCAAAATTCCGCCCCTGACCAACCTCAAGGACAATGAAGCCGGCAAGCCCACCACGCTGGTGCTGGTCATTGGCGAGTCCACCAACCGCCAGCGCATGAGCCTCTATGGCTACCCGCGCGAGACCACGCCCAACCTCGACAAATTGCGCGACCAGCTGGCGATTTTCGACAACGTCGTGACGCCGCGTCCTTACACCATCGAAGCACTGCAGCAAGTCCTGACCTTTGCTGACGAAGAAAACCCTGACCTGTACCTCAGCACCCCATCGCTGGTCAGCGTGATGAAGCAAGCCGGATACAAAACCTTCTGGGTGACCAACCAGCAGACCATGACCAAGCGCAACACCATGCTCACCACGTTCTCCGAGCAGGCAGACCAGCAGGTCTATCTCAATAACAACAGGAACCAGAACGCGCGCCAGTATGACGGTGACGTGCTCGAACCCTTCAACAAGATCCTGGCCGACAGTGCACCACGCAAGCTGATCGTGATTCATCTGCTCGGCACGCACATGAGCTATCAGTACCGTTATCCGCCGACCTTCGACAAGTTCACCGATCGCACCGGCGTCCCTGCCGGCCTGACCGATGATCAGGTGCCGACTTACAACAGCTACGACAATGCCGTTTTGTATAACGACTTTGTGGTGTCGAGCCTGATCAAGGATTTTGCCAAGACCGACCCCAACGGCTTCCTGCTGTATCTGTCCGATCACGGTGAAGACGTGTTCGATTCGGTTGGCCACAGCACGCTGGGCCGCAACGAAGCCAAACCCACAGCGCCGATGTACACCATTCCGTTCATGGCCTGGGCTTCGCCAAAATGGCGTGAGAGCCATGCATGGAACTTCGCCAGCGACCTTGGCCGTCCTTACAGCAGTTCACAGTTCATCCATACCTGGGCAGACCTGGCCGGTTTGAGCGCTGACGAACTGGACGACAAGAAGAGCCTGGTGAGCGATCAATTTATCGCCCGACCTCAATTGATCGGAGATCCGTACTCGCGCCCGCAAAAAGCCTTGATCGACTTCAGTCTGATCAAACCCAAGGCCCCTGCCGCGAGCGATGTGGCCAAACAGTAAAAACGCAACGGGGAGCCAATGGCTCCCCGTTCAGTTTCAGTTGATCCCCGCCCTGCCAAACAGCGCCGTGCCTCTAGAGATATTTGTTCCAGAACAGCATCTGACCGTGGGCCGGGTTGAGCTGGCCCTCGCTAAATCCGAACTTCCTGTAGGAACCTTGAGCGACCGGGTTGCCCTCAAGCACCTCGAGAGTGATCTTGCAGCAATCACGTTCACGGGCAATCTCCTCGACCTTGAGCAGCATCTGCTGACTCAGGCCCAGACCGCGGAATGTATCGACCACTGACACGTCGTGCACGTTGACCAGAGGCTTGCCGGCAAAGGTCGAGAAGCCTTCAAAACAGTTGACCAGCCCCGCCGCCTCGCCATTGACAAACGCCAGCACGCTGAACGCATGGGGACGCTTGGCCAGCTCTGCAGGCAACTGCTCCAGCACCTGGGGCGACAACGCCTCACCGCCGCCCATAGGGTCTTTGGCATAGTGATTCAATACGTCTCTCAAAGCCTGGGCGTGAACCGGGTTTGTATAGTTTGCTTGCACTACCACGACATCCGACATTGCTTGGATTCCTTGACGACTGGGTTCTTGGTGTCCGATTTTGATGACACCCGACCTTAGCGTGCCTGAAGCGCCACAGACAAGTGCCCGCGTCATGTGTGGCCAGAGGGATCCAGGGTTTGCATCAGCACCTCGACTTGCGGCACCAGGCAGTCGGCGTCCGGGTAAATCAGTACATGGCGAAACTGTTGATTGTCCTGGCGATACGCCTCGGCATCCACAGCCGCAACATCTGCCATCTTCTGGCTGAGCAGCAGTAAATCGAAATCATGGACCTGAGCGTCATACAGGCTCACTAACGCCTGCAGGTCATACAAGGGGGCAACTCGGAAATACCCCGCAGCATTAAGCGACTTTTCTATTTTTAAAGCCTGAGCCCAATCGGCATCGGCAATCAGTATTCGCAATGACTTGGTGGGCATGATGTCTGAACCATCGTCAAATGCATTCTGTTAGACCGGGACACGCCAGCTTTACCACTGGCACCAAAGCGCAAATGGGTGCGCTCCGGGACATTTCAAGACACCGCTTGTCACGTCATTGATTCCTCAGCCGAGCCTCGGGCCATCTCCCCCCGGAGCGCCAGGCGGCACTCCGTGTCATGTTCGAGACTGCCGGCTACGCCCTCACTGCCAGCCGAACTTGCGGATGTAGAAACCTTTCACTGCTTGGGTCAGCGCCATGTAGGCCAGCAGAATCATTGGCAAGAACACAAAGTACAGCGGCGGCAACGCCTGCAATTTGAAGTAGCCAGCCAACGGCCCCATTGGCAGGAAGATACCTACCAGCATGATCACACCTGTCATGACCATCAGCGGCATCGCTGCACGGCTTTGCAGAAATGGAATTTTCGGCGTCCGGATCATGTGCACGATCAGCGTTTGAGTCAGCAGCCCGACCACGAACCAGCCCGACTGGAAAAGAGTCTGGTGCTCAGGTGAGTTGGCTTTGAACACGTACCACATCAAACCGAACGTGAGGATGTCGAAAATCGAGCTGATCGGTCCAAAGAACAGCATGAAACGCCCTACCTCGGCGGGTTGCCAGCGCTGGGGCTTTTTAAGCATTTCTTCATCGACGTTATCGAACGGGATAGCAATTTGTGACACGTCGTACAGCAGGTTCTGGACCAGCAGGTGCATCGGCAACATAGGCAAAAACGGGATAAACGCACTGGCGACCAACACCGAGAACACGTTGCCGAAGTTCGAGCTGGCGGTCATTTTTATGTATTTGAGCATGTTGGCGAAGGTCCGGCGCCCTTCCAGTACACCCTCCTCCAGCACCATCAGGCTTTTTTCCAGAAGAATGATGTCCGCTGCTTCCTTGGCGATATCCACCGCACTGTCCACGGAAATTCCGATGTCCGCGGTACGCAGCGCAGGTGCGTCGTTGATCCCGTCCCCCATAAAGCCAACCACGTGACCATTGGCTTTGAGCAAGCGCACGATGCGCTCTTTGTGAGTGGGGGTGAGCCTGGCAAACACGTTGCTGGTTTCGACGGCCACCGCCAGTTCAGCGTCGGTCATGCGTTCGATGTCGTTACCCATCAACAGCCCTTGCTGCTCCAGGCCCACTTCACGGCAAATCTTCGCAGTGACCAGTTCGTTATCGCCAGTCAGAACTTTTACCGCGACCCCGTGTTCGGCTAACGCCTTGAGTGCTGGCGCAGTACTCTCCTTTGGCGGGTCAAGGAAAGCGACATAACCAATCAGCGTCAGGTCCTGCTCGTCTGCCAGGCTGTAAGTGTCACGACCCGTCTCAGTCATTGGCCGTGCAGCAACCGCCACCACCCGCAAACCCTCTTCGTTAAATGCCGCGGTCACCTGGCGAATACGCGCCAGCAACCCATCGCTCAGGGCTTCTTCCCGTTCGCCATGGCGCACGGTTTTGCAAACGGCCAGCACTTCTTCGACAGCGCCTTTGCAGATCAGCAGATGAGGCTGATCCTGCTCGGCCACCACAACCGACATCCGCCGCCGTGTGAAGTCGAAAGGAATTTCATCGACCTTGTTAAAGGCTGTGCCCACATTCAACTCGCGGTGCACCTCGACATGCTCCAGCACCGCCACGTCCAGCAGGTTTTTCAGTCCGGTCTGGTAGTAGCTGTTGAGATAGGCCATTTCCAGAACGTCATCCGACTCTTGCCCCCAGACATCGACGTGGCGTGCGAGAAAGATTTTGTCCTGGGTCAAGGTGCCGGTTTTATCGGTACACAGTACATCCATCGCACCAAAGTTCTGGATCGCGTCCAGCCGTTTGACGATGACTTTTTTACGTGACAGAAACACTGCGCCTTTGGCCAGGGTTGAGGTCACGATCATCGGCAGCATTTCCGGGGTCAGGCCCACTGCCACCGACAAGGCAAACAGCAAGGCTTCGGTCCAGTCACCCTTGGTAAAGCCATTGATGAACAGCACCAGCGGCGCCATTACAAACATGAAGCGGATCAGCAACCAGCTGACTTTGTTGACCCCGGTCTGAAACGACGTCGGCCCCCGATCCGTCGCGCCAACCCGCTGTGCCAGCGCGCCGAAGTAAGTGTTGTTGCCGGTGGTCAGTACCACTGCCGTGGCCGCGCCGGATACCACGTTGGTGCCCATGAACAGAATATTGTCCAGTTCCAGCGGGTTACTGGTCTGGCTGTCGGACTGCCGCGCAAACTTCTCCACCGGCATTGATTCACCGGTCATTGCCGCCTGGCTGACAAACAGGTCTTTGGCGCTAAGCACCCTGCAATCTGCCGGAATCATGTCGCCCGCGGACAACACAATCAAATCCCCCGGGACCAATTGCTTGATCGGCAACTCAATGCGTTGCGCACCTCTGATTTGCTGAGTTACGCCGGAGAACTTGCCAAACATCGGGGTGGTGTCAGCATTGAAATCACGCCGCATGACCGTGGCGGTGTTACTCACCATCGCCTTGAGTGCGTCCGCTGCTTTGTTGGACTTGGCTTCTTGCCAGAAACGCAGCAACGTCGACAACACCACCATGGTGCCAATCACCACCGCAGCCTGAATGTCATCTGTGGCCAGAGAGACCGCGGCAAGCAAAGTCAGCAACAAGTTGAACGGGTTCTTGTAGCAATGCCACAAGTGCACCCAGCGGCTGAGTGGCTGCTCGTGTTCAACCTCGTTCAGCCCATGTTGCTGGCGCAGCGCCTCGGCCTCGGCCTCGCTGAGGCCATCGGTATGGGTGCCCAGACTGTCGATCAATACCGCGCTGTCGCGGTTGGCCGCAGCCACCAGGGTTTGTGCCAGCGTCGGCGGGACTTCCCGGCTGACCGTGGTGTTGGTCAAACTATCAAGCAAGGCCAAACGCCGGAAATGCCGGCCGATATGGCGAGTGCGCAAAAAACCGGCGAAGAATTCTTTGAGGGTGAGTTTCATCGTGCTACTCCTGCGCCGTCTGCACTCACCCTTTGAGAGTGACTACGCAGACGGCCTTAATCTGGAACCGTCGTTCATGGTTTGAGTCCGGATGCTCGCGTTTAATCAAACAATCGAACACAGCCCGGCAACCTGGGCCGATGTTGGCGCCGGCGCACCGGGATAAAAAAATTGCCCATAACGATTCCCCTGACGGTCTACGAAGCCAGGCAGCAGGCACGGCAAGAGCGCGCGCGAGTACCAAAAGGCACACGCGCGCAGCGTGTCGCGACCATGCCGCCAAGGGCATTGATCACACAGGTTTCAGTATCGATGAGAGGGCTTCCGGGGACGGGTCGTGGATGACCCGATAAAGGTGCCGTTTCTCGCTAGTCAGCAAGACAACGGCAGGGGAATCTGCGCGCTAGCTTGCCGAGAATATGCCGGTGTTCATAACCGGCCGACTACTGTGACTCGAGCTGCTACCCACTGAAAACCTGCGCTATTAATGAAAACGCCGGCAGCTTACGCCCGGCGTTTTAGAGAGTAAACCGCAGGAAGGCTGCCGTTTTATGAATCAGATGGATCTTCAGGCAGGGTTCAGTTTCATCCGGAGAATGTCATATGAGGCGGTATTGCGGCGCGCATAAAGGGCCGAAATTCAGGGGCTTTCCCATTGCCTGAGACGAACCCGGCAATGCTTCATTGCGTTGACAATATGTTTCTCCACCATGCTTCGCGACACACCGAGGCGCTCGGCAATTTCAGGATGCGACAAGCCTTCAAGCTTGCGCAGCAAAAAGCAGTCGCGGCACGCCGCAGGCAGCTCGGCCAGCGCCCGCTGGAGCAGGTCCAGACGCTGATTGCGGTCCATCAACACCTGCGGCGAAGGGCTGAAAAAACGCTCCTCAGAGTCCAGTACCTCCAGCGGCTCAACCTGGCGCAAGGTGTTGCGCCGATGACCATCGATCACCAGGTTGAGTGCCGTGCGATACAAAAATGCACGGGGCTGCTCAATGGGTGCATCACTGGTGCGCTCAAGCACTCGTACGTAAGCATCATGCGCGACATCTTCGGCCGCCTGAGCATTGCCCAGTCGGGCACTCAAAAACGTGACCAGTTCACGATAGTAGTTTTCCAACATGACTCCTGGCCGCAACGTCAGCGGCAACATTCCATGAGCGCAGAAACAGTCCGAATCGATAGCGGCGCGATGATGGCACTTCTGAAGATGCAATTTATAGCAATTCTCATCTAGATTTAAGATGCATGCCCTTTAATCGCACAGAAACATTAAGTAACACCTGTAAAAACAAACAGTTAAATCCGCGCCCCACACCTTCGTCTACTCAACAGCTCCCCGTGTCTGTCGGTTCGCCGAGGCTGTTGGCTTTTGCCCTTAACAGCTGCAAAAACCTGATCACGGACCGATTCCCATTGGCCGGAACCCTGCATGAAACGCCCTGGACAGACCCGCCGCGCACTTCTCATCGCCCTGTGTTGCTTGCTGGCTGGCGCCCTGGCTGCGTGGTCATTTCTGCCCCTGGGTGGCGAAGCCTATGACACCGTGCCTGTTACCCGCGGCGACATTGAAAGCAGCGTGACCGCCCTGGGCACCCTGCAGCCCCGGCAATATGTCGATGTGGGTGCGCAGGCCTCCGGGCAAATCAACAAAATCCATGTCGAAGTCGGTGCTGAAGTCAAAGAGGGCCAGTTGCTGGTCGAAATCGACCCCGCGACACAAAGTGCCAAACTCGAGGCCAGTCGCTTTGCGATTGAAAATCTGCAGGCCCAGTTGCAAGAACAACGCGCCTTGCACGATCTGGCCAAACAAAAATATCAGCGCCAGCTGCACCTCGCCAAAGGCGGTGCCACCCGAGAAGAAGACGTACAAAGTGCAGACGCAGAAGTGCGTACTACCCGGGCCCGAACCGAGATGTTCCAGGCGCAAATCCGTCAGGCCCGGGCCAGTTTGCGCAGTGACCAGGCAGAACTCGGCTACACCCGTATCTACGCCCCCATCTCCGGCACCGTGGTAGCGCTGGATGCGCGCGAAGGCCAGACCCTGAATGCCCAACAGCAGACACCCTTGATTCTGCGCATAGCCAAACTCTCCCCCATGACCGTCTGGGCTGAAGTCTCGGAAGCGGATATCGGCTACGTCAAACCGGGCATGCCCGCATATTTCACCACCCTGAGTGGTGGCAACAGGCGCTGGAACAGCAGAGTGCGGCAGATTTTGCCCGTACCGCCCAAACCGCTTAATGAAGCCAGCCAGGGGGGCGGCAGCCCGGCCAGCGCAGGCAAAAGCGGAAGTGCCCGGGTGGTGCTATACACCGTATTGCTCGATGTCGACAACACCGATCAAGTGCTGATGCCCGAAATGACCACCCAGGTATTTTTCGTCTCCGGCCAGGCCCAAGACGTATTGCTGGCCCCCATCATTGCGTTACAGGCCAGCACTGAAGGCGACCGACAAACCGCCCGTATCGTGGCCAAAAACGGCAAGTTGCAATTGCGCGAGATCCGCACCGGGATTAGTGACCGCTTGCGGGTGGAAATTCTCGATGGCCTGAATGAAGGCGATCGCCTGCTCATCGGCCCGGCCACCGGCAACGGAGGCTAGATGTCCACTCCCTTGATCGAGCTGCAAGAGATCCGCAAGGTCTACGGGGGTGACGGCACGCCCGAGGTTCAGGTACTCAAAGGGATCAGCCTGGCGATCCATGCCGGAGAGTTTGTCGCGATTGTCGGGGCCTCTGGCTCAGGCAAATCGACCCTGATGAACATTCTCGGCTGCCTCGACCGCCCGACCTGCGGCCGCTATTTGTTCGCCGGTGAAGACGTGGCCTGTCTGGACAGTGACGAACTGGCCTGGTTGCGCCGTGAAGCCTTCGGCTTTGTGTTTCAGGGTTACCACCTGATCCCCTCGGCTTCGGCCCAGGAAAACGTCGAAATGCCGGCCATCTATGCCGGCATGCCCGCCGCCGAACGCCACGCCCGCGCCGCCGCCCTGCTCGATCGTCTGGGGCTGGCCGAACGCACTGGCAATCGCCCGCACCAACTCTCTGGCGGCCAGCAACAGCGGGTATCGATTGCCCGGGCCCTGATGAACGGCGGACACATCATCCTCGCCGACGAGCCCACCGGCGCTCTGGACAGTCACAGCGGCGCCGAAGTCATGACGCTGCTGGATGAGCTGGCCAGCCAGGGTCACGTGGTGATCCTGATTACCCACGACCGCGAAGTCGCTGCCCGGGCCAACCGCATCATCGAAGTGCGCGACGGCGAGGTGGTCAGCGACAGCGCCAACGCTCAACCTTGTGGGCACACCGAGAATCCCGACGCCTTGCAGGCCGTCGATTTGCGTAAACGCCTGAATGAAGGCAGCGAAGCCCGCGGGGCCTGGAAAGGCGAACTGGTGGACGCGGTACAGGCCGCCTGGCGGGTGATGTGGATCAACCGCTTTCGCACCGCCCTGACGCTGCTGGGTATCGTCATCGGCGTGGCGTCGGTGGTGGTTATGCTGGCCGTTGGCGAAGGCAGCAAACGTCAGGTCATGGCGCAAATGGGCGCGTTCGGCTCCAACATCATCTACCTCAGCGGCATGTCGCCCAGGCCCCGTGCGCCCCCCGGCATCGTCACCCTCAACGATGTAGCGGCACTTTCGACCTTGCCTCAAGTGCACATGATCATGCCCGTCAACGGTGCCGAAATCGGCGTGCGCCATGGCAACCTTGATCACACGATGTATACCGGCGGCAATGGCGTCGCCTTTTCTGCGATTTTCAGCTGGCCGGTGGTGCAAGGCAGCTTCTTCACCCAGGCGGATGAAGACGCCGCCGCCGCGGTCGCAGTGATCGGCAAGAAGGTCCGCGACAAGGTCCTCAAGGACGTGCCCGACCCCATTGGCCAGTACATCCTGCTGGAAAACGTACCGTTCCGCGTGGTTGGCGTGCTGGCTGAAAAAGGCGCCAGCTCTGGCGACTCCGACAGTGACACGCGCATCGTGGTGCCCTACTCCGCTGCCAGCGTGCGCCTGTTCGGCACGCACAATCCGGAATACGTGGTGATCGCCGCCACCGATGCGAGCAAGGTCAAACAGACTGAAACCGCCATCGAGCAACTGATGCTCAAACTGCACCACGGCACGCGGGATTTCGAGATCACCAACAATGCAGCGATGATCCAGGCCGAAGCCAGAACCCGTAATACGCTGTCGCTGATGCTGGGTTCGATTGCCGCCATCTCACTGCTGGTTGGCGGTATCGGGGTGATGAATATCATGCTGATGACCGTCCGTGAGCGAACCCGCGAAATTGGTATCCGCATGGCCACCGGCGCCCGTCAACGCGACATTCTGCGCCAGTTCCTGACCGAGGCCCTGATGCTCTCGGTGGTCGGTGGCCTGGCAGGTATAACCCTGGCTTTCATGGTCGGCGGGATACTGCTGATGTGCGATGTAGCTGTGGCGTTCTCACCGTTTGCGGTCCTCGGTGCCTTTGCTTGTGCACTGGTGACAGGCGTTATCTTCGGCTTCATGCCGGCCCGCAAGGCTGCCCGGCTCGACCCGGTCACGGCCCTTACCAGTGAATGATTCGATGAAGCTGCCCTTGAGCCTGCTGACCGCATGCCTGCTGCTGAGTGCGTGCAACCAGACCCGCCTCCACAACGAGCCTGCGCCGATCCCCCCTGCCAACTGGCAAGGCGCCCATACGCTGAGCAGTCCAGCGGGCAATCAGCAGTGGTGGACGCATTTTTCCAGCCCCGAACTGGACCGTCTGATTGCCCAGGCCCGGGCTGGCAGCTACGACCTTGCAGCCGCCGTCGCACGCGTGCAGCAGGCCCGGGCCAGTGCCGTGATCGCGGGGGCCCCGCTACTGCCCGAAGTGTCATTCGGCGCCAGCGCCAATCGCCAGAAGCTCTTGCACGGCAAGGGCTATAACCAGCTTGATGGCAACGATGACAAGCAGGCCGTGGACTATTTTGATGCCAAGCTGAGCGCCAGTTATGAAGTGGACTTTTGGGGCGGCAAATCCGCAGCACGGGACAGCGCCGTGCAGGCACTCAAGGCCAGTGAGTTTGATCAGGCCACGGTCGAGCTGACCTTGCTCAGCAGCGTGGCCAACAGTTATGTGCAAACCCTGGCCTTCAACGAACAACTGCGCATTGCCAGGCTCAACCTGGCCAATGCGCAGAACGTCATGCAGGTCGTGCAAACCCGCTATGACGCCGGCTCGGCCACGGCCGTGGAACTGGCCCAGCAAAAGAGCCTGGTGGCCGGCCAGCAACGGCAATTGCCACTGGTTGAGCAACAGGCCCAAGAGGCGCGAATTACCCTGGCCGTGTTGCTTGGGCAACCGGTGCAAAGCCTTGTTCTGGGCAACACTGCCTTCGGCCAGTTGCAATGGCCATCGATTGGCAGCGGCTTGCCCAGCGCACTGCTGACCCGGCGCCCCGACATCGCCAGTGCCGAAGCCAGGCTCGCCGCAGCAGCGGCCGACATCACAGTGGCCCGTGCAGCCATGCTGCCCGGCCTGACCCTCAGCGCGAGCCTGGGATCGGGCTCAGACCGTTTCAGCGAGCTCCTGCGCAGTCCGCTCTACAGCCTCGCCGCCGGGCTGGCAGCCCCGATCTTCAATAACGGCCGCCTCAGCGCCGAGCACGACAAAGCCACGGCGCACCAGCAAGAGCTGCTGCAAATCTATAGGGGGAGCATCATCAACGCCTTTGCCGACGTCGAAAAAGCCCTCAACAGCGCCAGCGGCCTGGACCGACAACGGCAATGGCAAGACGAAGAACTGAAACAGGCGCAGCAGGCATTCGATATTGCCGAACAACGCTATAAAGCCGGGGTCGAGATGTTGCTGACGGTCCTGGAGACCCAGCGCACGCTGTATCAGGCACAAGACCGGAACGTTCAATTGCGCGTGGCCCGGTTGCAGGCCAGCATCGCGCTGTACAAGGCATTGGGCGGCGGCTGGCAGGTTCAGTCTCCTCCTGATGTACCTCCCCTGTAGGAGCGAGCTCGCTCCTGCAAGAGTTACGGTAAGCCACTGGATGGAACTCTGAATGATGGGGGCAATCAGTGATTCATGCCCTGCGGTTAAATGTGCTTTGCCCGACTTGCGGTTTTTCCGGCTGGGAAAGGCGAGGATACTCAGCCTGATTCTTACGACCCCCAAGGAGTTATCCATGACAGTTCCAGCATTCGGCGTCGGCACTTTCCGCCTTAAAGGCCAAGTGGTGATTGATTCAGTCAAAAATGCTCTTGAGTTGGGCTATCGGGCCATCGACACCGCCCAGATCTATGAGAACGAAGCCGAGGTCGGCCAGGCCATCGCCGAGAGCGGCGTACCCCGCGATCAACTGTTCATTACCAGCAAGATATGGGTCAGCAACTTCGCCCACGACAAACTGATTGCCAGCCTCAAGGACAGTTTGAAAAAGCTGCGCACCGACCACCTGGACCTGACCCTGATTCACTGGCCTTCGCCGAACAATGAAGTCCCGGTCGCCGAGTTCATGGGCGCGCTGCTTGAAGCCAAAAAACTGGGCCTGACCAAAGAAATCGGGGTTTCCAACTTCACTATCGACCTGCTGAAAGACGCCATTGCCGCCGTCGGTGCCGAAAACATCGCCACCAACCAGATCGAACTGCATCCGTATTTGCAGAACCGCAAACTGGTTGAGTTCGCACAGAGCAAAGGCATCCATATCACGTCTTACATGACCCTGGCCTACGGCGAGGTGCTGAAAGATCCGGTGATCAAGGCCATTGCCGATCGCCATGGGGCGACCAGCGCCCAGGTGACCCTGGCGTGGGCCATGCAACTGGGCTACTCGGTGATTCCGTCATCCACCAAGCGTGCCAATCTTGAGAGCAATTTCAAGGCCCGCACCCTGACCCTGAGCGAAGAAGACATGGCACAGATTGCAGCGCTGGATCGCGGCCATCGCCTGACCAACCCGCAAAGCGTTGCGCCGAAGTGGGATTGACCGCTGCACTGTGACAGGCAGGAACGAGCTTGCTTCATGATCCCCGCAGGCGATCCGGCTGAAACCATCGCGAGGCAAGCTCGCCCCTGCAGTCGTTATTTCTGATTCGTCCCGAACCTCTGTAGCTGCATCTCCTGCAGCCGGCTCAGGGTGCGGCGAAAGGCAAACTCCAGATAACCTTGGGTGTACAGCTGATTCATTGGCACTTGCGCCTCAATGCACACCGGTACTTTGCGGTCGTAGCACTCGTCTACCAGTGCGATGAAACGTCGTACGCTGTCGTCGAATCTGGACAGCTGCGGCAATTCGCGATCTCCGGCCTCGACCTTTACCGGGCCATCTTCGGTACCCCGGGCAATCTTGCCCTCCCGTTGCTCGGCACTCAGGCAAGGCACATCACTGAGCAGTATCACTTTGAAGCGGTCACAGATATCCATGAACTCACCGGCGGCCAACGGCTGCTCGCACAGCTCATGAAAGTTGCACCACAGCACAGTGTCGCTGGCTTGCACCACCCGCACAGAGCGATGTCCGACGCTAATCGGCAGGTCAAAGGCAGCCTGCCCCCGGGTCAGTTCTGCAAACACTGGCGGCATGACACTCGGCTGCCCCGGACCGGTCACCCAATAGCGTTGTTTGGCAATGCCGGGATGCAAGCGATGATCCTCGGTGCCGTCGACCGAGACGATGTCCATATGCTTGAAAATTGCGCTAATCGCAGGGGCAAAGCGTTCTTTGTTGTGCCCCTGGCTATACAGCTGCTCCGGCGGTTGATTGGAGGTACAGACCAGTACCACCCCTTCATCAAACATCACCTGAAACAAACGCCCGAGAATTATGGCGTCACCGATGTCATTGACGAACAGCTCGTCAAAACACAGAACCTTGAGCTCTTTGCCCAACTCCTTGGCCAGAACGTTAAGCGGGTCGGTGGTACCGGTCAGTTGAAACAGCCGCTGATGCACCCATTGCATAAAGTGATGGAAATGCTGGCGCCGCGCCGGGACTTGCAGGCTCTGGTAAAACTGATCCATCAACCAGGTTTTCCCCCTGCCCACCGGCCCCCACAGATACACGCCCCTGACCTCCCGGGAGCCTTGCTGCAGAGCCTCGTGGCAACGTTGCAGCACCTGTACCGCCTGCCATTGGGCCGGATCATGGACAAAACCTTGCTGCTCGACGGCCTGTTGCCAGGCACTGAGGGGGGACTCAACATTCATTGCGATGACGGGCTCCGGAATCAGATCCGCCAGTATGCCAGCAAGGCCATGACTTTCGGCACTTGAAATTGTCCAGGGCATCACCACATTGTTACCCGAGCGGTAACAGAGCATTTTGCCATCAGGCCTTTTTACTTTGATGGATCGGCGTATCATTTAATGGGTGTAATGAACTGTAATTGAAACAACAGGACACTTCGTACGACGCTTATCGATTCTTTAACTCGCGCCGTAACTTCTTTCCGCCTGCATGGCAAATGAAGTGAGTCAGTTTGATAACTTTAGAGGCCACTCCCATGAAAACTTTAATTGCGTTATTCCTTGCCGGCTTTGCCAGCCTGGCCGTTGCAAGTGGAAGTACAACGCAGCCACCCTCGTCGGTCGAGCACTACAGCTACGGGTCGAAACTGGACATTGCGAAAGTGATCAGTCTGTCCAGCATCCCCGATGTATGCGAGGTTGTTCCGGCGCAAATGATCTATGAAGACTCCCATGGTCAGCGTCACACCCTTGAATACCAGGTGATGGGCGACGGTTGCAGCAACCGCTAGACACACGCAGTTGCACCCACGGACGCAACCCCCGGGCCCCCTCTTTCGAGGGGGCTTTTTATTGGGCGGGCAAAACACCCGATTATTACTGATCCGGAAAGACTGCATGGCAAAGGTTTGACTTTAATCAATACGGCAGACGCGTATTCTATGTTCATCCCTCAGCACAACATTGAAACAGGGCACGGTACTTCGTATTACGTCGCACGTCTGACGGCGTAATAACTTCTCCCGCCGACACGGCAATTGAAGTCAGTGATACGTGATTGTTTTAAGGTCTCAACAATGAAAAGTTTGATTGTTCTTGCACTGATTGGTTTTTCAACACTGGCGGGCGCTGATGAACTTCAAGTCGCGCAACAACCGGCTGTAGAACATTACACCTATGCCACCAACCTCGATATTGCGAAAGTTATCAGTGTGTCGCCTCTGGATGACGTCTGCGAAGTCGTTCCGGCGCAAATGACCTACGAAGACCATCAGGGTCAGCGTCATATTCTCGAGTACCGCGCAATGGGTAACGGCTGCAGTAACGGTTAATACAGGCGCGACTGCAGGACGAGGTCGATAACAATCGGGGGTTCTGGTTGTCATCGCCCTAGCAGGGTCAGAATTTGATGAGCGAGGCCCTGGACAGCTTCTGCTTCGAGCCCCTGAAACGCCCGCTGATGGGTGCGCCAAAGGCCGCGCATGACCTGGGATCGAGGCGAATGTCGCAACGTAGCGGCATGGGTCTGGTGAGCAGCGAAGAATGCGACTTTGTCAGTGGCAAGTTTGCCTGCGACTTGCGGGAGATAACCCGGGAGTAATGGCTGGCACGGCAAAACCGCACCTCAAACAAAGCCCGACCCTGCATTGGCAGGGTCGGGCTCGAAGCGCTTGGCCAGCGGTTCGTGAAAGACGTCAGAATCAGTCTTTTTTCTCGGAAATCACTTTGCCGCTATGGTCAAAAGTGGTTTCGACCTCGACTTCCACGCCGTCAATTTTCTTCAGGCCTTCAGCTTTCCAGATGCCTGCAGCCGGGTCTTGCAGCTCGATTTTCTTGATCACGGTGTAACCATTTTTGCCCTGAAGCACTTGAACTGCTTCTTCGGAGAAGGCCCAGTTCGGACCCGGAGTAGCAGCCATCGCAGCGCCGGAGCTCAACAGGACAGCGGCAGTGATCGCAGCAGCAAAGGTTTTCTTCAACATTGTCTTAACTCCATTAATTGATGTTGCGTCTGGTACTCAATGTGACTGGAACAACCGTAGCAGATATAAAACAGCCCATGGACCTAAATGGCATGCTTTTGATCTGGCTCAGGTTCTCGTTAACTCCGGCACAGGGTTAGAATGCTCGGCCTCAAGGAGAACCAATGAGCGATACGCGCCACGCACCAGCCAAATACGATGCCATCACCGAAGCTGCTGCTCAGTGGTGCATGCGTTTGCACGAGCCCGATTGCACAAACCAGGAGCGTGAAGCATTCGCTGTGTGGTTGCACGCAGACCCTCTCCACGCCATCGAGTACGAAGCCATGCTCGATATCTGGGATATCAGCGAGCACTTGCCCCGCCCGGCGCAAATCACTGCGGGCCCTGAAAAACAGCGTCGCAGTACCTGGCAACGCCTGAGCATTGCTGCCGCAATCCCCCTGATCGCGGTTCCACTGGCCGCTTATGGCGGCTGGCAACTGGGCTGGGTGCCCAGCTCCTATCAGCGCCTTGAAGCAGGTAATAGCGTAAAAACCGTGACCCTGGCCGATGGCAGCCAGGCAGAACTTAATCTCGGTACGCAACTGACCTTCAGCAACTACAAGGACCAGCGCCGGGTTTCCCTGAAAAATGGTGAAGCCTTTTTCAAGGTAAGCCACGATGCCTCGCACCCCTTCGTGGTGCAGGCGGCCGAAGGACGGATCCGGGTCACCGGCACCCAGTTCAATGTGTGGATGTATGAAGACCAGGTGCGGGTGACACTGGTGGAGGGCTCGGTGCTGGTAACCAGCAACAAGAATCTGAAGAGTGACGGCTTGCGCCTCGAACCGGGGATGCAGGCACGCTATAAAGCCGGCGACTACGCACCGCAGATCAGCCAGACTTACACCAACGCACCGGAGCTTGCATGGCGCGACGGCAAGCTGGTGCTGGACAACCTGCCGCTGGCCGACGCCTTGCCCCTGATCAATCGCTATCTCGGCACACCTCTGGTGCTGGCCGACAACGCCGCCGGAAAATTGCGCATTGGTGGCGTCTTCAATACCCGGGACATCAATCAGTTGGTGAATTCCCTGCCCAAGGTGTTGCCGGTGTACCTGAGCCTGGGCCAGGACGGCAAACCGCTGATCAGCTCTTTGCCCCGCGGCTAACCCCGGGCCAATCAAATACCCCCATCCCTGGCAAGCCCGCGCCTGCAAGACCGGCGTCAGCGCGGCCCGTATTCACACCCGCTAACCGGATCCACCCTGCCCCCTGCAAACTCACATTCAAGGGCGTCCCTCGGCAGGGCTGTCTGTTGAACTTTGCAGTCCGGCAGGTGCCAGTACAGAAAACGAAGCACATTAAAAAAAAATTAATAATCGGTTAAAACACCCGCCCGTAAAGGGCCCTTGGGTGAATGCGACGATTTCACGACAAATTTTCTACATTCCGCTGTTCATGATTTACACCGCTCATTCGTCTAATTAACCGAGAGCATTTTTTATTTTCCTGATCAGGCTCTGAAAAGGAGTTTTTTGCATGCGAGACCAGCAAATGCCAACGGACGGCCAACAGCATCGCGAATCCACATTCCAGCCTGACCCCGAGTTGCTGGAAGCGCTTGCGCCGTTGCAAGGCAATGAACGGATCCGCCACTTACTTAAATGCTTCGGGCTGCGTACCAGCCTGGTACGGCTCAAGGTCATCGATGCGTTGCTGACAACAGCCGGAAGTGATCGCCGGCTGGGGGTGCGCGGCATGCACAGTCACTTGCTGGCACTGGATATTCCACTGTCGTTTCTGAGTGTACGAGAGGTGCTCAAGCGTCTGTGCAGCGAGGGTGTGGTGGTACTGAACCAGGACAAAAGCTACAGCCTGCATCCACAGGCTGAAGCCGTATTGACTGGCAAAATCGAGGCTTAGATCTTGGTCTTGCGGCGCATCACGCCGTTGATCACTACCACCACCACTGCCACGCCGATGGCAATGTACTGGAACATTTTCTCGGAAATCATGCCGGCGTTCTGCATGTACGAAAGGCCGAACATGATCCCCAGAACCACCAGTGAAATCAGAATCGAGTATTTCAAGCGCTGTGAAGAGGTCATTACCTGTTCCTGAAAGTAAGGCTAAAAATGTAAGCCGGAAATTTAACAAATATGCCGGGTTTGCGGAGATGATTTGAAACAACCGTGGTCTCATCTTACAGCCGGGGACGCTTTTTAGCTCCCTGGCGATAACCTTGAGGATTTACCCATGTTGCGTCGAATCACCCGGCTGGTTCCGCTGTTGCTCATCCTGGCCATGAGCGGTTGTGTGTTTTTCCCAGGTCACGGATGGCATCACGATCACCGTTACTACGATGGCGGCCCGGGTTATTACCACCGCTAATGCTTGACCCCGAGCCTGCCCCGCAGGCTCGGGTCAGTGTCGAAAGCCGCTACCGGGCCGCGCACACAAATCCACCAGCCAGTCGACAAACACCCGTACCCGTGAAGACAGCTGGCGATGTGACGGGTACAACGCCGTCAACGCCAGACGCGGCGGTAAACAGTCGCTCAGTACCTCTTGCAAACGCCCTTCGCGCACCAGTTGAGCCACATGATAATGCGGCGCCTGAACCAGACCGTATCCCGCCGTGCACGCTGCCAGATACCCTTCTGCGCTGTTGACCGAAATTTTCCTGGGCAGGTCGATCATGCGCACCTGCTCACCGTCCTGAAACTCCAGCCCGTAGCGCTTGCCCGACACACTGGAGAAATACTCCACCATCTGGTGCCCGCTCAAATCCTCGAGGGTTTGCGGTACACCGCGGGCTTGCAGATAGTCGGGGCTGGCGCAGGTTACCTGATCCATCATCACCAGCGGGCGCGCCACCAGCGAGTCATCCATCGTCAGCCCGCCGCGGATCACGCAATCCACACCCTCACGAATCAGGTCTACCGGACGATCGCTGAGGCCGATTTCCAGCTCGATCAACGGGTAGCTGCGGGTGAACTCAGGCAACGCCGGGAACACCACCAGACGCCCCACGGCCGCTGGCATATCGACCCGCAACTTGCCTTTTGGCTGGCTGCTGTTGAATAGCCCTTCGGCTTCTTCCAGATCGGCCAGCAAACTGACGCAGCGCTGGTAGTAGGCGGCGCCATCCAGGGTGGGACTGACCTGACGGGTGGTGCGATGTAACAACTGCACCCCCAAATGCGCTTCCAGTTGCTTGATCAGCACCGTGACCGAGGCGCGGGGCATTTGCAGGCTGTCTGCGGCCTTGGCAAAGCCACCCAGCTCGACGATCCGGGTGAAGACCAGCATGGCGTTGAATCGGTCCATGGTCTTTCCACTGTTTAGATTTTACGAACAGTCATAATGCTTTTACCCGGTTTATCTTGCCAGTGTCGGGGTTAACAATAGTCCCTCCACTACTCAGGAGCACCCCGCATGCACACTCGCCAACTTGGTAAAGACGGGCCGCAGGTCAGCGCTATTGGCCTGGGCTGCATGGGCATGACCGATTTCTACACCACCGGCAGCGACACCCGCGAAGCCGTGGCCACCTTGCACCGCGCACTGGAACTGGGGATCAACCTGCTCGACAGCGCCGACATGTACGGCCCGCACACCAATGAAGAACTGATCGGCCAGGCAATTCGCGGCAAACGCGATCAGGTTTTTCTGGCCAGCAAATTCGGGATTGTGCGAGACCCGGCCAACCCTGCGGCCCGAGGCGTGAATGGACGCCCCGAGTACATACGCCAGTCCATTGAAGGCAGCCTCAAGCGTCTGGGCGTCGAAACCCTGGATCTTTACTACCAGCACCGCATGGACCCGAGTGTTGCGATTGAGGAAACCGTCGGTGCCATGGCTGATCTGGTAAAGGCCGGCAAGGTCCGCTATCTGGGCCTGAGTGAAGCCTCGGTCGCGACCCTGGAGCGCGCCCACAAAGTGCATCCGATCAGTGCCCTGCAGAGTGAGTATTCACTGTGGAGCCGTGACCCCGAGGACAACGGTTGCCTGGCGGCATGTCAGCGTCTGGGCATTGCATTTGTGCCCTACAGCCCGTTGGGCCGGGGATTTTTGACCGGAGCCCTGAAGTCCCCGGACGACTTTGCTGCCGACGATTACCGTCGTCTCAGCCCGCGTTTCCAGGGAGACAACTTTGCCAAAAACCTGCTGCTGGTCGAGCAAGTGCAAGCCCTGGCCGCAGCCAAGGGCGTGACTGCCGGGCAATTGGCCCTGGCCTGGGTACTGGCCCAGGGTGATTACCTGATCCCGATTCCGGGTACCAAACAGCGTAAATACCTGGAACAGAACGTCGCCGCACTGGAAGTCAAACTGAGCCCCAGCGAACTGGCGGCACTCGAAGCGATCTTCCCGGCCAGCGCCGTGGCGGGACAGCGGTATGCAGAGGGGTCGATGAAGCAGCTCAATCGCTGAGTCCTCGACTCCTCAGGACATAACCCGCACCTGGCGCCCCCTGAAAACGCTGCAGGAGCTGGCTTGCCAGCTCCCACAAACAAGCCAGAGCCTCAGAAATCCCGTTTGTAGAAGATATCCAGCGAACTGGCGACGCCGCTGGCAACCTCCACATACACCCGTTTGCTGAGCTTGTAGCGCAAGGCAATGGTGCTGGCGGGTTCGAATACACCAACCCCGTAGCGCACACTCAATCGTTCGTTGATCTTGCCACTGGCCACCACTGCGGTGTCATTGCCACTGCCTTCGGTATCGAGCTCAAAATCCTTGATCCCCAAATGATTGGCCAGATCCGTGGTAATTCCCGAACTGCCCATCAGCCCTAAGCCCAAAGCTGCCTGAGCGAGCAAGTTGTCATCTTCGCCAGTGCCTGTCAGCGGACGCCCCAGAACCAGGTACGACAGGGCCTGCTCCTGACTCATGGCCGGCTCCGAGAAGATTTGCGTGGTGGGCTGCTCCGCGCTGCCCGTCAAGCGAATCCCGGCGATGACGTCGTCAGTCTGGCGAACCGCTTCAATGTCCAGATACGGCTGATCGATAGGGCCTGCAAACAGCAGACGCGCCCGGCGAATGGTCAGCCTCTGACCATAAGCACGGTAGCGACCATTGTTCAGACGCAACTCACCCCGGGTGTCCATGTTGTTGCCAATATGCACCTGGCCCGCCAGATCGGCATTCAGGCCAAAGCCCGAAAACGTCAGCAGCTCTTGCCCAACCACCACGTTGATATCCATGTCGACCACCATGGGGGGCGCCTCATCCGACACCTGTTGCCCGACAATCACAGTGTCATCCGAAATCTTGACCGTCGAAGGCGGCAATTCGCGAACCACGATTTCACCTTTGGGTACGTTTACCGTGCCCGCAATCATCAGGGTGTTATTGGCGTTAAGCGAAATTTTCAGGTCCGGCGCAACCTCTAGCTTGGCGTATGGCTCAACCGTGACCGGAAGATGATTGCCCTTGACCAATACATTGACCGCCGTGGCCTTGCCCCAGGCCACATCGCCGCTGATGCTGCCCTGCCCCTGCTTGCCGCTGGTCCAGCCACCATTGAGCTGCGCGGTTTCGCCGTTGATATTGGCCGTCAGTTGCAGGTTCTCGAAGTTGGTCGGCAGTTGCGGGCCCGACACCTCACCACCGGTCAGGGCCACATTGCCGTTGATGTGCGGCGCCAGCAAACCGCCCGCGATCGTGCCCGAGCCATTCAACTGCCCCGTGAGCTTTTCAACCATGGGTACAAAGGGACGAACGACCGAAACATCCAGCCCGCTCAGGCGGAACTCACCGGTAATCGGCTTGTTTTTCGGCAATGGATTGATCCGTGCGCTGAGCATCAATTGCCCCAGCTTGCCACCGTCAAAATCGAACCGCGTGTCGACCCGGTCAGGGGTCAGGTTGCTGGTCAATTTGAACGTCTGATACGGGAAGTTCAGCCACTGGCCCTTATCTTTGATACGCAAAGTGCCACCGCTGGCATCCACCACAACCTGGCCCTTCGGCCCGCTGGCAGGCAAGTCCAGCAACAGGTCTGCGTTGAGCTGACCCTGCCACTGGAAATCCTTGGGCAACCACTGCGCCAGACTGTCGAGGGGGAACTGCTTGAGGTGCAACCGCAGTTGCGGGTCCGGCACCAGACGCTGATCTTCACTGCACAGGCTGGCAGGACCGGAGATCCAGCATTGCGCCCCCAGGTTGACCCGGCCATCGGCCAGACGCTCGAGACGCGCCGGTTTTTGCAGCTTCCAATCCTGGCCGCCAGCCTTGATGTCACCACTGACCAGTCGTCCACGCCAGTTGTCTTTGTCCAGGCCACCGTCCAGTGCCATACCCAGCTGCAGAGTTGGCCCTTGCAAAGCCAGTTTCAGCTGTTGACGCTTGATATCGCCGCTGCCGTTAGCGGTCAGTACACCGAACTGAGTATCACCGGCCTGAATTCCGCTGCCTTTGAGGTCGATCCGGCCTCGCTGATTGCCATCGAGGCTGGCGTTCAGGGTCAGGTTTTGCAAGTGGTTGTCAGCAAAAGCCAATTGCTGGCCATTCAACACAACCTTGCCTTGCGGCGCCTTGAGCGTACCGGCAACGTCGACCTGCCCTTTAAGTTGCCCGCGCAGTTCAGGCCATAGCTGACCCAGGCGCGGCAAATTGAGGTCCAGTTGTGCCTTGATCTGTTGCTGCAAACTGGCGGTGCCGTTAATCCGGTTATCCCCCAGACGAATGTCCAGCGCACTGACGGTCCAGGCCTCGCCTTCACCCGCGGCTTTGGCCTGAAGCATGGCGGGCAAGCCACGCAGACGGCCTTTGAGGTCAAGATTGGCATCCAGCTTGAGGCGCTCGTTCTTGAACTCGCCGGCGCTACGCAAGGGCCCCGCCAGCGTGCCAGGCAATTCGGCAACCCAGTACGCGGGGTTGATGGCGCTCAAGTCCAGCGCGGTGTCCCAGGCAACCCCGTCGGCAAACTGAACATTCACGTGGCCCTCGGCTTTGCCCTGCCCGGCAACCAGCTTGAGCTCCGGCAGGAAGATTTTGCCCAGATCGCCACTGAACGGGCTGCTGAGGCTGAACTTGCCTGCAGGCCCGTCGAGATCGGCCTTGAAGTTGCCCAGGTAATTGCCGTCGCGGTAGGAGACTTCGCCGCTAAAGGTACGAAGATCCACATCAGGTTTGGCGATGACCGGGTAAAGGTTATGCCAGGGGAATTCCAGCCAGTCGATCTTGGCCTCGGCGCTCAATCCCTGATGCCAGTCCACCTGCCCCGAGAGCTTCAAGTGTTGCTGGGGGCCGGAGGTCAATTGCAGTGCCGCGATCTGTGCGCCCCTGGCATCCACTCGCCCTTTGAGCAGCAGATTTACCGGCGTATTTTCAGCCGGCAAGGTGGCGCTGCCGTTCAGCTCGTAACCGTCCTTCAAATCACCTTTGGCGCTGAGCACCAGCTGTTCGACTTGCAAGGTGTCCGGCAGGTCGAAGCCGGGGTTGAACTGCTCCGATGTGATCTTCAACTGCGCCGGCAGGTTGTCGGCCAAGGGTTGAAGCTCGCCCGCGATATGAGCATTGAGATAACCGCTGGTATCCGCTGTCAGGTTCAGCGTGGTGCGCACATTGCCATCGACCTTCAGCGCCAGTGCCAATAGTTTGCCATCCGGCGCAGGCAGGCTGATGTTGCCTTGCAGGGCAAGCGGCCAGTCGCCATTGGGCTGCAACAGCCCGGACATCTCTACATTCAGGTCTTCACGTTCGACATGCACCGAGTCGATCCGCAGTCCCTTGGCGGTCCATTTCGCCGCCATCTGCATGCCCTTGAGCTGCTCGATACCGTTGAACAGTACATTGCCGACTTTCACGTCCCCGACTTCGATCGCCAGCGGCAATTTGAGATCAGGCAAGCTGACCGGGCCGCTGCTGCTGTCGTCACCCGGCGGAAATTGCAGGCTGACCCGGTCGGCCTGCAACTGGTCGATACACAGCGTCATGCGGGTCAGGCAGCCCGGCGACCAGGCAAAAATCGGCCGATTGACTTCGACACGGCTGCTGCCTTGTTCCCACAATAAGTAATCGGCACTCCACTGGCCGCCCAGGCGCCCGGCAAAGTTTTCCACCTGCAAACCGGGCACTTGCCCCAACACCCAGCGGCTGCCCGCCTGGGTGCCGAGAACCACCCCCAGCCCGACAACCACCAGCAGCACCAACGCCAACAGCACAAGGCCAACTATTTTCAAACCACGAATCACAGCTCAGGCCCCATCGAAAAGTGCAAACGAACCCCGCCATCGTCATCCAGCGCATGGGCCAGATCGAGACGTATAGGGCCTACCGGCGAAATCCAGCGAATACCGACACCAACACCGGTTTTCAAGCTCGGGAAGTCCAGGGTGTTGAACGCATTGCCCTGATCGACAAAGGCCGCCCAGCGCCATTTTTCAGCGAACTGATACTGATATTCGAGGCTCCCTGCCAGCATGTAGCGCCCGCCGATGCGATCACCGTCCGAGTTTTTTGGCGACAGGCTCTGGTAGTCATAGCCACGCACGCTTTGATCGCCACCGGCAAAGAACCGCAAGGACGGCGGAATCGACTTGTAGCCGTTGGTGGCGCTGCCACCGAACTGGACACGGCCCAAAAAGCGGTGCTTGTCCCACAGGGTGGTCAGGGCCTTGAACTTGATATCGCCGTGCAGCAGGTTGGTATCCGACATCAGGCCTTCTTTGGCCACCTGCACGTCGGTGTTGATGCTGTAACCGTGGCTCGGGTCGATGCGGTTATCACTGCGCAGGACCGAATAACTCACCCCCGGCATCAGTAAGGTACTCAGACCCGAGTCATCGCCCAGACGGTATTCTTCGCGCTGCCACTTGAGCGAAACAATCCGCGTCCAGCCGTTATCCAGCTTGCTGTGCCACTCGGGCCCCACCGTCAGCAGCTTGCTCAAGGTATCGGTATTGGCAATTTCTTCGTACTGATAGCCCGCAGCCAGACGCAACTTGTCCGTCAGGGGCGGGTCCAGCGGAATGTCATACCAGGCGCCGACGTTTTGCTTGGGCTGGGAAATCTCGGACTCAAAGCCATAGCTGTCGCCCCGCGGGTTGTCCCAGTGCCGGGTCCAGCTGGCTTTGCCCCGGGGGCCGGTGTCGGTCGAATAACCAAGACCCAGGGTCATGGTGCGCGGTTTGCGCGTTTGCAGATCCACGTCGACCGGAATCACCTGCCCCACAGCGGTACTCGGTGCAGCATCTACGCGCACAATCTCAAAATAGCCGCTGCTTTGCAGATTTTGGTTGAGCTCGGCGATCAGCTCCGAGTCATAAGGGGTGTCGGGTTTAAAGGGCACCATGCGTTGCAGCAGGGTTTGATCAAAGGGCGCATCACCGGCAAAGCTGACTTTGCCGAGCACATAGCGCGGCCCGCTTTCGTAGACCAGATTGATATCGGCAAACCCGCCTTTAGGATCGACCAGCAGTTCGTGCTTGATGAATTTACCGTTGAAAAAACCGTAGCGCAGGGCACGGTTCAGAATCATCCGTTTGGCTTGTTCGTAGTTGCCCTGATTGAGCACCGCGCCGGGTTTGAGATCATCACTGGCGGGGATTTGAAAGGCCTTGAGCGAGGCAGCCGGGCCCTCGACACGCACGTTGACGTTGCGCAGATGCACCGGCTCACCGGGATCGATACTCAACTCCAGACGCGGCGGATCACCGGGTTTGACCTCGACATCAATGGTGGGTTGGTAGTAACCCAGGGCCTGGGAGGCTTTCAGGGCTTGCTCCTGGGCGCCACGCTTGAAGCGCAACAAAGCCGCCTCGTCGCGATCGCCGAGGCTGCCGATATAGCCTTCCACATTGGCCTTGAGGGCATTGTTTGCCGGCTTGACCTTGACCACCAACTCGCTTTGGGCAAATGCCGCGAAGCTGCTGATCAGCAGGACAAGACCACTGGTAAATCTTCCTGGAAACTTCATAGGCGCGGATGCTATCACGGGCAGGAGTGCGCATAGAGCGCACCAACGCGCAGAAGTTCGGTTTTAAGCCATGTCTGTATGTAACACCTGCGGATTGGCGTGAAAAAACACGCGCTCAACCACCGGGCCGATCGCCACTTCACCGATCTCCACATACCCCTGGCGTTTGTAGAAATCCTGATAATGCGGGTTGCCCGTATCGAGCACCACGCCTTCGGAATGCTCGTCCTCGGCACACCAGTTGTGCACGGCCTCAAGCAACTGTTCGCCATAGTGCAAGCCTTGAAGTTCAGGATGGATGCCCAGCAGTGGCAACATGTGTACCGCGTCGCCGGGCACGCAGGCCAGGACCGCCTGATGATAGTCAAGATAGCGCCGCGTGCAGCGCAACCCCGTGCTCAGCAACATGCGCAACTGCCACGCCCAGCTTTCCGTAATGCCCAGCCGCCGTTGTGGCGGGGCAATCAGGGCAATGCCCACCAGCCGGTCATTGACCAGCAATCCCAGCGCGGGCAGATCCTGCAGGAAATGCTGCTTTACCAACTCGCGAACCGTGGCCCGAACCCGTTGCTCATAGCCCCGGCGCTGCGCCTCAAACAAGTAGCGAAACGTCGGTTCATGCCTGTATGCCTGATAAAGCAGAGAACGCGCTTCCCTGGAATAGCCGCTGTCGAGCATTTGAATCTGGCTGGCGGCGTTCGACGTTTGCGTCATGACGGTCAATCTCCCTGGCGGATGGCGGCACTTCTAGTGAGTACGAGCCCCCGAGGACCACAACAGTTCAATCGTGGCCACGTGCTTCCTACGTTAGCAGCGCATTTGCCGCACTGCACGCAGGCCGCTAACATCGCAGTTTTGCTCAGGACTGCCCGCCCATGAAAATCGTTTCTTTCAACATCAACGGTCTGCGCGCCCGGCCGCATCAGCTGGCAGCGCTGATTGAAAAACACCAACCCGACGTGATCGGCCTGCAAGAAACAAAAGTCCATGACGATCAGTTCCCCCTGGCCGATATCGAAGCACTGGGCTATCACGTGCACTTTCATGGGCAGAAAGGCCATTACGGGGTCGCCCTGCTCTCGCGCCAGGCACCGCTTGAATTGCACAAAGGCTTCGCCGGCGATGAAGAAGATGCCCAGCGGCGCTTTATCTGGGGCACGTTCGCTGACGAGAACGGCCAGCCGGTAACCATCATGAATGGTTATTTCCCACAGGGAGAAAACCGCGATCACCCGACCAAATTCCCTGCCAAGCAACGCTTTTACAGCGACCTGCAACAACTGCTCGAGAGCCAGTTCAGCAACGAGCAGCCATTGATCGTGATGGGCGACATCAATATTTCCCCGCAAGACTGTGACATCGGCATCGGCCCGGACAACGCCAAGCGCTGGCTGAAAACCGGCAAGTGCAGTTTTTTGCCCGAAGAGCGCGAGTGGATGGAACGCCTCAAGGGCTGGGGGCTGGTGGACAGCTTTCGCTACCTGTACCCGGATGTGACTGATCGCTTCAGCTGGTTCGACTATCGCAGCCGTGGTTTCGAAGACGAGCCCAAGCGCGGCCTGCGCATCGACGTCATCCTGGCCTCCCGGGGGCTGGTGCCCCGGATCAAGGCTGCAGGTGTCGACTACGACCTGCGCGCCATGGAAAAGCCTTCGGACCATGCGCCGATCTGGCTGGAATTGAGCTGAACGGGTGCAGCAGCAAGCTCGCCCCTGCAGGGTTATGTGATGAAAATTACAGAACCTGCGGGAGCGGGCCCTGGACCTGTGTCATCGGGCTGAAACACATCTGACTTAAATTGCTGGCATTTCCCTGGGGAAGGTGCCCGTCGATGCTGCGCTTAATGTTGCTATGCCTGTTATGGGCGATAGCCAGTCCGGCCCATGCCGCCGATTTGCGAATTCAGGGTTCAAACACCATTGGTGCCAATCTCGGACCGGCACTGGTGACGGCCATGCTGATACAACAAGGTCTGCACGACGTCCACAACGTCCCTGCATCCCCTCCCAACGAGCACAGCATTGTCGGCACCAATGCGCTGGGGCAACAGGTCCGGGTGGATGTAGCAGCCCACGGCTCCGGCACCGGTTTCACTGCATTAAAGGCAGGGCAAGCGGATTTAGTGGCCTCCTCGCGCCCGATCAAGGATCGGGAACTGGTGGAACTCGAAGCCCTTGGCGACCTGAAAAGCCCCGACGCCGAGCAAGTCATCGCCATCGACGGACTGGCCATTATCCTTCACCCGGGCAACCCGATTTCTCAATTGAATACCGAGCAACTGGCACAGATATTCAGCGGCCAGATCAGTACATGGGACGCTCTGGGCGGTATCCCGGGCCCGATTCATTTATATGCCCGAGATAACCAGTCCGGCACCTGGGAGACCTTTAAAGAGTTGGTGCTGAGCCGTACCGAACATCCGTTAAGCAAGACGGCGCAGCGCTTCGAGTCCAGCGAGCAGCTGTCAGATGTCGTCAGCCATGATCCCCAAGGCATAGGTTTTATCGGTCTGCCTTACATCCGTGGCGCCAAAACCCTGGCCATCGTGGACGGGTCGTCCCAACCGATGCTGCCGCTCAACAGTTTGATTGCCAGCGAAGATTACCCGCTGTCGCGACGCCTGTTCTTTTACCTGCCACCGACCAGCAGCAACCCCTGGGCCCGAGCACTGATTAGCTTCACCCAAAGTGCCCAGGGCCAGGCCATCGTTGCGCAAAACGGTTTTGTCGCCCAAAGGGTCCAGGCCAGCAGCGTGCTTCCCGGCGCGCATATGCCCCGGGACTACCAGACGTTGACCACACAGGCGCAGCGTTTGTCAGTCAATTTCCGTTTTGAGGAAGGCAGTGCATCACTGGACAACAAGGCACGTCAGGACTTGCTGCGGGTGGTCGACTATTTAAAGGCCAATGGCAAGTTGGACCGGCAGGTGACACTGGTGGGTTTTGGCGATGCCAAAGACGACCCCGAACGCGCGCAACTGCTGTCCAAACTCAGAGCCATGGCGGTACGCCGCGAGCTGGTTAAAAGCGCTGTAGTGCTGCGCGAGATCCGGGGTTACGGCGCGCAGATGCCAGTGGCGGCCAATACCGAAGATGAAAGCCGCCTGAAGAATCGCCGGGTTGAAGTGTGGGTTTATTGAACCGGCAGCTGGCTTGCCAGCGATGGCATACCAGCTCCCGCAATAGACAAGCCTCAGGGCTGCAGGGCAGCGTACTTGTCCAGTTCAAACTTGCCCACCGCAGCCCGGTGTACTTCATCCGGCCCGTCGGCCAGACGCAGGGTGCGTTGCATCGCGTACATGTAGGCCAGCGGGAAATCTGCCGAAACCCCGGCGCCACCATGGAGCTGAATGGCCCGATCAATCACCTTCAGTGCTACGTTGGGGGCAATGACCTTGATCTGCGCTATCTCGCTTTTCGCAACTTTATTGCCCGCCACGTCCATCATGTAGGCCGCCTTCAGAGTCAGCAGCCGGGCCATATCAATCTCCATGCGCGAGTCGGCAATCTTGTCGATATTGCCCCCCAGCCGCGCCAGCGGTTTGCCAAAGGCCGTGCGCGCCAGCGAGCGTTTGCACATCAGCTCCAGTGCCCGCTCGGCCATACCAATTGAGCGCATGCAGTGGTGAATGCGCCCCGGGCCAAGGCGGCCCTGGGCAATCTCAAAACCGCGTCCTTCGCCCAGCAAGACGTTTTCGTACGGCACCCTTACATTATCGAACAAGACTTCGGCATGACCGTGGGGTGCATCGTCGTAGCCGAACACCGGCAATGGCCGTACGATTTTCACCCCCGGCGTGTCGACGGGCACCAGGATCATCGAATGTTGTTGATGGCGCGGGTTCCCGGGATTGCTCAGCCCCATGAAAATCAAGATTTTGCAACGCGGGTCACAGGCTCCCGAGGTCCACCATTTGCGGCCATTGATCAGCCACTCATCGCCGTCCCTTACAGCACGGGCTTCCATATTGGTGGCATCGGACGAAGCAACCTCGGGCTCGGTCATGGCAAACGCCGAACGGATCTCGCCACGCAGCAGCGGTTCAAGCCATTGCTGCTTTTGCTGCGCACTGGCGTAGCGCACCAATACTTCCATGTTGCCGGTATCCGGCGCCGAGCAGTTGAAGGGCTCCGGACCGAGCATCGAACGGCCCATGATTTCAGCCAGCGGTGCGTACTCCAGATTCGTCAGCCCGGCGCCCAGGTCCGATTCAGGCAAAAACAGGTTCCACAGCCCTTCAGCCCTGGCCTTGCGTTTCAACTCTTCCATCACAGCCGTTGGCTGCCAGCGATCACCTTCAGCCACTTGCCGGTCGAAAATCGCTTCCGCCGGATACACATGAGCGTCCATAAACGCTGTCACGCGCTCGCGCAGGGCCTGAACTTTCGGGGAATAAGCGAAATCCATGGGTGGCTACCTTTTACCGGGAATAACGAAATGTGATGCCCGATCCTAGAACAGCCACCTACCATTTACCCTGCCTATTTACCGCGTGTATTACCATTCATAAGCAATATATGATTCGCCGCAGTCAACAACTGAACAAGAGCCCCTGGCCATGAATCTGAACAAGGTCGATCTCAATCTGTTTATCGTCTTCGACGCTATCTACACCGAAGCCAATCTGACTCGCGCCGGGCAAATCATCGGTATCACCCAGCCGGCGGTATCCAATGCCCTTGCACGTCTGCGCGAGAGTTTTAACGACCCGCTGTTCGTGCGCACGGCCCAGGGCATGGTGCCGACCCCCATGGCCCAGAACATCATCAGCCCGGTGCGCAGTGCCCTGGCCCTGTTACGTGTGTCCGTCCAGGAAAGTCGTATTTTCAATCCGCTACAAGCCAGTAAAACGTTCCGGATCAGCATGACCGATCTGACCGAGGCGGTGATTTTGCCTCCGCTGTTTCAGCGCTTGCGGCGTCAGGCACCGGCAGTAGTGATCGAAAGTTTTCTTTCCCATCGACGTGAAACCACCAGTGACCTGGCTGCCGGGCGCCTGGATTTTGCCGTGGATGCGCCGCTCAACACCGACCCGCAGGTACGTCACGTCAAATTAATGGAAGACCGCTATGTCTGTGCCATGCGCCAGGGCCATCCATTAGCCAGCAAGCCCGTGATCAGCCTGGATGAATATCTGGCACTGACCCATATCCATATCTCGACCCGCCGCAACGGCCTGGGGGAAGTCGACCTGGCGCTGGGCAAAATGGGCCTGCAGCGCAAGATCACCCTGCGCTCGCAGCACTACCTGATGGCCTCCAATGTGTTGCAACAAACCGACATGGTAATGACCGTACCCGAGCGTTTTGCCCGGCGTCATGCCCTGCACTTTGTCAAATTGCCCCTCAACGAACTGCCCAACGTCGAAACCCATTTGTACTGGCATGAAAGTACCGAGCAAGACCCGGCCAATCGCTGGATGCGTGAGCAACTGATTGAAGTGTGCCGGGAACAAGTCATCCGCGAAAATGAAGCCGGGGCCGCCAGCTTGCTTGACGTAAACGTCAAGCAGCCATTAGCTTAAGGGCATGAATTCTCAAGAGCCCGCCCATGAGCAGCCAGACGTACAGTATTTCCGACCTTGCCCGCGAGCTCGACATCACCACCCGGGCCATCCGCTTTTACGAAGAACAGGGCCTGCTCGCCCCCGAGCGACGCGGCCAGGAACGGGTGTACTCAGCCCGGGACAAAGTCAGCCTGAAATTGATTTTGCGCGGCAAGCGCATCGGCTTTTCACTGGCCGAATGCCGCGAGCTGATCGAGCTTTACGACCCCAGCAGCGGCAATCAAAAACAATTGAACAGCATGCTGGGCAAAATCGCCGAGCGCCGTGAGCAACTGGAACAGCAATTGCTGGACATTCAACAGATGCAGCTTGAACTCGATACGGCTGAAGAGCGTTGCATCCAGGCCCTCGAACAAACCATAAAAAACCTGCCGGCCTCCTGAGGCCCAAGCTCCCCCAGGGCGCATACAAAAATACGGTGAATCCCATGACACTCCCTACCCATGTGCGTCTGATTGAAGTCGGCCCGCGCGACGGCCTGCAAAATGAAGCCCGCCCCATAAGCGTGGCGGACAAGGTGCAACTGGTTGACGCCCTGACGGATGCCGGGCTTGGCTATATAGAGGCCGGTAGTTTTGTCTCGCCCAAGTGGGTGCCGCAAATGGCCGGGTCTGCCGAAGTCTTTGCCCATATCCGGCGCAAGCCCGGTGTGGTCTATGGCGCTCTGGCGCCCAACATGCGCGGGTTTGAAGACGCCATGGCAGCGGGTGTGAAGGAGGTTGCGGTATTTGCCGCTGCGTCCGAGGCCTTCTCCCAACGCAATATCAACTGTTCGGTCAGCGAAAGCCTGGCCCGCTTTGTCCCCATTATCGAGGCCGCCCGGCAACATGGCATCAGTGTGCGCGGCTACGTGTCCTGCGTGCTCGGCTGCCCCTATGAAGGCGACATCGCACCGCAACAGGTCGCAGCAGTGGCACAAGAGCTGTATGCCATGGGCTGTTACGAGGTTTCACTGGGTGACACCATCGGTACCGGCACTCCGACGGCGACACGGACAATGATTGAGGCGGTAAGCGCTCATGTCCCGCGGGAAAAACTCGCCGGGCATTTCCATGACACCTATGGCCAGGCGCTGGTCAATATCTACGCCAGCCTGCAAGAGGGCATCGCGGTGTTTGACAGCTCGATCGCCGGGCTGGGCGGCTGCCCGTATGCCAAGGGCGCCAGCGGCAACGTGGCCACCGAAGACGTGTTGTACATGCTCAACGGCATGGGCATCGAGACCGGGGTCGACCTGGACAAACTGCTGCTGGCCGGCGAACACATTTGCAAGGTACTGGACCGTGTTACCGGCTCCCGGGTAGCAAGGGCGCGCCAAGGGGCATAAGTGTGGCTGAGTGTTACCTCGTCATCCCCCAAACGAGTAACACGGAAACAAACCGGCCTGCTCCGCGGCCGGCTTTTTATTGCCTGAAATCTCAAGCCATTGATTTATAAGGATTTTAAAAAGTTGGCACGGCTCCTGCTATCTCTATGGCATAACAAGAATAAAAATCGCAGCAACATAATAAAAACAATACGAAACGACTCTGACATAACAAAAACAACACGACAGAGACGCAGCTAACAGATTTTTTTGGAGAAGGTTTACTTTTCCGAGGAGCCAAAAGCCACCTCGCAACCGGGCAGAGAATAATAAAACTACCTTCAGGTAGCACCCGCACAGGTTGGATCACAGGTTTGATAGCCGGTGATGAAAGTGGATCAGCGCTCAAAAAAATACGTTTGCTCTTGATCCTGCATGGGGATCGCACAAAACAGCAACAAAGGGCCACGGTTCCAAAAACAACAATAGACCGCCCCTCAATAATAAAAAAAGAGCACGCAACGACATATTAAAGGGGAGCCTCGGCTCCCCTTTGTGTTGTCTGTAATCCCCGTTTTTCTGCAGGAGCGAGCTTGCTTCGCGATGGGGAGGTTGGCGCAACCGTTGCAGTTACGCCGTATTGATCCTGTCGCGAGGCAAGCTCGCTCCCGCAGGGATTTGAGCAAGCCTTAAGGTGTGCCGATTTCCTGAATGCTGATTTCACGCATTTTGAATTTCTGAATCTTGCCGGTCACCGTCATCGGAAACACATCCACAAACTTGAAGTAACGCGGCGTCTTGAAGTGCGCGATGCGCGACTTGCACCAGGTTTGCAGTTCCAGCTCGTTGGCTGTGTGACCCGGATGAAACTTGATCCAGGCGACGATCTCTTCGCCGTACCTGGCATCGGGAATGCCCACCACCTGTACATCTGCCACCGCAGGGTGAGTGAAAAAGAACTCTTCCAGCTCCCGCGGGTAAATGTTTTCACCCCCGCGAATAATCATGTCCTTGTTGCGCCCGACGATGCGCACATAGCCCTGCTCATCCATCTGCGCCAGATCACCGGTATGCATCCAGCCTTCGCTGTCGATTGCCTCGCGGGTGGCCTGCGGGTTGTTCCAGTAGCCCAGCATCACGCTATAGCCCCGGGTACACAACTCACCGATCGCGCCCCGGACCACAACATTACCCTCGGCATCGATCAACTTGTTCTCCAGTTGCGGCTGAGTTCGTCCTACGGTGGTAACGCGCAATTCGAGATCATCCGCAGGCGCGGTCTGTATCGATACCGGACTGGTTTCTGTCATGCCATAGGCGATCTGTACTTCCCCCATGTGCATCTCGCTGATGACCCGGCGCATCACCTCTATCGGGCAAGTGGCTCCGGCCATGATCCCGGTGCGCAGGCTCGACAGGTCAAATTCAGCGCGCTGCGGGTGGTCGAGCATGGCGATGAACATGGTGGGTACACCGTACAGGGCCGTTGCCCGCTCCTGGGCAACGGCTTGCAGGGTCAGGCCAGGGTCAAAGGCTTCACCGGGATAGATCATGGTGGTGCCATGGGTCACGCACCCCAGGTTGCCCATCACCATGCCGAAACAATGATAGAGCGGCACCGGAATCACCAGCCGGTCACTGGATGTCAGGCCCAGGCTTTCGCCAACCATATAGCCATTGTTGAGGATGTTGTGATGGCTGAGGGTGGCACCTTTAGGAAACCCCGTGGTGCCCGAGGTGTACTGAATGTTCACCGCTTGACCGGGCTGCACACTGGCCTGACGCCTGTCGAGTTGTTCGGCATTGACCCCGGCGGCCAGCGTGCTCAGTTGCGACCAGGGTAAAAAGCCTGCAGGTGGCTGTGCATCGAGACTGATGACTCCGCGCAACGCGGTAAAGCTTTCACTCTCCAACTGCCCTGCCGCCGAATCGGCCAGCGCTGGAATCAGCTCCTGGAGCATGGCGTGATAGTTGGAGGTTTTGAACGAGCCGGCACAGACCAGCCACTGACATGCTGACTGTTGAAGGACATATTCCAGTTCAGACAGCCGGTAGGCAGGGTTGATGTTGACCAGAATCACGCCGATTTTGGCGCTGGCGAACTGGCACAGGAACCATTCAACACAGTTCGGTGCCCATACTCCCAGCCGGTCTCCGGGCCGCAAGCCCAATGCCAGCAACCCTCTGGCATGCAGGTCAACGGCTGCTGCCAGCTGAGCCCAGGTGAACCGCTGCTGTTGATGGCAGACCACCAGCGCGTCGTTGCCGGCATAACGGGCGGCCGTTTGATCGAACGCCTGACCGATGGTCATCGCCAGCAACGCTTTGTCCTGCGGACCCTGGCTGTAACTGGGGACAGATGGTGACTTCATGAAAACTCCTCTTGTGATTGTTTTGGGAGCATGAGTACGCCGCCTGCAGGCGGCATCTCGATTGAAGAGCAAGAATGACTCTGCCTCAAGTTGACGTTAACGTAAAGGTCATTGACAGCTATCTACGCCAGGCTTACGTTAACGTAAAGCTTACCCATGGCGACGCAGCAAACGCCTCCCTATAAGAACAACGTACAAGGTGCCCCATGAGCTATCCGACTTTGAACTTCGCCCTTGGCGAAACCATCGACATGTTGCGCGATCAGGTGCAGGCCTTCGTTGCAGCAGAGCTGGCGCCACGGGCGGCGCAGATCGACAAGGACAACCTGTTCCCGGCGGATATGTGGCGCAAGTTCGGTGACATGGGCCTGCTGGGCATCACTGTTGCAGAAGAGTACGGCGGTACCGGGCTGAGCTATCTGGCCCACGTGGTGGCAATGGAAGAAATCAGCCGCGGCTCAGCCTCGGTCGCCCTCTCCTATGGCGCCCACTCCAACCTCTGCGTCAACCAGATCAACCGCAACGGCAGCCACGCACAGAAACTCAAGTACCTGCCCAAACTGATCAGCGGCGAACACGTCGGAGCCCTGGCCATGAGTGAGCCGAACGCTGGCTCCGATGTGGTTTCGATGAAGCTGCGTGCCGACAAGCGTGGCGACCACTTTGTGCTGAACGGCAGTAAAACCTGGATCACCAACGGCCCGGATGCCGATACCTACGTGATCTACGCCAAAACCGATATCGAAAAAAATGCCCATGGCATCAGTGCATTCATTGTCGAACGTGACTGGAAAGGCTTCAGCCGCAGCAAGCATTTCGACAAGCTCGGCATGCGCGGTTCGAACACTGGCGAACTGTTTTTCGATGATGTGCAAGTCCCGCAGGAAAACCTGCTGGGCCCTCTGAACGCCGGGGTGAAAGTCCTGATGAGCGGCCTGGACTACGAACGTGTGGTGCTCTCGGGTGGGCCCACCGGGATCATGCAAGCCTGCATGGATCTGGTGGTGCCTTATATCCACGACCGCAAACAGTTTGGCCAGAGCATCGGCGAGTTTCAGTTGATTCAGGGCAAAGTCGCCGACATGTATACCCAGCTCAATGCCAGCCGCGCTTATCTGTACGCGGTGGCGGCCGCCTGCGAACGTGGCGAAACCACGCGCAAGGATGCAGCCGGGGTGATTTTGTACAGCGCTGAACGTGCCACCCAAATGGCCCTCGACGCGATCCAGATTCTGGGCGGCAACGGTTATATCAATGAATTCCCAGCCGGACGCCTGTTGCGCGACGCCAAGCTGTATGAAATCGGCGCGGGCACCAGCGAGATCCGTCGCATGCTGATTGGCCGCGAACTGTTTAACGAAACTCGCTAAGGAGCGCGCATGTCCATTCTGCACACGACAATCAACCCGCGTTCGGCCGAATTCCTGACCAATCGTGACGCCATGCTCAAACAGGTTGAGGCCCTGCACACCCTGCTCAACCAGGTACAGCAAGGTGGCGGCGCCAAGGCCCAGGAGCGCCATACCTCCCGTGGCAAACTCCTGCCCCGAGAGCGCATTGATCGCTTGCTGGACAGCGGCTCTGCGTTTCTCGAACTCAGTCAACTGGCCGCTTACGGTGTATACGGCGAAGACGTCCCGGCGGCCGGAATAATCGCCGGTATCGGTCGTGTTGAAGGCGTGGAATGCATGATTGTGGCCAACGACGCCACGGTCAAAGGGGGCTCGTACTACCCGCTAACGGTAAAAAAACACTTACGGGCGCAGACCATTGCCGAGCAAAACCGCCTGCCGTGCATCTATCTGGTGGACTCTGGCGGCGCCAACCTGCCGCGTCAGGATGAAGTGTTCCCGGACCGTGAACACTTCGGCCGGATCTTCTTCAATCAGGCCAATATGAGCGCGGCCGGCATCCCGCAAATCGCAGTGGTGATGGGCTCCTGCACGGCGGGTGGCGCGTATGTACCGGCCATGGCTGACGAAGCAATCATGGTGCGCCAGCAGGCGACGATTTTCCTGGCCGGCCCGCCGCTGGTGAAAGCCGCCACCGGCGAAGTGGTCAGTGCCGAGGACCTGGGCGGTGCCGATGTGCACTGCAAAATTTCAGGAGTGGCCGACCATTACGCCGAAAGTGATGAGCACGCCCTGGCCCTCGCGCGGCGCAGCGTAGCCAACCTCAATTGGCGCAAGCATGGCCAGTTGCAACAGCGGCTAGCGCAGGCACCGCTGTACAACTGCGAAGAGCTGTATGGCATCGTGCCTGCCGACGCCAAGCAGCCCTTTGATGTACGCGAAGTGATCGCGCGTCTGGTGGACGGCTCGGTATTCGATGAGTTCAAAGCCCTGTTCGGCACCACCCTGGTGTGCGGCTTTGCCCATTTACACGGTTACCCGGTGGCGATTCTGGCCAACAACGGCATCCTGTTTGCCGAAGCGGCACAAAAAGGCGCGCACTTTATTGAGCTGGCATGCCAGCGCGGTATTCCGTTGATTTTTCTGCAAAACATCACCGGTTTTATGGTCGGGCAAAAATACGAAGCCGGCGGCATTGCCAAACACGGCGCCAAACTGGTGACTGCAGTCGCCTGCGCCAAGGTCCCCAAATTTACCGTGATCATCGGCGGCAGCTTTGGCGCCGGTAACTACGGCATGTGTGGCCGTGCCTATGACCCGCGCTTTCTGTGGATGTGGCCAAACGCCCGGATCGGCGTAATGGGCGCCGAACAGGCCGCCGGGGTACTGGTACAAGTCAAGCGCGAGCAGGCCGAACGCAACGGCCTGGTATTTTCCAGCCAGGAAGAAGCCGCAATCAAGCAACCGATCCTTGACCAGTACGAGCATCAGGGCCACCCCTACTACTCCAGCGCCCGCTTGTGGGATGACGGCGTAATCGACCCGGCGCAAACCCGTGATGTATTGGCGCTGGGCTTGTCGGCGGCGTTGAACGCTCCGATCGAAGCCACGCGCTTTGGTGTGTTTCGCATGTAACCCGCCCGGTGCCTGCAACGCTGGCGAGCCAGCGCCCACATCCATTTAAGGACTGACGGACATGATCGATTTCAACACCCTGGAACTGCACAACGACCCCCGGGGCTTTGCCACCCTGTGGTTGAGTCGCGAGCAAAAGAACAATGCCTTCAATGCCGAGATGATCCGCGAACTGATCCTCGCCCTGGACACCGTGCAAGGCGATCCGGCCCTGCGCTTTCTGGTGCTGCGCGGACGGGGCAAGCATTTCAGTGCCGGCGCCGACCTTGCCTGGATGCAACAGTCAGCCGAGCTCGATTATCACACCAACCTCGATGACGCCCGGCACCTGGCTGAACTGATGTACAACCTGGCCAAGCTGAAAATCCCGACCATAGCGGTGGTGCAAGGCGCAGCCTACGGCGGTGCCCTGGGCCTGATCAGTGCTTGCGACATGGCCATCGGCAGCGAGGATGCGCAGTTCTGTCTGTCCGAAGTCCGAATCGGCCTGGCGCCGGCCGTGATCAGTCCGTTCGTGGTACAGGCCATCGGCGAGCGCGCTGCACGCCGTTATGCCCTGACTGCGGAACGCTTCAGCGGTGAGCGTGCCCGTGAACTGGGGCTGCTCTCTGAGTGTTATCCCGGCGCCGAGCTTGAACGGCAAGTCGCCCTCTGGACCGACAACTTGCTGCTCAATAGCCCGCAGGCCATGCGTTCGTGCAAGGATCTGCTGCGCGAAGTCAGCCATGGAGCCACCACTACGGCCATTCGCCGCTACTGCGAAAACTCCATTGCCCGAATCCGGGTCAGCCCCGAAGGCCAGGAAGGCTTGCGCGCCTTTCTGCAAAAACGTGCGCCAAGCTGGCAGACCGACACCTCGTCCCGGGAGCCACGCCCATGAGCGCGCTTCAGATTACGTCTGTACTGGTGGCCAACCGGGGCGAAATTGCCTGCCGCGTGATGCGCACGGCCAAGTCTTTGGGCCTGACCACCGTAGCTGTCCACAGCGCCACCGACCGTGACGCACGGCATTGCCGCGAGGCTGATATCTGCGTCGATCTTGGGGGCAGCAAGGCCGCCGACAGCTACCTGAAAATCGACAAGATCATTGCTGCGGCTAAAGCCAGCGGGGCACAGGCGATTCATCCGGGCTATGGATTCTTGTCCGAAAACGCCGGTTTCGCACGCGCCATCGAGGACGCCGGACTGATCTTTCTCGGCCCCCCGGCTGCGGCGATTGATGCCATGGGCAGTAAATCGGCAGCCAAGGCGTTGATGGAAATTGCCGGGGTGCCGCTGGTGCCGGGCTACCACGGTGAAGCGCAGGATCTGGAAACCTTCCGCGCCGCAGCTGAGCACATCGGTTATCCGGTGTTGCTCAAGGCCACGGCCGGTGGCGGCGGCAAAGGCATGAAAGTGGTCGAGGACGTCAGCGAACTGGCCGAAGCCCTGGCCTCGGCGCAACGTGAAGCGCTGTCCTCGTTTGGCGATGCGCGCATGCTGGTGGAAAAGTATGTACTCAAGCCACGTCACGTGGAGATCCAGATTTTTGCCGACCGCCACGGTAACTGCCTGTACCTCAATGAGCGCGACTGCTCGATTCAGCGCCGTCATCAAAAGGTGGTTGAAGAAGCGCCGGCCCCGGGCCTCAGTATTGAACAACGCCGGGCCATGGGCGAGTCCGCGGTACGGGCGGCGCAGGCCATCGGTTATGTCGGCGCCGGCACCGTGGAGTTTTTGCTGGATGCACGGGGCGAGTTCTTCTTCATGGAGATGAACACCCGCCTGCAAGTGGAGCATCCGGTAACCGAAGCCATCACCGGACTGGATCTGGTGGCCTGGCAAATCCGCGTGGCCCGCGGTGAGGCGCTCCCCATCAGTCAGTCTGAAGTGCCTTTGCGCGGCCATGCGATTGAAGTACGCCTGTATGCCGAAGACCCGGGCAATGATTTTCTGCCGCAAACAGGACGTCTCGAGGTGTACCGCGAATCTGCCGCCGGGCCGGGGCGCCGGGTCGACAGCGGGGTCAGTGAAGGGGACGAAATTTCACCGTTCTACGATCCGATGCTGGGCAAGTTGATTGCATGGGGCGAAGACCGCGAACAGGCGCGCCTGCGGCTGCTCGCAATGCTTGATGAGTTCGCCATTGGCGGTTTGAAAACCAACCTGGCTTTTTTACGCCGCATCATCGCTCATCCGGCCTTCGCTGCAGCCGAACTGGATACGGGATTCATCCCCCGTTACCAGGAGCAATTACTGCCAGCCACCCTGCCTTTACCTGCAGCATTTTGGTCCGCCGCGGGTGAAGCATTTCATCAGAGCCAGACATCCCAGGTGCGCGAAGATGACCCAGCCTCGCCCTGGGCCATCCGCAACGGCTTTCGCAACGGCCTGCCCCCGCAGACCCTGCTGGCCTTGAGTTGCAACGGCGAGCAGCAGGTCGTCAACCTCCACACGCCGTCAGCGGTGTTGCGCGACGAGCAATTGCTGATTGAACAGAACGGTGTGCGTCGCCAGCATCTGGCAATTCGCCGCGCAGAGACGCTCTACCTGCGCTGGGACGGCGAGTTGCATAGCGTCAGGGTCTATGACCCGATTGCCGCGGCAGGTGCCAGTCATGCCCAGACAGGTGGTTTGAGCGCCCCCATGAACGGCAGCATTGTGCGCATCCTGGTTGAAACCGGACAGACTGTCGAAGCCGGTACCCAATTGGTGGTGCTGGAGGCCATGAAAATGGAGCACAGCCTGCGGGCGCCCCACGACGGTGTGGTAACAGCGCTGTTTTGTCAGGAAGGCGAAATGGTCAGCGAAGGTACGGTGCTGGTTGAACTGACGTAGAAGCAACAGCCAAAAAAGGCGGCCCTTTTTCAGGGGGCCGCCTTTTTTGGTTTCTAGAACTTGGCAGTGGCCTGTACTACCACTCCGATAACCCGGCAATGCTCATCAAACACTGTCTTGGGATAGGTCGGGTTCAGCGGCTTGAGATAGCGCTGGCCGCTCTCTTCAATCAACTGCCGGAAGGTGGCCTCTTCAGTGCCCGGAATGCGTGCGATCACCATTTTTCCCGGTTCGGGATCAATATCGGGATCCACCAGAATCATCATCCCTTGTGCAACGCTGATTCCTATCGGAGCGGTCATGGCATCGCCCCGCACTTGCAACCAGAACGCAGCACCTTTGGCGTAATGATCGCTGACCTCGAACACCTCGCCGGGTTGGTAGCCGGCCTCTCGGGCCTGCTCGTTGACCTGCCCCGCCGTCACCCAATTACTGACCGGATAACGAAAAGCAGAAGTGATGTCGTAGGAGCATTCGTTAGCAGCAGACTCATCCGCTGCAGCGCTGCGCTCGCGGATGACCAGGGCAATTTCCAGATGCTCCAGCCCCAGGGCGTGCAGCACTTTGTTCATTGTCGGCAAGTCGGGTTGACGGCGTTTATTGAGCCAATGACCGACACCGCCCTGGGAAGCCCCGACGCGTTCGGCTAGTTTTTCCTGCGTGAGCTTGAGCTCGCGCAATTTGGTTCTGACTAAAGCGATCCATTTATCCATCAGCCGAACAATACGGATTGAACTCGAGGCAACAATACACATTCTGTATTATTTATACCAATAATATAAATACCTTATGTACTAATCTGCTAATGGCTGATTCGATTAATCTTAGAGCGCAGGTAAATCATGACTCCCATAACAAAAATAACCCCGGAAACCGAGATTGAAATCGAGCTCGAAACCTTCAAGGACAGTGCCGCAACCCAGCGTGCACTCGACTATTATTTGAAACCGGCTGTTTCTCAGCACTATTTCGAGAAAAAACTGTTCATCGTACGCAGCGATCTGAGCCAGGAAGAAGCGCTGGTCAATGCATCAGATTTTCTGCGCTGTGCAATCGCTACCGCCCAGGGCGCAGCTGAAAGCCAGCAAGGCTCTCATCGCGACCTGTTCCTGAGCGTGGCGCACTGCGTCGAATCGGCCAAGATGCTGTTGGACAAAGCACTGGACGTGCAACAAGTCTCAGCGCGCTGAGAGACCAAAAGCCCCTGGCCAGTCCAGCTGGACCGGCTGGAATTTCGGTATGCCAGAGGCGCGACTCACAATGGAGGCACCGGCCCCATGAGCCAACGCCGCTCAATCAAGGGATCAGGCGTGTAGCCTCTGCTTTGCCGCGCAGTAAGATCTGACGCAATGGCTGACGTACTTGTTAAGGCGCCCCCCTGCAGTACACCCAGGACACATCAATAATTGCGCGCCCATTGATTACCTGGTCCGGCGCATGCAGCCCATCGCACCGCCACAACCCTTCGGTATGCCTGCTCACGGTGATGAGCGATGACATCGACAGGGCGATCACTGGTTGTACAAGCTTCAGGTTCAGCAGGCACAGCCACGTATCGCATTGGGCCAGGTCAAACCATCACGGTGTTGCTGCTGGGGTAAAAAAATTTCTGGCCCTAAAGGCCTGAGATAGAGGGGTCTAGCGGGGAATGAGCGGGGAAACCAGGACAAAGCAAGGAAAACAGCTTGACCTGCAAATAAGAATGATTATTATTGCACTTAGCTGGTCGCGAGATCAGTCGATAATTCAAGGAACCTTAGGTCGGTTTTTTGAATTAGCTCCTCATCAGGCTAATCACGGTTATTTGACCCGGCTTCTGGCCGGGTCTTTTTTTTTGCGGCCAGTTATCTGGCTCTGCGTGCTTCAGGCTAATGAAGTCTGGTGTGCGGCCGGTTTTTTTCGGTGACCGCTACGATGCGGGCGATGATAGCAAAAGAACATCGACCAACGGAAGCCTGAAGTCCCGAAACAACGGCCGTTACGGCAAGTTAGCACTTGAGAATCACTCGCAAATACACTATCGTGGCGCTGCGTCAAGGATGACGCCCCCCCTCCCTTCTCCCCGCTTCCCGTTCTCCAAAATTCCGTATTGGCCCGGCGCCGTTGCGATGTAAAGTAACGCCCACAATTATCAGATTCCGGGACTTTGACGATGACCGTGGCGCCCTCTTCCGTTCGCATCAGCAGTGACTTTGACAGCGGCAACATTCAGGTGCTGGATGCCAGTGACCCGCTGCACCTCAAGCTTGCGATCAAGCCCGATACCCGCAGCCCGCACTTTCAATGGTTCCACTTCAAGGCCGAAGGCCTGATACCCGGCCAGACCCACCATTTTCAGTTGAGCAACGCCAGCCAGTCCTCTTACAACAAAGCATGGGATGGCTACCAGGCCGTGGCGTCCTATGATCACGAAACCTGGTTCCGCGTTCCCACCGAGTTCGACGGCAAAGCCTTGAATTTCAGCGTGCAGGCCGAGCACCCAGTCATCTGGTTTGCTTACTTCGAACCCTACAGCCGCGAGCGTCATGATCTGTTGATCAAGAATGCACTCCAATGGTCGGGCTGCGAACTGCTGGCAGTCGGTAAAAGTGTTGAAGGTCGCGACATCCAGCTCTTGCGCAAGGGCAATGGCGCCAGCCACAAACGCAAGATATGGATCATTGCCCAGCAGCACCCCGGTGAGCATATGGCCGAGTGGTTCATGCAGGGAGTCCTTGAGCGCCTGGAACAGGGCAGCGACCCGCAGCTGCGCAAGCTACTGGACTTCGCCGACCTGTACCTGATCCCCAATATGAATCCGGACGGCGCGTTCCACGGCCATTTGCGGACCAACGCCAACGGCCAGGACCTGAACCGGGCCTGGCAAAACACCGACCCGAACGTAAGCCCTGAGGTGTTCTTCGCTCTGGAGCAAATGACCCGATACGGGGTGGACCTGTTTCTGGATATTCACGGGGACGAAGAAATCCCTTATGTGTTCACTGCAGGCTGCGAGGGCAACCCGGGGTACACCGAGCGCCTGGCGACCCTGGAAGAGCGTTTCCGCACTCATCTGAGTAACCTGACCCCTGACTTCCAGACGACCCACGGCTACACCCGGGACGAACCCGGCCTTGCCAATATGACCCTGGCCTGCAACAGCGTCGGCCAGCGCTTTGACTGCCTGTCGCTGACCCTTGAGATGCCGTTCAAGGACAACAACGATGCACCGCAGCCACAAACCGGCTGGGACGGTAAACGCTCCATGCAACTGGGCAAGAGTGTGCTCAGCACCTTGTCGGACATGGTTCGCGAGTTGCGCTAAACCCGGAGTAAGCGGCGGCCAGATATCTTCCCCCTGGCCGCCATATCAATAGATTCTCACGAGTACTCAAAGCTCCTTTATGGATACCCTCGCTAAATTGCGCGCCGGCCAACTGGCGGGCTGCAAACGCCTTGATCTGTCCTGTGGACTGACCGAGTTCCCGGCCGAGATTTTTCAGCTGGCGGACTCACTGGAAATTCTCAATCTGAGCGGTAACGCCCTGAGCAGCCTGCCCGAGGATTTACATCGCCTGACTCATTTGCGGATTCTGTTTTGCTCGGACAACAGGTTCACCGAACTGCCCGAATGCCTGGGGCAGTGCGCGCAGTTGAGCATGGTTGGCTTCAAAGCCAACCGCATCACCTCAGTGCCCGGCACTTCGCTGCCGCCCCTGCTGCGCTGGTTGATACTGACCGACAACAGCATCGAGCACATACCCGAAGAACTGGGTCAGCGACCGTTACTGCAAAAATTGATGCTGGCAGGTAACCGCCTGCAACAACTGCCCACCAGCCTGGTTAACTGCAAGCGCCTGGAGCTGATCCGCCTGGCGGCCAACCAATTGCACGAAGTGCCCGACTGGCTGCTGACACTGCCGGGCCTGAGCTGGCTGGCCTATGCCGGTAATCCGCTGCACGAAGACGCCAGCGCGCAGCTTACAGCCGACAACACGCCGGACATTCACTGGTCACAGCTCGAGCTTGAACAAAAGCTGGGCGAAGGCGCGTCGGGCATCATCTCCAGAGCCCTTTGGAGCGCACCCGGCCAGGCAAGCAGATCCGTTGCCGTCAAACTCTACAAAGGCAGCATCACCAGCGACGGCTCACCGCTCAATGAAATGAACGCCTGCATTGCCGCCGGCCAGCATCCGAACCTGATCAAAGTCCTGGGCCGTGTCGCGGGTCACCCTGACAACACCGCGGGGCTGGTCATGGAATTGATCGATCCGTCCTTCGCCAATCTCGCCGCCCTGCCAAGCTTCGATACCTGCAGCCGTGACGTCTATCAAACACACACCCGCTTCAGCGCCGACTGCGCGCTACGCATTGCCCGCGGCGTGGCCTCGGCAGCCGGTCATCTGCACGCGCAGGGCATCTGTCATGGTGATCTGTACGGGCACAACATCATGTTCAATGCCCAGGGCGATTGCCTGCTCGGCGACTTTGGCGCAGCGTGCTTTCACGCCATTGACGACAGCCCGCACACCCGCGCCTTGCAGCGCATTGAAGTGCGTGCATTCGGGATTTTACTGGGGGAATTGCTGGAGCGGATCGACTCGGGGTTGAGCGATCAACAGCAAGAACGGCTGCACCACCTGCAGCAGCGCTGCATACAAGCCGATGTACTGGCACGCCCGGGTTTTGCCGAAATCACCCGGGCATTGGGCTAAAAGCCTGATGCAGTAGTCGCTGGCGCAGGCTGCGACAAGGAGCGCAGGGCTGCTGCCACAGGCAGCCTGTGGCAGCGACCGGGGTTATGCCAACGCCACAAACATCTCTTGTACGTCGTCCTGCTCTTCCAGCTTGGCCAGAAACTCTTGAACTTCAGCCATTTGCTCATCGGTCAAAGCGCTGACCGGGTTTTTCGGCTGATAGCCCAGCTTGGCCGACAATATGGTGAAGCCTTGCTCCGGCAGGGCTTTTTGCACGGCATCGAGATCCGTCGGCTCGGTGATGAACAGCGTAGTGCCTTCTTCTTCACCTTCCTCAAAGTCCTGGGCGCCAGCTTCAATCGCGGCCATCTCAGGATCTGCATCCGGGGCGTCCGGCTTGGCTTCGATCATGCCGACATGGTTGAAGTCCCACGCTACCGAACCCGAAGCGCCCAATTGACCCTTGCGGAATGCCACGCGGATTTCAGCCACGGTACGGTTGATGTTGTCAGTCAGGCACTCGATGATCAGTGGTACCTGATGCGGAGCAAAACCTTCGTACGTGACGCGGTGATATTGCACCGCCTCAGTACCGATACCGGCGCCTTTGTTGATCGCGCGCTTGATGGTGTCCGCCGGCATCGACGCCTTTTTGGCCTGTTCATATACCAAACGCAGATGCGAATTCATGTCCGGGTCTGCGCCATTACGAGCAGCGACCGTCAGCTCCTTGGCCAGCTTGCCAAAAATCTTGCCGCGGCTGTTGGCGGCGTCCGCTTTGTGTTTAACCTTCCACTGTGCGCCCATTACTCACTCTCTCAATCTGGTGTGTCGCGGCGGGTTGGCCGTCGAATGGGCGCAAGTTTATACGGCAAGAAGTCCTCAATCGACCAAAAAATCCAATCGATCGGTCCTCAACCTTTGTCAGCCTTGCCCGCAGCGGCGGCAAATTTGGCCAGACGCACGTCCAGATGCCTTGGCCGGCGCCCGTGGTCCTCCGCCCGTTCCTTGCGTCGAATGGCATTGCGCACCATCAACGAGCCCAGGTAGCGGATAGGTTCAGGCGGAAAATACCCCAGCGGACCATTGACCAGCGGCGAACGTGTCCAGTCGTTGGCCTGCCCCTGCACCAGCGAGGCCAGAATCTGCCCGCCCATGTGACAGGGCCCCACTCCGCTCCCTGAGTAGCCGAAACCATAAAACACATTGCCATGGCCGCTCATCTGGCCGAAGAACGGCAAGCCGGTCACTGAGCGGTCCGAGGGACCGTTCCAGGTGGCCTCGACACCCACCCCGGCAAATGCTGGAAAAAACTGCTGCAAACTTTTCTGCAACGACCCGGCGTAGGGCGAAGGCTGATCAAACACCGGCAGCATGCGCCCGCCATAGGCAAAGGTATTGCCGCCCTTGCCGAGCATGATCCGGCCGTCCGGAGTGTTGTGGTAGTAGTGCACAAAAATTCGCGAATCGAGCACTGTCACGCCGCTGGTCAGGCCGATCTCTTGCAGTAAGTCCGGGCGCGGCTCGGTGATCAGCATGTCGCTGGAGACAATCGCCACACTGCGGGAAAACTGCGGGAATGCCCTGGCCATCCAGGCGTTCATCGCCAGCACCACGCGCTCGGCGCGAATGCTGCCGGTCGGGGTCCGGATCAGGGCCGTGGCACCTTCTTCCAGACCGACCATAGGGGTGTTTTCATGGATCCGTACCCCCAGCTGCAATGCCACCCGGCGCAAACCGCGCACCAGTTTGCCCGGCTGTACACTGGCGGCGGCCGGAGAGAACCAGCCCTCCGCATGTTGAGCCGAACCCGCACGGCGCTGCACTTCGTCCACCGCCAGCTTGCTGAACGAGTTGATGGCCTGACGCTCCAGCGCTGCAATCACCCCGTCCGTCGAGCCGACCTGGGCCTGATTGGTCGCGGTGTACAGCGTGCCGTCCAGCCGGTAATCGGCATCTACCCCGTACTTTTCGCAGAACGCGCCAATGGCATAAATGCTTTGCTCGGAGGCCTTCACCAGGCGCACCGCCTCCTCTACCCCGAACAGACGCTCCAGGGTGAAATACTTGGCCGACCACGACAATGCGCAGCCGCCATTGCGCCCGCTGGCCCCTGCCCCGCAGATATCGGCCTCTATCAGCAGCACATCCAGCTGCGGGTTCTGCTCCTTGAGCATGATGGCCGTCCACAGTCCGGTATAACCGCCGCCCACAATGCAGACCTGGGCACGGGCCTCACCCGTCAATGCTTCACAAGGCTCGACATGTTCCAGGGCAAGCGCCTGCTCCAGCCAAAAAGGTCGCATGGATAGTTCTCCCACTCAGGTACGAAAAGGTTTGATCAACAACGGATGATTGGGCACGAAGGCACATTCGCGTTTGTACCCGTCAGGACGACTGTTCCAGTGCGGGATCAGTACCAGCGCGCTAAAGAGTGCGCAGACGGCAAAGACGATAAACACTGTAACCGTGTCGAAATAGCCCGGCAGCAGACCACCCAGCACCGCCCCGACCGAGCCGCAGCCGTTTACAAACCCCGCCGCCGTAGCACCGGCTTTGGCCGTACCAAAATCAATCGCCGCGGCGCCACAGATCATCGAATCCGGGCCGTACAGGGTCAGCCCCATCACAAACAGCAGGGCGACCACCAGCAGCACACTGCCGGACTGCAAGGCCCCCATAAAGAAAGCCAGGGAAACGGTTAGCGCCAGCAGACTCAGAATGCAGGCGGGCATGCGCCGGGCACCGAAGATCTTGTCCGACGCCAGCCCAATCATGATCGGCCCCAGCAAACCGGCCAGCTCAAACGCCGTAGGAATAATCGCGGCGCCAACCTTGCCCACTTGTGGCATCTGTTCGAAGACAATTACCGGCCCCCACAACAGAATCGCGTAACGCGCCGGCTTGAGCATGAAGTACGCAAGCCCCAGGGTCAGCACCGTTCGATTGCGCATGATTTCGCGTAGTGGCGCCCAGATACTGAGGCGTTTTTCCGCAGCTTCTTCCTCGGCCGTCATCTGCGGCTCGGGTTCGACGGCTGGCAAACCGACATCTTCAGGCTTGTTGCGCTGAAAGATGAAAAACAGTACCGCGACCACCGCCACTACCGCCGCACTGGAAATAAATGCCGCGTGCCAGGTGCCCATCAGGGTGTATGCCCACCAACCGGCAAACGGCGAAGCCACCAGCCCGCCAAAGGCATAACTCGAACTCCACAACCCCAGCACCCGACCACGTTGTTCTGCCGGAAAGAAGCTGCCAATGTTTTTGCACAACGCCGACCAGCCCGTGGATTGCGCCAGGCCCTGAATCAGCATGCATGTGGCGAAGATGGGCAAGGTGGCAAAAGTGCCCATCATCAGGGCAGCCAGGGCCGAGATGATCAGCCCGCCCATGACCACCACCCGCGGCCCATAGCGATCGGCGAGGATGCCCCAGGTAAATTGCCCGATGGCGTAAGCCGCAAGATAGACCGCATCGAGGTTGGCCATCGCCATCTTGTCCAGATGGAAGGTCGGATCTTCACCAATTCCCAGCTTTGCTACGGAAAATGCTTTGCGCGTGAAGTAAAAGGCCGCGTAGGCCAGCCAGGTGATGGCAAAAACCTGCATCCGCCAACGCTTGATGGTGCCAATGGACTTGTTCATGTCGGGTCTGACCTCTGATGTGGATGTGCCGGCAGAATCAGAAAAGATCGCCTGTTTTTTTATTGTGTTGAGCACTTCAATGCCGCTGTTCAGACCAGGGCGGCATCAATCAGACAAGCCATGACGGTCCTGTTTTTATTGGATTTCAGGATCGCTCAGGGGCATGTCACAACCCGGCGCTATCGAGGACATAACGCCGGGCCGGAATCGATCAAAGCAATTACTGACTAATAGGTAAAATCGATTTATCGTATTTCACTAATAAGCTCAGCTTGTAAGAGGTTGTCCGATGCCGGTTTCCCATGCGCAGTTGAAAGCCTTTCATGCGGTTGCCGTCCACGGCAGTTTCACCCGCGCCGCCGAGCGGTTGTTTTTGAGTCAGCCGGCAATCTCCGATCAGGTACGAAAACTCGAAGAGCGCTTCGGTGTTTTGTTGTTCCATCGCAACAAACGTTCGGTGCGCCTGACCGATCTGGGGGAGCGCTTGCTGAGCATCACCCAGCGCCTGTTTGTGGTGCAGGCCGAGGCCCAAGAGTTGTTACAGGACTCCCAGGCCCTGCAAACCGGCAGCCTGGTGCTGGCCGTAGATGCGCCTGTACACGTACTGCCGCAAATCGCCAGGTTCTGCGAACGCTACCCCGGCATCAGCGTCAAAATCGAAACCGGTAACACCGACGAATCTCTGGCCCGGCTGTTCAACTATCAGGCCGATCTAGCGTTGTTGGGGCGCGAGGTCAGTGATGACAGGCTGCTTAGTCTGCGATTGCGCAGTGATCCCATGGTGGCATTTGTTGCCCGCACCCATCCGTGGGCCGGTCGCAGTTCGATATGCCTCTCCGACCTGGAGGACACCCCGCTGGTATTGCGTGAAATCGGCTCTGTAACCCGCCAGACCCTGGAAGAAGAAATGAGTCAGGCGGGTCTGCGGATGCGGGCCGCGATTCAGGTGGAAGGTCGCGAAGCCGCGCGGGAGGCAGTGGTGGTCGGGATTGGCGTAGGGGTGGTTTCAGCGGCAGAGTTCGGCTCGGACTCACGGGTGATCGCCTTGCCCATCACTGACTGTAAACGACGCCTGACCGAGACCCTGGTCTGCCTGCAGGAGCAGAGTTCCCGGCGGGTGGTGGCGACATTTCTGGATATTGTGCGCGAGAGTTTGTAAGCCCTTGCCAATCGCCCCCGGGAAAGAACCACCCCCTCTGTAGGAGCGAGCTTGTCTCGCGAGCTTTTCAACCAAGCCGCAAAGAGCTCGCGAGACAAGCTCGCTCCTACGGGGTTTGTGCCGTGCAAAAATGCGGGAGACAAGGCAGATCGCAGCTTTCTCCGCCCAAGCCGGCAGGCACCCCATGCATGAGGTTGCAATTGCACCTGTAGGAGCGAGCTAGTCTCGCGAGCTTTTCAACCACCGCAAAGAGCTCGCGAGACAAGCTCGCTCCTACGGGATTTGTGCCGTGCAGAAATGCCGGAGACAAGGCAGATCGCAGCTTTCTCCGTCCAGGCCGGCAGGCACCCCATGCAGGAGGTTGCAATTGCATCTGTAGGAGCGAGCTTGTCTCGCGAGCCTTTCAACCACCGCAAAGAGCTCGCGAGCAAGCTCGCTCCTACGGGGTTTGTGCCGTGCAAAAATGCGGGAGACAAGGCAGATCGCAGCTTTCTCCGCCCAGGCGGGCGGGCACCCCATGCAGGAGGTTGCAATTGCACCTGTAGGAGCGAGCTTGCTCGCGAGCTTTTCAACCAAACCGCAAAGAGCTCGCGAGACAAGCTCGCTCCTACGGGATTTGTGCCGTGCAGAGATGCGGGAGACAAGGCAGATCGCAGCTTTCTCCACCCAGGCCGGAAGGCACCCCATGCATGAGACTGAAATTGCACCTGTAGGAGCGAGCTTGTCTCGCGAGCTTTTCAACCACCGCAAAGAGCTCGCTCCTATGGGATTTGTGCGTGCAGAGATGCGGGAGACAAGGCAGATCGCAGCTTTCTCCGCCCAGGCCGGCAGGCACCCCATGCATAAGGCTGCAATTGCATCTGTAGGAGCGAGCTTGTCTCGCGAGCTTTTCAACCACCGCAAAGAGCTCGCGAGCAAGCTCGCTCCTACGGGATTTGTGCCGTGCAGAGATGCGGGAGACAAGGCAGATCGCAGCTTTCTCCGTCCAGGCCGGCAGGCACCCCATGCAGGAGGTTGCAATTGCATTTGTAGGAGCGAGCTTGTCTCGCGAGCTTTTCAACCACCGCAAAGAGCTCGCTCCTACAAGGGATCTCCCACGAGGTGTCAGACCGTTTCAAATGCCGGGGCCAGTTCCATAAACGCCTTGATCAGCCGCAATCCGGCGCGCCGCTCCATGCAGCCGAGCATGTGCCGGTTGAGCAATCCGGCCCCGTTGATCGGCACCGCTCGTACGCGAGGGTCATGGCTGACCTCCAGCGACGACACGATCCCGATACCCAACTGTGCCGCCACGGCTTCGGTCACCGCCTCGCGACTATCCAGCTCCAGCAGTACCCGCGGTGTCACGCCGACGCCCTCGCATGCCTCATCAAAGGTGCGCCGGGTGATTGAGGTGGGCTCACGCAACACCATGATCACCTGGTCCAGCAGGGAAATGTCGATGCCATCCGCCAGCGCCAGCCATGGATGACTGGCCGGCACCAGGGCACAAATCCGGGACTCCCCGAGTGCCCGCAAAGTCAGCCCTTTACGCGGTTCAACCTCCGTCAGCACCGCCACATCGGCGTGTTCTGAAAGCAGGGCAGCCAGGGTTTCCTGAGCATTTCCCAGACGCAAGTTGACGGTGATCCCGGGGTAACGCGCCCGCAGGCTTGCCAGCATCGGCATGACCATGTGCGGACCGTCCGCCGCCACTTCAAGCCGCCCTGTGAGCAACTGGCGATTAGCCTCAAGCATAACCTGCGCTTCATCCACCAAACCGAACATGGCACGGGTGATGGCCGCCAGCTTTATCCCCTCCTCCGTCAGTTCCACACGCCGGGCAGTACGCCGCAGCAAGGTAATTTGATAGTGCTCCTCAAGGGTCTTGATATGCCCGGTCACCGCCGGCTGGCTGATAAACAATCGGGCCGCGGCGCGGGTAAAACTGCCCTCACGGGCCACAGCATCAAACGCACGGAGCTGGAACAAATTCATCGCATAAGTCTCACTGATGACTGGCATAACAATAAACAATTTGATTGATATCAACTCAAACTGCAACTTATGCCGTGTATCCAGTAGCCATCCCAAAGCTTGTGAGGAAACCAGAATGAGTACTGTCGCGCCGATCCTGCTGACCCCTGGCCCACTGACCACTTCGGCGCGTACCCGCCAGGCGATGATGGTCGACTGGGGTTCATGGGATGACAGCTTCAACCAGCTGACCGCCAGCCTCTGTGAGCAACTGCTGGCCATTATCAATGGCGCCGGGAGTCATCACTGCGTGCCCTTGCAGGGCAGCGGCACCTTCGCCGTCGAAGCCGCAATCGGCACACTGGTGCCACGCAATGGCAACGTTCTGGTCCTGATCAACGGCGCCTACGGCAAACGCCTGGCAAAAATCTGTGAAGTTCTGGGCCGGCGTTTCAGCACCTTTGAAACAGCCGAAGACCAGCCCACTACTGCCGCTGACGTTGAACGCCTGCTGCAGGCCGATCCGGGCATCACCCATGTGGCATTGATTCATTGCGAAACCAGCACCGGGATTCTTAACCCGCTGCCGGAAATTGCTGCAGTTATTGCCCGACATGGCAAACGTCTGATTATCGATGCCATGAGTTCTTTCGGTGCCCTGCCCGTCGATGCACAAAAAGTACCCTTTGATGCGCTGATCGCGGCCTCGGGCAAATGCCTGGAAGGCGTACCGGGGATGGGCTTCGTATTCGCCCGCAAAGAATCACTGGCTGGCGCAACGGGTAACTCCCACTCACTGGCAATGGACCTGCAAGACCAGCATGCCTACATGGCCAGGACCGGACAATGGCGGTTCACCCCGCCGACCCACGTGGTCGCCGCCTTGCATGAAGCCCTGCTGCAATACAACGAAGAAGGTGGCTTGCCGGCGCGTCACCGGCGCTACGCCGACAACTGCCAGGTGCTGCTCGACGGCATGGCCGCACTGGGCATTCGCAGCTTCCTGCCAGAGTCAATCCAGGCTCCGATCATCGTCACGTTCCACGCGCCGAAAGACCCGCGGTATCAGTTCAAGGAGTTCTACGAGCGCGTCAAGGCCAAGGGTTTCATCCTGTACCCGGGTAAATTGACCCAGGTCGAAACCTTCCGTGTGGGCTGCATCGGCCATGTCAATCAGGCCGAAATGCAAGCCGCGGTGAACGCTGTGGCCCAGGTGCTGCAGGAAATGGAAGTGCAGGAAATCTGAAGTTCGCAACGCTCAAAACCAACCTAATTATTGCGTGCGGCCACGGCTGCTCATACAGGACTTACTGACATGAACTACACCAATCCGAGCAAACTTCAGGCCGCCATTCTCGACTGGGCTGGCACCGTGGTCGACTTCGGCTCGTTCGCTCCGACGCAGATCTTTGTCGAAGCCTTCGGCGAGTTCGACGTCCAGGTCTCCATCGAAGAAGCCCGCGGGCCGATGGGCATGGGCAAGTGGGATCACATCCGCACCCTGTGCGATCAGCCTCAGGTCGCCGAGCGTTACAAAAAAGTATTTGGCCGCACACCCACCGACGAAGATGTGACCGCGATTTATGAGCGTTTCATGCCACTGCAAATCGAAAAGATCGCTGACCACTCGGCACTGATTCCCGGCGCTCTGGAAACCATTGCCGAGCTGCGCCAGCAAGGGATCAAAATCGGTTCGTGCTCGGGCTATCCGGCACAAGTGATGGCCAAGGTGGTCGAGCTGGCCGCAACCAACGGCTACATCGCCGACCACGTCGTTGCCACCGACGAAGTTCCCAACGGTCGCCCGTGGCCGGCCCAGGCACTGGCCAACGTGATTGCCCTGGGTATCGACGATGTGGGTGCCTGCGTGAAGATCGATGACACCGTTCCGGGTATCCTCGAAGGTCGTCGGGCCGGGATGTGGACGGTGGCACTGGTGTGCTCCGGTAACGCCCTGGGCCTGACCTACGAGCAGTACAAGGCGCTCGACGCGCAAACCCTGGCCAGCGAACGCAAACGCATCCACGCCTTGTTCGAAGGCTCACGCCCGCACTACATGATCGACACCATCAGTGATCTGCCGGACGTGATTGCCGATATCAACAAGCGCCTGGCCAATGGCGAGATGCCACAAAGCAGCTGAGTCTGCAGAAACAAAAACGCGGCAGCCTGTGACCAGGTCTGCCGCGTTTTTTATTTGCAGGTCGGCGCGTCTAAAGCTTCAGACCTTGTGCTGCTGTTCGACCCACTTGGCAAATTCGTCGATGAACTTCTGCAAAAATGGCCGGGTTTTCTCGGACAATTTGCCCGCCGCATCAAACGCATCACCTGCTCCGCTCAGATAGGCTTCTGGCTGTTGCATGCACGGCACATTGAGAAATACCAGCGACTGGCGCAAATGATGGTTGGCCCCGAAGCCACCGATCGCCCCCGGCGAGACGCTGATCACGGCTCCCGGCTTGGCGTTGAATACGCTTTGACCATAAGGCCGGGACCCGACGTCAATGGCGTTTTTTAATACCCCGGGGACCGAGCGGTTGTACTCAGGAGTGACAAACAGTACGGCATCGGCCGGACGGATCAGATCGCGAAAGGTCGTGTAAGACGCAGGTGGCGGCGTCACATCAATGTCTTCGCTGTACAGCGCCAGTTCGCCAATCTCTACAATCTTCAGTTTCAGCTGGGCCGGTGCCAGTTCTGCGAGCGCCAGGGCCACCTTTCGGTTAAGGGAATCCTTCCTCAAACTGCCGACCAACACTGCAACGTTGTAGACCTTGCTCATAAAAAACCTCGAGAGTCTGGCGATAGGAAGACTAGTTATAGATGATCGGAAGCCTTTCTTGCACCCCGGTTCACCTTATCGGCTTGCAAGCCTGTAAAGTAGACGGACTATTTTTTCCAAATCGTTAAACTTCCCCTACTGATCAACGGTCTACAGAACCGCAAATTGGGTGTTTATCTCCAGAGGTTCTCTACAAATGGCTGCAGTTCTCGTTGGGCAATTTCATGCAAGGGACGCGGAAGGTCGTGTCTATTCCGTGCATGAGTTTGAAAATTTAGAAGCAACAGGCGACCAGCCCGTAACAACGTACAAACTGGCTATTGGCGATCGCGTCAAAAAGACTGATGACGACAACTTCGAACTGGTGCAGTCGGGCGTCATTCTGATTCGCGAAACCGAGTATGTCGCACCTGTAGTCCCTGTAATCCCTGCATAACCTGCTGCACTCGGCATACCGCTGAAGTCACAGGATGAGACTTGGGTCAGGCTTCACAACGCTGAAACCTCATCCGCTGAACATGGACTTCACGCATGCGCTTACGCCATATCGAAGTGATTCAGGCCATCTTGCAGACCGGTAGCCTCGACCATGCTGGCGAGCTGCTGCAAATGCCAGTGGCCACCCTCAGTGCCACGCTGCATGAGGCCGAGCAACAGCTCGGCTTCATGTTGTTTGCCAGCGTACGCGGACGGCTGCAGGCCAGCCGCGAAACCCTTCTGCTGCAACCCCTCGCCAATCAACTGTACCTGGACTTCGAGCCACTACGCCGGCTTGCCGACGCCTTGCGCCAGCATCAGGAGCCCGTATTGCGCGTGACCTGTAGCGAAACACTGGCCCAGACCCTGCTGCCCTACAGCATTGCACTGCTGCGACGGCGCATTGCCGATACGCCCAGCACCTTGAGCAGCGCGCCCTGCGGCGAAATCGCGCGCCGCTTGTTGATGGACGAATGCGATGTGGGCTTCAGCCTGCACCCGGCTGAACAACCGGGCATTGATTGCCTCAAGCTGACCCAGGGCAAGGTGCAGTTGCTGGCCCCCCACGGCTGGTTATCCCCCAAGCAAAAATACATAGGTCTGCAAGATCTGGCAGGCCAGGCAATGATTGGCCTGCAACACCAGGACCCGCTGAGCCGCGTGCTGGACAGCAAGCTGCAAGCCTTGCGCCCGGCACCCGTGGTGCAGATTCAGGTTCAGAATTATCAGATGTTGCGCAGCATGGTGGAGGCTGGCGAAGGGTTGGCCCTGGTCGACCCGTTTACCGCTGCGGGTGCCAAAGCCGGCGGGCTGGACGTGTGCCCGCTCTCGCCTGCGATCCCGGTGACCCTGTATGCACTGACTCCCAAGGGCTCGGAGCCAGCCCCGGCGTTGCAGGCATTGTTCGATATCGTGCGGCAGAAGGCCGAAGCCTTGCTGGCTGATCAGGGGTTGATGGCGCTGTAATCGAATCGTGCATCTTGCTGGCGATCCCGTCGCCGGCAAATCAGTTCCTGCAACGTCAGCAGTTGTTTTCGAACAACAGATACCAAAAAATCGCGACCTCGCGGGTCAGCGGGTCAATGCCTCGATAACGCAGATGATCGATACCCCCCACCTGATACCCGCAGCGCTCATACAGCCGACAGGCGCCAATGTTGTTGTTCTGGGTTTCAAGCATGATGCCTGGCAGTTTTTTCTTCAGGCTCCAGAACCTGACCACGCCCAGTAATGACTTGGCCACACCATGGCGCCGGGCACAGGCGGCGACAGCCAGTTCATCGACATGGGCAAAACCGTTCCAGTTGGTGCTGACCACAACATGGCCGACCGGCTGGTTGTCCAGATACGCCATGAAGATCGCACTGTCTGGCGCCCCGCGGTAGCTGGCGAATTCGTCAGGGTCAATCCCGTAGCATTTGCGGTAAGGCGTGATCGTATCCAATGGCCAGTGCTCGACCTTTTTATGTTGGTCGACACGGGCATAGGCACAGACGTCAAAACTGAAATCATTGCCCCACACGTAGGGAGCAAAGCCTTCATCGGCCAAACGCACAGAGACTTCCGGGTCCTTTGGATTCATAACCAGGTACATGAAAAATCCTTCTTCGTGCGCAATAGCCCCGGCGTCAAACGGGGTTATTGCAGTGTCTGTTCTTTGGCTTCGAGAAGCTGGGCCCACAGCGATGGCCCACCCGCAGACTTGGCAATAGCCTCCAGACGAGCCGCGTGCTCGGCCAGGTCGCTTTCACTTGCACGGATAATCCGGCCAGGCTGGCGATCGGCTGACAAGCGGATGATTTCGCTGGCCTGGTTGCCTGAACCTTCGCCGGAACCATTACCGTCAGATGCGTTACCGGCCAGCGACAGGCTGGTCTGGCCACCGGTCATGGTCAGGTAAACGTCCGCCAGAATCTCGGAGTCGAGCAGTGCGCCGTGCAGTTCACGCCCCGAGTTGTCGACGCCATAGCGTTTGCACAAGGCATCCAGGCTGTTGCGCTGACCCGGATGACGCGCTCGCGCCATGGCCAGGGTGTCGAGAATAGTGCAATGGCGGGTGATGTCGGCGCGGTCGGTCTGCCCGATCAGGGCAAATTCGTTATTCAGAAAGCCCACGTCGAACGCGGCGTTATGAATGATCAGTTGCGCGCCTTTGATGAAGTCAAAAAACTCGTCGGCGACTTCTGCGAAACGGGGCTTGCCCACCAGAAATTCGTTAGTAATGCCGTGAACGCCAATTGCGCCCTCGTCACTTTCACGATCGGGTTGCAGATACACGTGAAAATGCCGGCCGGTCAGACGGCGGCCCATCAACTCGACGCAACCGATCTCGATCACCCGGTGGCCATCGGTAACCGGCATACCGGTGGTTTCAGTATCGAGAACAACACTACGCATGCTTGATGCCCCTCATTTCGTCCACCCCGCGATTGGCCAGCTGGTCGGCGCGCTCGTTGCCATAATGGCCGATATGCCCGCGTACCCACTGCCACTTCACGGTGTGACGATTGACTTGCTCATCGAGCAACTTCCACAGGTCGGCATTTTTAACCGGTTCTTTGGCCGCAGTTTTCCAGCCGCGTTTTTTCCAGTTGACCATCCACTCGGTAATGCCTTTCATCACGTACTGCGAGTCGGTCACCAGCAACACTTCACAGGGGCGCTTGAGCTCTTCAAGGCCACGAATGGCCGCCATCAGCTCCATGCGGTTGTTGGTGGTAGCGGGTTCGCCACCCCAGAGTTCTTTTTCGACACCCTGGCAGACCAGTAAAGCACCCCAGCCGCCCGGGCCAGGATTGCCCTTGCAGGCACCATCGGTGAACATCTCAACGCTATCGCTCATTACAAACTATCCAGAAAAGGCTGCCTTGGCCTGCCAATCGAGGATCAGCAGCACCTGAGGCCGGGCAAACCCGACCTGACATTAATTAAGGTTCAGTGTGACGCCGATTGACCTTGGCCATCTGCAAGGGGATCAGCTTGCCCATCGGCTCTCTGCGCATCGGATTGACGGGACGCAAGCCCACCACCATTTTACGCGCGACCAATACATAGAAGCCGCCACCGGCCAATTGCCAGCTACCGGCCTTGCGCTCCCAGCCTGAAAATCGGCTTTGCCACGCTTTCGATGCGAGCGGCGGACGATAGCACCCAAAGCGGCGTTTCTCCAGCGCAAAGCCCAGCAGGTTCAGCCAGTCGGCCACTCGCGAAGGTGAGATGCAACGAGCCTTGCCGAGGGCATCCTTGGCGAATACATGGCGCAATCCCCAGCCGCTCCAGGGGTTGATACCGACAATCAACAAATGGCCGCCGGGACGCACGCTACTGGCCGCTTCACGCAACAGGCCGTGGGGCGACAGACAGAAATCCAGGCCATGCTGCAACACCACGACATCGGCGGCGTGCTCACATAAAGGCCAGGCCTGTTCTTCACAAATGATTTCGACACCGGGCAGGGGCGCCCCCAGGCGTACATTGCGTTGCACTTGCGGCGCCTTGGGCGGGGTGTCGGCGCCAGGGCCGTAATGCACCAGATAACCGCCGAAATAGCGCCCGAGCTCCTCCTCGAGAACCCGCTGCTCATCGTTGAGCAGCACTTGTCCAAGGGGGCTGGACAACCACTCTCGGGCTGAACTGATCAGCTCCAGCCACTCAGGATCTGCCTGAGCCAATGCTTTATCGGTCATTGCTCCTCCAACTCGCCATATGCCTATTACCAAACCCGGGGCTGCTGTACATCGTGGCTCGCCATGAACCGGCAACAACCCCTAAGATGCGCCATTGTTTCGCACTTGGGAATTGCACCATGTTACAGATCGACGCCCTGCCCGCCTTCAGCGACAACTACATCTGGTTGTTACAGGACATGACCCGCAAATGTTGCGCCGTGGTCGATCCGGGTGACGCCGCGCCTGTTCTGGCCTGGCTGGCCCGACACCCGGACTGGGTGCTAAGCGACATTCTGGTGACCCATCACCACTTCGACCATGTGGGGGGTGTTGCCCAGCTTCACGAGCACACTAACGCGAAGGTCTGGGGACCTGCACTCGAGACCATCCCGTCCCGACAAGTGGCACTCAACGACAGCGATCAAATCGAAATCCTGGGCCTGACGTTCAAGGTTCTGCTCGTGCCCGGCCATACCCTGGGACACATTGCCTATTATCACGCTGACCAGGCGGCGCCGATATTGCTGTGTGGCGATACCCTGTTCGCCGCCGGTTGCGGCCGGCTGTTCGAGGGCACCCCCGAACAGATGCACCAGTCCCTGAGCCGGCTGGCCGCACTGCCCGCCAACACGGCGGTGTACTGCACCCACGAATATACTTTGAGCAATCTGCGCTTCGCCCAGGCGGTAGAGCCTGGCAACCCGGATATTGCCGCGCGAATCGCTCAAGTCACCGAATGGCGGGCAACAGGTCACATCAGTCTGCCATCAAGTATTGCCCTCGAATTGCTCACCAATCCGTTTCTGCGGGTCAATGAAACATCCGTTAAAGAAAAAGCTGACGAGTGGAATTCCCGTGACAATGACTCGCCCAGTGCGGTCTTTGCCAGCTTGCGCAGCTGGAAAGATAAGTTCTAAACAGGGTCGCGGTTGGCACAAAAATTCTGAACAGTTGACCGCGTCTCCCCTGCTTTCTAGAATCCCCCGACATTTTTGCCTGAACTATCTTCTAGCCAATGTCGTCATCTATAGGTAACTCCATCAATTCAGACGCATTGACGCGCTTGGTCAAAGCTATCGCGGTGGCTGTCTCTGCCATTCTCGCGGGCTGCCAATCCATGGACCATTCGGCTCAGCCAACCGAACGCGCCAGCCTGAAAATCACCAAACGTATTCCTCAGGAGCCTCTCTGGCTCAGTGAAAAACCTAGCCCCGTTGCCCCGCAAGATGTATGGGAACGGATGCGCCAGGGCTTCAAGTTGCAAGACGGTCAGAACGTTAACCCGCGCATTGAACAGCAGCGTTTGTGGTTTGCCAGCAACCCGTCCTTTCTCGAAAACGCCGGAGAGCGCGGCAGCCTCTATATCCACTACATCGTTGAACGCCTCGAAGAGCGCAACATGCCGCTGGAACTGGCGCTGCTGCCAGCCATCGAAAGCGCCTACAACCCGATGGCGTATTCCCACGCCAATGCAGTCGGGCTCTGGCAGTTCATTCCTTCGACAGGCCGTTACTTCAATTTGCGTCAAACCCGTGCCTACGACGGTCGCCGCGACATTACGGCCTCCACCATCGCAGCGCTGGACTACCTTAACCGCCTTCACGACATGTTCAACGGTGACTGGCTGCTGGCACTGGCCGCTTACAACTCCGGTGAAGGCACCGTAAGCCGGGCCATCGAGCGCAACCAGAAACTGGGGTTGCCTACTGACTACTGGAACCTGCCCCTGCCGCAGGAAACCAAAGACTATGTGCCCAAATTACTGGCACTGTCTCAGGTGGTCATGGCCCCTGAGGCCTATGGCATCAACCTGAACCCCATCGCCAACGAACCCTACTTCGAAATGGTCGAAATCAAACAGTCCATGGACTTGTCACGCGTGGCAGCGCTGGCCGAGATCGACGAAGACGAGATGTTCCAGCTGAACCCGGCCTATAAACAGCGCGCCACCATCGACGGCCCGCAGCACTTGTTGGTACCCACTTCCAAAGCGCAACTGCTGACCGCCAGCCTGTCCAACCTCAACCCTGAAGAGTTGATCAGCCTGCGCCCTAAAAAGCCGGTATTTGACAACGTTGCAAGCGTTTCACCAACCCGGCTTAACCGTAAGTACCGGGTCAAGAGTGGCGACAACCTGACGCTGATTGCCAAGGCCAACAAGGTCAATGCCAAAGACCTGCAGCACTGGAACAAATTGAGCGGCAACAACCTCAAGGTCGGCCAGATTCTGGTCATGCAAGACACACGCAAACCGGCAGGCAAAAAACCGACGCAATACAAGGTTAAAAAAGGCGACTCGCTGTACATCGTTGCCAAGCGTTTCAACGTTGAAATGCAGCACCTCAAGCGCTGGAACCCGAGCAGCGCCAAAGCCCTGAAACCAGGGCAAATGCTGACGGTTTCCAAACCTCGCTAAGCTCCTGACTGGCAATATTGCGGGCAAGCTGTTTCCTACAGATATGTAAGAAGCAGCTTGCCCGCAGTGCTTTCCAGAGTGGCCTTTTTCCCACAGATACAAGCTGTTACTGTACGGAAACCCTAAGCCCAACGCCTGGATCGGATCTCTTGCCTTGATGCGACCCCTCCTCCCGTTATTAATCGGCCTGGCCTTGAGCTTCCCCGCAAGCGCAACCCTGAGTGAAAGCCACGGTTATGCGCAGTTCGGCACCCTCAGGTACCCGGCCACGTTTACCCATTTCGACTGGGTCAACCCTGACGCGCCTAAAGGCGGGACGCTGAAGGTCATGGCGTTTGGAACCTTCGACACGCTCAACCCCTACACCTTCAAGGGCACCAGCCCGGTATCGACCGCAAATTTCCTGCAGTACGGGGTCAACGAGCTCAACGAAACCCTGATGGCCGGGACTGGCCAATACGCCCCCTCCGGCGATGAGCCCACTTCCAGCTACGGGCTGATCGCGCAATCGGTGGAGTACAACGAAGGCCGCAGCTGGGTGGTGTTTAACCTACGCCCGGAAGCCCGCTTTCACGATGGAACGCCCATCACCGCCTACGACGTAGCGTTTTCCTACAACCTGCTGCTCAAAGAAGGCCATCCGCAGTACCGGACCAACCTTCAGGAAGTCCAGCGCGTAGACATCCTGGGGCCCAAGCGCATTCGCTTCGTGTTCAAGCGCGCGGGCAACCCCTTGCTGATTCTGCGACTTGGTGAATTACCCGTCCTGCCACAGCACTACTGGGTAAACCGCAACTTTAAAGCCACCACCTTCGAACCGCCGCTGGGCAGTGGCCCCTATCGCATCACCAAGGTCACACCCGGCCGGCAACTGGTGTTTGAGCACGTCAAAAACTGGTGGGGGGCCAACCTGCCGGTCAATCGCGGAAAATACAATTTCGACCGGGTTGAAGTGGAGTTCTACCGCGACAGCGATGTGGCCTTCGAAGCATTCAAGGCGGGCGAGTTCGACATTTATATCGAACACCAGGCCAAGAACTGGGCCAATGGCTATAACTTCCCGGCCGTCCGTCGCGGCGAGGTGATCAAAGCCGAAATCCCCCACCAGATCCCGACGCAAACCCAGGGCTTGTTCATGAACAGCCGGCGTCCTGCCTTTGCCCAGGCAAAAGTCCGTGAGGCCCTGGGCCTCATGTTCGACTTTGAATGGACCAACCGCACGCTGTTCAACGGTGCCTACAAGCGCGCCGCCAGTTACTACCCCAACAGCGAGTTCTCGGCCAGCGGCATTCCACAAGGACATGAGTGGCTGATGCTCTCACCCTGGCGCAGTCAGCTGCCGCCAGAACTGTTCAGCCAGGCCTTTGGCCTGCCGCAGACCGGAGGCCGGGGCATTCCCCGGGACACCATGCGCCAGGCACTGGGTTTACTGGCCGAGGGTGGCTGGAAACTTTCCGGACAGCGCCTGCTCGATATAGATGGCAAACCGCTGCGCTTCGAAATACTGCTGGTAAACCCCAACCTTGAGCGCATCCTGCAACCCTACGTGGAGAACCTGGCCAGTATCGGGGTCGATGCCCGGCTGCGCACCGTGGACCGCGCTCAATACAAACAGCGCCTGGATCAATTCGACTTCGACATGATCCTGATGACCCTGGATCAGACCCTGAGCCCCGGACTTGAGCAGTGGCAGTACTTCCATTCCAGCCAGGCCAATGTCAAAGGCAGCAAGAACTATGCAGGCGTGGCGAACCCGGTGGTCGATCAATTGCTCGAACGCCTGCTGGCAGCCCAGACCCGCGAAGAACAACTGGCCGCAGGCCGGGCGCTGGATCGCGTCCTGCTCTGGCAGCACTACAGCATTCCTAACTGGTATTTGAATTATCACCGCCTGGCGTACCGCAACCGGTTCGCCTTCGTGACTACGCCGCCCTACGCCCTGGGCCTTAGCGCGTGGTGGCTCAAGCCTACGGAGAAAACCCGATGATGCCTTTGCGTACGTTGCTCAAACCTCTCTGCGCCATGCTGCTGGCGAGTCTTGCCTGCGCGGCACTGGCGGCCCCGCAACATGCTTTGACGCTCTACGATGAGCCACCGAAATATCCGGCCAACTTCAAGCATGTGGATTACGTCAATCCGGATGCCCCCAAGGGCGGCATCTTCCGAAAATCGGCGCTGGGTACTTTTGACAGCCTTAACCCCTTTATCAACAAAGGCGTGCCGGCCGATGACATTGACCTGACCTTTGACACGCTGGCCCGGCAAAGCCTGGACGAACCTTTCACCGCCTATGGCGTGATCGCCGAAAAGATCGAGAAAGCGCCGGACAACAGCTGGGTGCGCTTTTACCTGCGCCCCGAAGCCAAATTCAACGACGGTCATCCGATTCGCGCCGAAGACGTGGTGTTCAGCTTCGATACCCTGATGAAAAATGGCTCGCCGCTGTACAAGGGCTACTACAGCGATGTTGACCAGGCCATCGCGGAAAACCCGCTGCAGGTGAAGTTCACGTTCAAGCACAACAAGAACCGCGAGTTGCCACTGATCCTTGGTCAACTTCCCGTCCTTCCCAAACACTGGTGGGAAAACCGGGACTTCGGCAAGGGTAATCTTGAAATCCCGGTAGGCAGCGGCCCCTACACCATCAGCGAGATCAAGCCGGGGCGCTCAATTCGTTACGAAAGGAACAAAAACTACTGGGGCAAGGATCTGCCGATCAACAAAGGGCTGTACAACTTCGACACGATTACCGTCGATTACTTCCGTGACAACAGCGTTGCCTTTGAAGCACTCAAGGCCGGGCAGTTCGATTACTGGTTCGAGATCAGCGCCAAGAACTGGGCCAGCGCCTACAACGCCCCGGCGTTCACTCAGGGACGCTTGAAAAAAGAAGAAATACGCAACCACAACCCCACAGGCATGCAGGGTTTTATCTTCAACCTGCGCAAGCCCATGTTTCAGGACGTTCGGGTACGCGAGGCGCTGAGCCTGCTGTTCGACTTTGAATGGGCCAACAAACAGTTGTTCAGTGGCGCTTACGCACGGACCAACAGTTTTTTTGAAAACTCGGACATGGCCGCAAAAGCACTGCCCACGGCCGAAGAACTGGCCATTCTGGAGCCCTTGCGCGGCCAGATCCCCGACCAGGTGTTTACCGACGTGTTCAACCCTGGGGTCACCGATGGCAGCGGCATGATTCGCGACCAGCAGCGCCGTGCCTATCAATTGTTGCAGGACGCCGGATGGCGGATTGTCGACGACAAGATGGTCGACGCCCAGGGCAAGCCGGTAAAAATCGAATTTTTGCTGGCGCAAACCGAGTTCGAACGAATTCTGCTGCCTTACAAACGTAACCTCAGCGACCTGGGCATCGATTTGCAAATTCGTCGGGTTGACACCTCCCAGTACCTCAACCGCCTGCGCTCCAGGGATTTCGACATGATCGTCGGCGGGTTCCCGCAGTCCAGCTCCCCTGGCAGCGAGCAGCGCGAGTACTGGGAATCGCAGAGCGCCGATAAACCCGGCAGCCGCAATTTCATAGGTCTCAAAGATCCGGCCATTGACCAGCTGACCGAGGGGCTGATCAACGCTGAATCGCGTCAAAGCCTGATCAATCACGCCCGCGCTCTGGACCGCGTCTTGCAGTGGGGCTTCTACGTGATTCCCAACTGGCACATCAAAACCTGGCGCGTGGCCTATTCAAATCATATCGGCCATCCCGCCGTCACCCCCTTGTACGACATTGGAACCACTACGTGGTGGGCAAAGCCTGACACCAAACCCGCGACTCCAACCGAAACCAAAAGTGCAAACCTGGAGCCTTAAATGCTGGCGTATATATTCAGGCGACTGCTGCTGATCATTCCGACATTGCTCGGTATTTTGCTGATTAACTTCATCATCATCCAGGCCGCACCCGGGGGGCCGGTTGAACAGATGATCGCCAAACTTGAAGGCTTCGATGGCGCAACCAGCCGCATTGCGGGCGGTGGCTCCGAAGTCTCGGTGGCGGGCTCCAACTATCGCGGGGCCCAGGGGCTGGACCCGGCCCTGATCCAGGAAATCGAAAAGATGTACGGCTTCGACAAGCCCGCCCCCGAGCGCTTGTGGATCATGATCAAGAACTACGCCCGACTGGACTTCGGCGAGAGCTTTTTCCGGGATGCCAAGGTCATCGACCTGATCAAGGAAAAGATGCCTGTCTCCATCTCGCTGGGTCTATGGAGCACGCTGATCATGTACCTGGTGTCTATCCCGCTGGGCATTGCCAAGGCCACGCGACACGGCAGCCAGTTCGACGTCTGGACCAGTTCGGCCATCATTGTGGGCTACGCCATTCCGGCCTTTCTGTTTGCCATCCTGCTGATCGTGGTGTTTGCCGGCGGCAGCTATCTGGACTGGTTTCCGTTACGGGGCCTGACCTCCAACAACTTCGACGAGCTGAGTCTGGGGGGCAAGATTCTCGATTATTTCTGGCACCTGGCCTTGCCCGTCACAGCCCTGGTGATCGGCAACTTCGCCACCATGACCCTGCTGACCAAAAACAGCTTTCTGGATGAAATCAACAAACAGTACGTAGTCACCGCCAAGGCAAAAGGCCTGACCAACCACCGGGTGCTCTACGGCCACGTGTTTCGCAATGCCATGTTGCTGGTAATTGCCGGCTTCCCGTCGGCCTTTATCGGGATTTTCTTTACCGGTTCATTGCTGGTCGAAGTGATTTTCTCGCTGGACGGACTGGGACTCATGAGTTTCGAAGCGGCGATCAATCGCGATTACCCGGTGGTCTTCGGCACCCTGTTCATCTTCACCCTGGTCGGACTGCTGGTGAAACTGATCGGAGACCTCTCTTACACCCTGGTTGATCCGCGCATCGACTTCGAAAGCAGGGAGCATTGAGATGAAACTGTCCCCTCTCAATCGGCGACGTTTTGAACGTTTCAAGGCCAACAAGCGTGGTTGGTGGTCGCTGTGGATCTTTGTGCTTCTATTCGGACTCAGCCTGGGTGCTGAGCTGATCGCCAACGATAAACCGCTGGTAATCAATTACGACGGCGAATGGTATTTCCCGGCACTCAAGCGTTACCCGGAGACGGACTTTGGCGGCGAGTTCCCCCTCGAAGCCAACTACAAGAGCCCCTATATCCGTGAACTGCTGGCCAAGAAAGACGCCTGGGTCTTGTGGCCGCCCATCCCGTACAGCTATCAGAGTATTAACTACGACCTGAAAGTCCCGGCACCGGCCCCGCCTTCCGCCGAGAACTGGCTGGGCACCGATGACCAGGGCCGCGATGTATTGGCGCGGGTGATTTATGGTTTCCGGATCTCGGTGCTGTTCGCCCTGACACTGACCATTTTGAGTTCGATCATTGGCGTGATCGCGGGAGCCCTGCAGGGTTTTTATGGTGGCTGGATCGACCTCGCCGGTCAGCGCTTTCTTGAGATCTGGTCAGGTTTGCCGGTGCTGTATCTGCTGATCATTCTCGCCAGTTTCGTCCAGCCGAACTTCTGGTGGCTGCTGGGGATCATGCTGCTGTTCTCATGGATGAGCCTGGTAGATGTGGTACGCGCCGAATTCCTGCGCGGACGCAATCTGGAATATGTGCGCGCCGCACGGGCCCTGGGCATGCAGGACATTGCGATCATGTACCGACATATCCTGCCCAATGCGATGGTTTCGACCATGACTTTCATGCCGTTTATTTTGACCGGCGCCATCGGCACCCTCACCGCGCTGGACTTTCTGGGCTTCGGCCTGCCCCCCGGCGCGCCGTCGCTGGGCGAACTGGTGGCGCAAGGCAAGTCCAACCTGCAAGCGCCATGGCTGGGCATCAGTGCTTTCGCCGTGCTGGCCATCATGCTCAGCCTGCTGGTGTTTATCGGCGAGTCCGCTCGCGATGCTTTCGACCCGAGGAAATGAGATGACGCAGGAAAATCTGATCGAAGTGCGTGATCTCTCCGTCGAGTTTGTCAGCGCTGAACAACCCCATCGTGTAGTGCAAGGCATCAGTTTCGATATCAGGCGCGGCGAAACCCTGGCGCTGGTTGGCGAAAGCGGCTCGGGCAAATCGGTGACCGCGCATTCGATTCTGCGCCTGTTGCCATACCCCCTGGCCCGCCATCCCACGGGCAGCATCGTCTATGCCGGCGAGGATCTGCTGACGCTGGGGGAGAAAAAGCTCAGGCATATTCGTGGCAATCGCATTGCCATGATTTTCCAGGAGCCCATGACCTCTCTGAACCCGTTGCATTGCATTGAAAAACAAATCAATGAAGTGCTAGGCATTCACAAGGGATTAACCGGCAAGGCAGCCACCCTGCGCACCCTGGAGCTGCTGGAGCTGGTTGGCATACCCGAGCCCCACAAACGCCTCAAAGCGCTGCCACACGAGCTCTCAGGCGGCCAGCGCCAGCGCGTGATGATCGCCATGGCCCTGGCGAACGAACCCGAACTCCTGATCGCAGACGAACCCACCACGGCACTGGACGTTACAGTGCAGTTGAAAATTCTGGAATTGCTGAAGCAATTGCAGGCCCGCCTGGGGATGGCGCTGTTACTGATCAGTCACGATTTGAACCTGGTTCGACGAATTGCGCATCGGGTATGTGTCATGCAGCGCGGTTTAATCGTCGAACAGGCATCGTGCGAACAGTTGTTCCGTTCGCCACAGCATCCGTACACCCGGGAACTGCTTAGCGCAGAGCCCAGCGGAGGCCCGGCCGATACGGTTGCGGGGCCGCCATTGCTGGAAATCGAGGACCTGAAAGTCTGGTTCCCGATCAAAAAGGGACTCCTGCGCAAGACGGTGGATTACGTCAAAGCGGTCGACGGCATAAACTTCAGCCTGCCACAGGGACAGACCCTGGGCATTGTGGGAGAAAGCGGATCGGGCAAGTCGACCCTGGGCCTGGCGATTTTGCGTTTGATTGCCAGCAAGGGTTTGATCCGTTTCGAAAACAAACGGCTAGACTGTCTTTCCCGCCAGGAGGTCAGACCGCTGAGGCGGGAAATGCAGGTGGTGTTCCAGGATCCGTTTGGCAGTCTCAGCCCACGCATGAGCGTCAGCGAGATTGTCGGTGAAGGTTTGCGTATTCATCGCATGGGCACCGCTGAAGAACAGGAAGTGGCAATTATTGAAGCCTTGCGCGAAGTAGGTCTGGATCCGGAAACCCGGCACCGCTACCCTCACGAGTTTTCAGGCGGGCAGCGGCAACGAATCGCCATTGCCCGGGCACTGGTTTTAAAACCGGCGTTGATTCTGCTGGACGAGCCAACCTCCGCGTTGGACCGGACCGTACAACGCCAGGTGGTTGAGCTGTTGCGCTCGCTGCAAGCCAAGTACAACCTGACGTATTTGTTTATCAGCCATGACCTGGCTGTCGTCAAAGCGCTTAGCCACCAACTGATGGTGGTCAAGCATGGCCAAGTGGTCGAACAGGGTGATGCGCAAAATATCTTTGCCTCACCGCAACATCCATATACACAGCAGCTGCTGGAAGCCGCCTTTTTGGCGCCAGTGGCTGTCGATTAACCTGATAGAGGAACAACACATGGGTTTTCTCGCCGGTAAGCGCGTCCTGATCGTCGGTGTCGCTAGCAAATTGTCCATCGCTTCTGGCATTGCTGCCGCCATGCACCGTGAAGGCGCTGAACTTGCTTTCACTTATCAGAACGAAAAGCTTAAAGGCCGCGTTGAAGAGTTCGCTGCAGGCTGGGGTTCCAACCCTGAACTGTGCTTCCCTTGCGACGTAGCCAGCGATGAAGAAATCGCCAAGGTCTTCGAAGACCTGAGCAAGAAATGGGACGGCCTGGACTGCATCGTGCACTCCGTTGGCTTCGCACCTGGCGATCAACTGGACGGCGACTTCACGGACGCAACTACCCGTGAAGGCTTCCGTATCGCTCACGACATCAGCGCCTACAGCTTCGTGGCCCTGGCCAAAGCCGGCCGTCCGATGATGAAAGGCCGCAATGGCAGCCTGCTGACCCTGTCCTACCTGGGCGCCGAGCGCACCATGCCTAACTACAACGTGATGGGCATGGCCAAGGCCAGCCTGGAAGCGGGTGTACGTTACCTGGCAGGCAGCCTGGGCCCGGAAGGTACGCGCGTTAACTGCGTATCGGCTGGCCCGATCCGCACCCTGGCAGCATCGGGGATCAAGAACTTCCGTAAAATGCTGGCGGCCAACGAAGCGCAGACCCCTCTGCGTCGTAACGTCACCATCGACGAAGTCGGCAATGCCGGCGCGTTCCTGTGCTCGGATCTGGCATCAGGCATCAGCGGTGAAATCATGTACGTAGACGGCGGCTTCAACACCACCGCAATGGGCAGCCTCGAAGAGTAAATCTTTGCTTGCAGCCTGTACCCGAAACGCCCGGTGCATTGATTGCATCGGGCGTTTTGCGTTGCGGGCTTTTATGAACTCATTGCCCGTGGGCAGCCACACTTGCCCCCCGCGGGTGCGGGAAGCAACATCCATACTTCGCTCCTGAGCGAATTATCGGCCAAAGGGATGGGAGAAAGTCATGGTTCTTCATGAAAAGGACGCTCTGAATGACACCCTTCGAGGCTGCAACCCACCCCGATCCCTATACCTTTTATGCGCAACTGAGACACAGGGCCGACCTGTACTTTGACTCCCGACTGGGATGTTGGGTCGCAAGCGGTGCAAGGGTCATACAGGCCATTGTGCAGCATCCTGATTTGCTGGTACGCCCCCCACATGAGCCCGTTCCACCGGCCATAGCACAAAGGCCTTCAGGCCAGGTGTTCGGCAACTTGATGCGCATGAATGAAGGGCCGCGCCATCAGTGCCCCCGGCACGGGATAGAACCGGCACTGACGTCAGTGTCGGCAGCAGACATCGCAACACTGGTTGCACACCTCTTCCCGATCACAGACAGCTCTGCCGATAGCCTGAACTCACTCATGTTCAAATTGCCGGTTTCAGTGCTATGCCGCTTGCTGGGCTTCGATGACCACCAGCTTGATACCCTGAGCGCTTTGACCGGTGATTTCGTGGCCTGCCTTTCTCCTTTGGCCAGCGAGTTACAACTGCGCAGCGCTGACATTGCAGCAACCCGGCTGAGTCAGATGTTTGAGGTTCTGTTGAACGACGAAGCTGGACACAGCGCTTTTCTCAACGCTATTTGTCCAGCTTACCGATCTGGCACCCAGGCCGATCGTCCCGCGCTTATCGCCAATTTGATCGGTCTGCTATCTCAGACCTGCGAAGCCACTGCCGGCCTGATCGGCAATGCACTGGTGGCCCTGCAGCAACAGCCTGAGCTGCTTGAAGCGGTCAGCCGAACCCCGGCGCTTGTCCCCGAGCTGGTTGCCGAGGCAGCACGTCACGACCCATCGGTACAGAACACCCGGCGCTTTGTCGCGAAACGCTGCGTCATCGGCAATTGCACTCTGCAAGCCGCAGATACGGTTCTGGTGTTGCTGGCATCTGCAAACAGAGATCCGGCCATCAATCATGACCCGGACTGTTTTCTGCTCAACCGGCCCCTGCGTCAAAATTTCAGCTTCGGCCATGGCCGGCATCAATGTCCGGGTCAACAAATAGCACTGGCGATCGCCGCACAAACCATCGCAGTACTACTACAACGCCATGGCACATCCTTTATCCGGACCTGCCACTGGAGCTATGTCCCATCACTCAATGGCCGAATTCCACGATTCCGCCAGCAGCCGGAGATTGCGCAATGATTGCCGTTATTTTCGAGGCGTGGCCACGCACCGACCAATACCAGCGTTACCTGGACCTTGCAGCCGAACTCAGGCCATTGCTCGCTGACCTTGAGGGCTTCATTTCCATCGAGCGCTTCCAGAGCCTCAGTGAACCCGGGAAGCTGCTGTCGCTGTCATTCTGGCGCGACGAAGACTCCATCCAGCGCTGGCGCCAACTGGAACAACACCGCATGGCCCAGGCCGCAGGACGTACTCAAGTCTTCGAGGACTATCGTTTGCGCATCGCCCATGTTTTGCGCGACTACTCCCTCACTGAGCGATCCGAGGCGCCGGCTGACAGCCGTAAAGTTCACTCGTGAGCGCAGGCTTGCTTGAATCCGCCCCATAAAAAAGGCCGCTCAATGAGCGGCCTTTTTCGTCGTGCGGATGATCCAGCGCTTAGTAGCGCTCGACCTTCGCCTCATTTTGCAACTGCTTGCGGTAGGCTTCGAAGTCTTGCTGGCCCACACGCGAAGCGAGGAAGCGACGGTACGACGCCTTCTCTTCTTCAGTCGGCTTCGCAGCATCGTTCACGCCATCCAGACGCAGCACAACAACGGTGCCATCGGCCAGGGTGACGCTACCAAAGGTCGGTTTGTCCTTGGATACTGGCTTGGCCAGGCGGAACACAGCTTGCAGCACGGCAGGGTCAATACCTTCCTGACCGCGGGCAACTGCCTCGTGAGCCTTCCACGACAGGCCATCAACCGGCTTATCCAACGGCAACTTGCCATCGCGTAGACCTTTGATGATTTCTTCAGCTTTGGTTTTAGCCGCTGCACTGGCGTGCTCTTTAACCAATTGCCCACGAATGCTTGCGGCAACGGCTTCCAGAGGCAACTGCTCAGGCTTGAGGTGTTCCTTGACGCGCAACACCACTACCGTCTCGGGATCGAGTTCGATGGCAGTACTGTTTGCCCCCTCATCCATCACTTCAGTGCTGAATGCTGCCTGGATCACGTCACGGTTGGCAGCAATCCCCTCCCCGCCCTGACGACCGAACGGTGCAGAGGTATGCACGGTCAGCTTCAGTTCCTGAGCAGGTTGAACCAGATCGGACGCCTCAAATGCGGAGTCTTCCAGCTGCTTGGTTGCATCAACAAAGCGACGCTCAACCTGTTGGGTTTTCAGGTCACGGGTCAGCTTGTCTTTCAGGCTGGCAAAGCTCGGCACTTCAGGTGCCTCGACGCCCATCAACTTGATCAGGTGGTAGCCAAAGCTGGTGCGAACCGGCTCAGAAACCTGATCTTTTTGCAGAGCGTAAAGCGCTGTTTCAAACACAGGATCGTAAACACCCGGACCTGCGAAACCCAGATCACCGCCATTGGCAGCCGAGCCTGGATCCTGAGAGAACTCTTTGGCCAAAGCCTCGAAGCTTTCACCCTTGGCCAGACGCTGCTCAATATCAGCAATCTTGGCTTTGGCCTGCTCGTCGCTGACCTTGTCGTTCACTTCAATCAGGATGTGTGCAGCACGGCGCTGCTCAGCAAGGTTGGCGGTTTCTTTCTGATAAAGGGCTTGCAGCTCTTCATCCTTCACAGCCACCTGATCAAAGAACGAAGACTTCTTCAACTCGATGTAGTCGATCACGACCTGATCGGGCGTCATGAATTCTTTGGCGTGCTCGTCGTAGTAAGCCTTGATTTCGTCGTCGCTGACTTTCACCGCAGCCGGGTCGGCCTTGATGTTCAGAGAAGAGAAATCACGGGTCTGTTTTTCGAGACGGGCAAAAGCGTTCACTTGCTCATCGGTCACGAAACCACTGCCCGCCAAACCGGCGCGCAGCTGACCAATCAGCATTTCCTGGCCCAGCATGTCGCGGAACTGCAGGCGACCGTAACCCAGCTGACGAATCACCTGATCGAAACGTTCAGCGCTGAACTGGCCGTTATCCTGAAACTCAGGTGTCTGCAGAATGACCTGATCCAGGGCCGCTTCAGAGAAGGAGAACTTCGCCTGATTAGCACCCTGCAGCAGCAACTTACGATCGATCAACCCTTTAAGGGCTGCTTCACGCAGCATTTTCTCGTCCAGCAAAGAAGCGTCGAAATCTTTGCCCAGCTGTTGCATCAGCTGACGACGTTGCATGTCGACAGCCTGGCTGAGCTCAACTTGAGTGATTTCGTCACCGTTGACCTTGGCCGCATCCTGGCTGGTCGAGGTGGCTTGAAAAATAGCATCGAAACCGGTCAACGCCATTAACGCGACGATGACACCGATGATGGTCTTGGCAATCCAGCCTTGTGAATTGTCCCTGATATTTTGCAGCATGCTTCCCCCAGAAACGGTCTTGCATAATGAGCAACCGTGGAGCGTGGGTAGAGTCCGGATAGAAGAAAGGCGCATCCGAGGATGCGCCTTCTCGTAACTGGCGGAGCGGACCGGGCTCGAACCCGCGACCCCCGGCGTACCACGTCGATATAACCATCGACTGCACTACCGCTCCGCTGCCAAGCCTGGCGTGCGCCTGACCCGGTTGGGTAAAAAGTGTTACAAAAACTTAGTTAACCGCTTCTTTCAGTGCTTTACCGGCTTTGAAGCCTGGTTTTTTAGCAGCAGCAATTTCCAGTGCTTGACCAGTCTGTGGGTTACGACCAGTGCGAGCAGGACGATCAGTCACAGAGAAAGTACCAAAACCAACCAGTACCACAGAGTCGCCAGCCTTAAGAGCGCCAGTGACGGATTCGATTACTGCGTCCAGCGCACGGCCAGCTGCAGCTTTCGGGATATCAGCAGATGCAGCGATAGCATCAATCAGTTCCGACTTGTTCACTCTAAGTCCCCTTATATCTATCTGAGTATGTTTCTAAAGTTTTTTGGTAAAAGCAAACGATTGCTGAAGCACTTACGGACACTTATAGAGCCGCTTTATAACAAGGGCTCTAAAAAGCGTCAAGAAAGCCCGTCAGGCAAATCCGTATTAATGCGTGCTAATTCTTTCCTTAGAGTCAGACTCTCGCTTGTCATCCTTGGCAACGATCTCGGGAGCCACATCCGGCAAGGGCTCCGGCGCGTATTGCAGCGCAATTTGCAGGACCTCGTCAATCCATTTAACCGGTTTAATCTGAAGATCCTGTTTGATGTTGTCAGGAATTTCCTTCAGATCGCGGACATTCTCTTCAGGAATAATTACAGTCTTGATCCCACCTCGGTGAGCAGCCAGTAACTTTTCCTTCAAGCCCCCAATCGCCAGCACCTGGCCACGCAGGGTAATTTCGCCGGTCATCGCAACATCCGCACGTACTGGAATCAAAGTCAGCGCAGAAACCAGAGCTGTACACATTCCTACACCAGCACTAGGACCATCTTTGGGCGTAGCCCCTTCCGGCATGTGAATGTGAACGTCACGTTTCTCGTGGAAATCCAACGGGATACCCAGGCTCTTGGCGCGACTGCGAACCACTGTCAACGCAGCAGTAATCGACTCCACCATCACGTCACCGAGAGAACCGGTCTTGATCAACTGGCCCTTGCCCGGCACTACCGCAGCTTCAATTGTCAGCAATTCGCCACCGACCTGAGTCCAGGCCAGACCGGTCACCTGACCAATCTGGTCCTGCACCTCGGCCAGTCCGTAGCTGTATTTTCGAACACCCAAAAAGTGCTCGAGAAGCTCGGGCGTCACAGTCACTGCAAAACGTTTTTCCATCGCGTGTTCTTTGACCGCCTTGCGGCAAATTTTCGCAATTTGGCGCTCAAGGCCCCGCACACCGGCTTCGCGGGTGTAATAGCGAATGATGTCGCGGATGGCTTCGTTGTCGAACGCTATCTCGCCTTTTTTCAAGCCATTGGCTTCAATTTGCTTGGGGGCGAGGTATTTGACGGCAATGTTGATTTTTTCGTCTTCGGTGTAACCCGGCAGACGAATGACTTCCATCCGGTCCAGCAACGCTGGAGGAATATTCATCGAGTTGGAGGTACACAGGAACATTACGTCAGACAGGTCGTAGTCGACCTCGAGGTAATGGTCATTGAAATTGTGGTTTTGCTCGGGATCGAGCACCTCAAGCAATGCAGAGGCCGGGTCACCGCGCATGTCGCTGCCCATCTTGTCGATTTCATCGAGCAGGAACAGAGGGTTGCGCACCCCCACTTTTGTCATCTTCTGAATCAATCGACCTGGCATCGAGCCAATGTAGGTACGACGATGACCGCGAATTTCCGCTTCGTCACGCACGCCACCCAAAGCCATACGTACGAATTTGCGGTTTGTTGCATGGGCTATGGACTCTGCAAGGGAGGTTTTACCTACACCAGGAGGTCCTACCAGGCACAAAACCGGACCACGGATTTTCTTCACCCGTTTTTGCACGGCGAGGTATTCGAGAATCCGCTCTTTGACTTCATCCAGACCGTAGTGGTCTGCATCCAGAATGTCTTCAGCGCGCTTCAGATCCAGGCGGACCTTGCTCTGTGCTTTCCATGGCACCTGAACCAGCCAGTCAATGTAGGAGCGCACGACAGTGGCTTCAGCGGACATGGGGGACATTTGCTTGAGCTTGTTCAGCTCAGCCTGAGCCTTGGCCATTGCATCCTTGGGCAAACCAGCGGACTCGATGCGCTTTTTCAGCTCTTCGATTTCGTTATGCCCATCATCACCATCGCCGAGCTCCTTCTGAATGGCCTTCATCTGCTCATTCAGGTAGTACTCGCGCTGGCTGCGCTCCATCTGCTTTTTGACACGGCCACGGATACGCTTTTCAACTTGCAGCAGGTCGATCTCGGCATCAAGCAATGCCAATACGTGCTCAACCCGGGTTTGCAGGTCGATAATTTCAAGAATCTCCTGCTTCTGCTCGATCTTGAGTGCCATATGGGCAGCCATGGTATCGACCAGACGGCTTGGTTCGTCGATGCTGTTAAGCGAGGACAGAACCTCAGCCGGGACCTTTTTGCCCAGCTGTACATATTGCTCGAACTGCGAGATCAGACTGCGGACAAAGACTTCGGATTCACGCTCCGGGGCAGCCACCTCATCAATCAGGGAGACTTCGGCACTCAGATAGCCTTCAGCCTGGCCAAAGCGCTCGACAGCGCCTCGCTGCTCGCCTTCGACCAAAACCTTGACGGTGCCATCCGGCAGCTTGAGCAACTGCAGAACGGTCGCAATGGTACCTACACGATAGAGCGCGTCTTCGCCCGGATCATCGTCAGCAGGATTTTTTTGGGCCAACAGCAAGATCTGCTTGTCGCCCGTCATCGCAGCCTCGAGGGCCTCGATTGATTTCTCGCGTCCCACGAACAGTGGGATCACCATGTGCGGATAGACCACAACATCGCGCAATGGCAGGAGAGGCAATTCAATGGTTGTCTTCATGATTTCGCCTCTACGGCGGCCATAAGGCCGTAATCAGATGGAAGTAAGCTTGAAGCCAAGATGGGGGCAGTTCCGAAAAAAAACAAGCGTTGGACGACAGGAAAAAAAAAGGGGCCCGAAGGCCCCTTCTTTAACACGCAATGTGTAATACGCAGCAATACACTTACGCGTCAGGTGCAACCTTGGCAGTCGCTTCGTTGTTTTCATAAATCAACAACGGCTTGGACTTACCTTCTATAACGCTTTCGTCGATCACCACTTTACTCACCTCGGACTGCGAGGGGATTTCAAACATGGTGTCGAGCAGAACGCTCTCCAGAATCGAACGCAAACCACGCGCACCAGTCTTGCGCTCAAGCGCACGCTTGGCCACGGCTTTCAAGGCATCAGCACGGAATTCGAGATCAACACCCTCCATCTCGAACAACTTTCCATACTGCTTGGTCAGCGCATTCTTCGGCTCGGTCAGAATCTGCATCAATGCAGCTTCATCCAGCTCATCCAGTGTCGCCAGAACAGGTAGACGGCCAACAAACTCCGGGATCAGACCGAACTTGACCAAATCATCAGGTTCTACTTCACGCAGGGACTCGCCAACCTTCTTGCCCTCTTCCTTGCTGCGTACTTCGGCACTGAAGCCGATGCCGCCGCGAGTAGAGCGTGCCTGAACAACCTTCTCCAGGCCCGAGAACGCACCGCCACAGATAAACAGGATGTTACGGGTATCAACCTGCAAGAATTCCTGCTGCGGATGCTTGCGACCACCCTGAGGCGGTACGGAAGCCACAGTGCCTTCGATCAGTTTGAGCAAAGCCTGCTGCACGCCTTCACCGGAAACATCACGGGTGATGGACGGGTTGTCAGATTTGCGCGAAATCTTGTCGATTTCATCGATATAGACGATACCCATCTGGGCTTTTTCAACGTCGTAGTCGCACTTCTGCAGCAGCTTCTGAATGATGTTTTCCACATCTTCGCCTACGTAACCCGCCTCAGTCAGCGTGGTTGCATCAGCAATAGTGAAAGGTACATTCAGCAGACGAGCCAGGGTTTCGGCCAGCAAGGTTTTACCCGAGCCAGTAGGTCCGATCAGCAGAATGTTGCTCTTGCCGAGTTCGACGTCGTCATTTTTCTTGTCACGCTGGTTAAGGCGCTTGTAGTGGTTGTATACCGCTACGGCCAAAACCTTTTTGGCACGTTCCTGACCAATGACGTATTGATCAAGGATGCCGCTGATTTCTTTTGGCGAAGGTAATTTATGCGCACTGCTCTCGGCCTGGGCTTCCTGCACCTCCTCGCGGATGATGTCATTGCACAGGTCGACGCATTCGTCGCAGATAAAGACCGAGGGGCCGGCAATCAATTTGCGCACTTCATGCTGGCTTTTGCCACAGAAGGAGCAATAGAGCAATTTGCCGTTGTCCTCGCCGTTGCGGGTGTCAGTCATTCGATCGATCCAAATCCGATAGGCTTGCAACACAAGATGAAGGCAACTGCGGGCTTTTTCAAGCCCGCAGGAGGTCAGTTAATCCAACCGCCTTCATTTGTACTACTTAAGCGGGCATTTGACGCTTGCTGAACACAGAGTCGATCAAACCGTATTCGGTTGCACGCTCAGCGCTCATGAAGTTGTCACGTTCGGTGTCACGCTCGATGGTTTCGAGCGACTGACCGGTATGGTGGGCCAACAGCGAGTTCAAACGATGACGAATGTTGAGGATTTCCTTGGCATGGATGTCGATATCCGACGCCTGCCCCTGGAAACCGCCCAACGGCTGGTGAATCATCATCCGCGAGTTAGGCAGGCAATGACGCTTGCCCGGAGCACCGCCGGCCAACAGGAAAGCACCCATGCTGCACGCCTGACCGATACAGATGGTCGACACGTCTGGCTTGATGAACTGCATGGTGTCGTAGATCGACATCCCTGCTGTTACCGAGCCGCCCGGGGAGTTGATGTAGAGATGAATGTCCTTGTCCGGGTTTTCGGCTTCAAGGAAAAGCAGCTGCGCAGCAACCAGGTTCGCCATGTAGTCTTCGACAGGGCCTACCAGGAAGATGATCCGCTCCTTGAGGAGGCGCGAATAGATGTCGTAGGAGCGCTCGCCACGGGCAGACTGCTCAACAACCATCGGGACCAGGCCGCCAGCGGCCTGAATGTCAGAGTTCTGCTGAATATAAGAATTGCGGGACATGTCCGGCAGTCACTCCCAAATAGTCTTGTCTGGAATACGCATAAGCCAGCTCGAGGCTGGCTTATGGTTGTGTTTTCTAACGAGTCAGAATTCAGTCGGCTTGTGGAGCTTCCACCGGCTTAACTGCTTCTTCGTAAGAGACCGCTTTATCGGTCACCTTAGCCTTCTGCAGAACAGTATCCACAACTTGCTCTTCCAGCACAACCGAACGAACCTCGTTCAATTGCGCGTCATTTTTGTAGTACCAAGCAACAACCTGCTCAGGCTCCTGGTAAGCGGAAGCCATTTCCTGAATCATTTCGCGAACACGATCTTCGTCAGGCTTGAGGTCGAATTGCTTGACCACTTCAGCCACGATCAGACCCAGAACCACACGGCGATTGGCTTGTTCTTCGAACAGCTCGGCCGGCAGTTGGTCAGGCTTGATGTTGCCACCGAATTGCTGAACAGCCTGAACGCGCAGACGATCAACTTCGTTGGACAGCAGCGATTTTGGAACTTCGATCGGGTTGGCAGCCAACAGACCGTCCATTACCTGATTCTTGACCTTGGATTTGATCGCCTGACGCAGCTCACGCTCCATGTTCTTGCGAACTTCGGCGCGGAAACCTTCCAGACCTGTTTCCTTGATACCGAACTGGGCGAAGAACTCTTCGTTCAGCTCTGGCAGCTTAGGCTCGGAAACAGTGTTGACAGTAACGGTGAACTCGGCGGCTTTGCCAGCCAGGTCCAGGTTCTGATAGTCAGCAGGGAAAGTCAGGTTCAGAACGCGTTCTTCGCCAGCTTTAGCGCCTACCAGGCCTTCTTCGAAGCCAGGAATCATACGGCCCGAACCCAGAACCAGCTGAGTACCCTTGGCGGAACCGCCAGCGAACTCTTCACCATCTACCTTGCCAACGAAATCAATGTTCAACTGATCTTCGTTCTGAGCAGCACGCTCAGTCAGCTCAAAACGGGTGTTCTGCTTGCGCAGCACGTCCAGCATTTTGTCCAGGTCGGCATCAGCCACTTCGGCGCTCAGGCGCTCGATAGCGATGGTGTCCAGACCGGTAACTTCGAATTCAGGGAATACTTCGAAGGTCGCAACGTATTCCAGATCCTTGCCTTTTTCGAAGACTTTAGGCTCTACCGAAGGTGCGCCAGCCGGGTTCAGCTTTTGCTCAACCACTGCTTCATAGAACGAAGCCTGGATCACGTTGCCCAGTGCTTCTTGACGCGCATCAGCTTCGTAACGCTGACGAATCACGCTCATTGGCACCTTGCCTGGACGGAAGCCCGGGATTTTGGCCTTTTGGGCGGTCTGCTGCAGACGCTTGTTGACTTCAGCCTCAATACGCTCAGATGGCACGCCAATGGTCATGCGACGCTCAAGAGCGGAAGTATTTTCAACAGAAACTTGCATGGATATTCCTCGTTGCACAGACATTAGCCGGCCGTTTCCGACCCCATAATCAAGGGCATGCATTCTAGTGGGTCAAACTCAAGAAGTCACCCTACCGCAATCGCGCACAGAAACAGCAGGCACATTATTAAGCGCAAGCAGTGATCTGCTTAAACACCCGAATACACAAAAATGCTTACATAGCCCCAACTCAGAGCCTCCTTCCTTATATATAGAAGAAGGCATCAAGCAAGAGCATGACAACACCCGCACCGACACAAGGACGCAAGACAGGCATCATTCAGCAACACAATGCCGCCCGCCTGCCCCCTTCAAAAAAGCCGGAACGAAAAAAAACGCCAGATTATTAATCTGGCGTTTTCTAAATATGGGGTGGACGAAGGGGATCGAACCCTCGACAACGGGAGTCACAATCCCGTGCTCTACCAACTGAGCTACGCCCACCATATTGCATTTACAGCTCTATTTGCATCGCTACGAATGCGCATCAAAGCGCAGCTTCGTAAAAGAATAAAGCCGCTCTAGGCGGCTTTATTCATCAGCCTGGCGAACCCGATTCAGGCATCGCCAAACCTTATTTGGTGCGGACGGAGAGACTCGAACTCTCACACCTTGCGGCGCTGGAACCTAAATCCAGTGTGTCTACCAATTCCACCACATCCGCATTCAAACTTTTGAAGCAAAGACGCCAGACTATTAATCTGGCGCCTTTCTAAATATGGGGTGGACGAAGGGGATCGAACCCTCGACAACGGGAGTCACAATCCCGTGCTCTACCAACTGAGCTACGCCCACCATATTGCCTTTGTAACCCTACTTGTGCCAAAGCTGCCTAATGGCGCACCCGGCAGGACTCGAACCTGCGACCATCCGCTTAGAAGGCGGATGCTCTATCCAGCTGAGCTACGGGCGCCTTGTTAATCTGTATTCTGTGACGACTACAAACTAAGTGCTTTCAGTATCACCAAGCCAGACATCAACTTCGCTCTACCTTCTTAACCAGTGCTAGGCTGTGCCCGACAAGTGCGACGAATATTATAGGCGACCCCGAAAGCCGTCAACTCTTTTTTGAAAAAAGTTTAGAAATATAAAGGAGTTAGGGGAATAAGCAGACCAAGCGCCTTTGCCCTTACGTCACGGCATGCGAGAATGCACGTCCTTTTTCCACCCTTTACGATGGTTAATCACGCGTAATGACTGCACAACTAATCGACGGCAAAGCGATCGCCGCCAGCCTGCGCAAGCAGATTGCAAAACGTGTCGCCGAGCGTCACGAGCAAGGCCTGCGCACTCCCGGCCTGGCAGTGATTCTGGTCGGCAGCGATCCTGCCTCCCAGGTTTATGTTTCGCACAAGCGTAAAGACTGCGAAGAGGTAGGCTTTCTTTCACAAGCCTATGACCTGCCTTCGGACACTAGCCAGCAAGCACTGACCGACCTGATTGACCGTCTTAATGAAGACACAGATATCGACGGCATTCTGCTTCAGCTGCCACTGCCCGAGCATCTGGACGCCTCCAAGTTGCTGGAGCGCATTCGTCCGGACAAGGACGTAGACGGTTTCCACCCCTACAACGTCGGCCGTCTGGCCCAGCGCATCCCGCTACTGCGCCCCTGCACTCCTAAAGGCATCATGACCCTGCTGGAAAGCACCGGCCAGGACCTTTACGGAATGGACGCAGTAATCGTTGGCGCCTCCAACATTGTTGGTCGCCCGATGGCCATGGAACTGTTGCTGGCCGGCTGCACCGTAACGGTTACCCATCGTTTCACCAAGGACCTGGCCGGCCACGTAGGCCGTGCAGATCTGGTGGTCGTGGCTGCCGGCAAGCCGGGCCTGGTCAAAGGCGAATGGATCAAGGAAGGCGCGATCGTGATCGACGTCGGCATCAACCGCCAGGCTGATGGCAAGCTGGTAGGCGATGTGATTTACGAAACCGCCCTGCCCCGCGCCGGCTGGATTACACCGGTTCCTGGCGGCGTTGGCCCGATGACTCGCGCCTGCTTGCTGGAAAATACTTTGTACGCCGCCGAAACGCTGCACGCATAAGCCCCGGCATCGATACCAGCAACGGCACCTTCGGGTGCCGTTGTTATTGGTGCAGCCAAAACCCGGACAAACAAAAGCCCGCACTTGGCGGGCTTTCGTTCAAACAGCGATAAACCTAGTCAGCCAGGCGCCAGGTCGTACCGCCTTTACCGTCTTCAAGCACAACACCCATGGCGGTGAGCTGATCACGAATCCGGTCCGATTCAGCCCAGTCCTTACCGGCACGAGCCGCCAGACGAGCCGCGATCAAGGCATCAACCTGGGCCGCATCCACCCGCCCTTCTGCGCCAGCCTGCAAGAAATCATCCGCCTCAAGCTGCAATACACCCAGCACATCAGCCAATTCTTTCAAGCGCGCAGCCAGGCCAGCCGCGGCCTGCAAATCGGTATCGCGCAAGCGGTTGATCTCGCGAACCATCTCGAACAGCACCGCGCAGGCTTCCGGAGTACCGAAGTCATCGTTCATCACCTGGGTAAAACGCTCAACGAACGCTTCACCACCGGCCGGTGCCACTTTTGGCAGCCCCTTGAGGGCGTGATAAAAGCGCTCAAGAGCCGCTTTCGCGTCCTTGAGGTTATCTTCGGAGTAATTGATCGAGCTGCGGTAGTGGCTGGACACCAACAAGTAACGCACCACTTCCGGGTGATATTTCTCCAGAACGTCGCGAATGGTGAAGAAGTTGTTCAAGGATTTGGACATCTTCTCGCCATTGATGCGAATCATCCCGCAATGCATCCAGGCATTGGCGTAGGTTTTACCCGTCGCCGCCTCACTTTGGGCGATTTCGTTCTCATGGTGCGGAAACTCAAGGTCGCTGCCGCCACCATGAATATCAAAGGTCTCGCCCAGGCAGCAGGTCGACATCACCGAGCACTCGATGTGCCAGCCCGGACGACCTGCACCCCACGGCGACTCCCAGCTCGGCTCGCCCGGCTTGACGCCCTTCCACAACACGAAGTCCAGCGGATCGTCCTTGGCTTCGTCGACTTCAATACGTGCACCGATACGCAGATCTTCGATCTTCTTGCGCGACAGCTTGCCGTAGCCCATGAACTTGGCGACACGGTAATACACGTCGCCGTTGCCCGGGGCGTAGGCATAGCCCTTGTCGATCAGGGTCTGGATCATCGCGTGCATGCCGGGGATATAATCCGTGGCACGCGGCTCCATGTCCGGCTTGCGGATATTGAGTCGCGCTTCGTCTTCATGCATTGCAGCGATCATGCGCGCGGTGAGCACCTCAAACGCTTCGCCGTTTTCACGGGCACGGTTGATGATCTTGTCTTCGATGTCGGTGATGTTGCGCACATAGGTCAAATCGTAACCGCTAAAACGCAACCAGCGTGTTATCAGGTCAAAAGCCACCATGCTGCGGCCGTGACCCAGATGGCAATAGTCGTACACGGTCATGCCGCACACGTACATGCGCACATTGTTGCCGTCCAGCGGCTTGAAAACTTCTTTGCTCTTGGTGAGCGTGTTGTAAATCGTTAGCACGATGGCTCCCTCAAAACTTGATCACTGACCCCAGGAATCACGCAAGGTCACAGTACGGTTGAATACCGGCTGGCCAGGTTTCGAGTCCTTGATATCTGCGCAGAAGTAACCTTCGCGCTCGAACTGGAAACGGTCTTCCGGCTGTGCGTTGCCCAGCGACGGCTCAGCACGACAACCCGTAAGAACCTGCAGCGAATCCGGGTTGATGTTTTCCAGGAAGCCCGCACCATCCTCAGCCTTTTCAGGGTTCGGCGAGCGGAACAGACGATCGTACAGACGCACTTCGCATTCGACACTGGCAGCAGCCGGCACCCAATGCACAACACCCTTGACCTTGCGGCCTTCAGGGTTCTTGCCCAGCGTTTCGGGATCGTACGAGCAATGCAGTTCAACGATGTTGCCATCGGCGTCTTTAATCGCTTCGTCAGCACGAATCACATAGCTGCCGCGCAGGCGTACTTCACCGGCAGGCTCAAGGCGCTTGTAACCTTTTGGCGGCTCTTCCATAAAGTCGTCACGATCGATGTAAATCTCACGGGCGAATGGCAGCACTCGTACACCCATGTCTTCTTTAGGGTGGCGAGGCAGCTCCAGGTTTTCGACCTGGCCTTGCGGATAGTTGGTGATGATGACCTTCAATGGACGCAGCACACACATCGCGCGCGGAGCGCTGTGGTCCAGATCGTCACGAATGCTGAATTCCAGCATGCCGAAGTCAACCACGCCATCGGAGCGGTTGGTGCCAACCATGTCGCAGAAGTTGCGGATTGATTTGGGCGTGTAACCACGACGACGGAAACCCGAGAGGGTCGACATGCGCGGGTCATCCCAGCCATGTACGTGCTTTTCATCAACCAGTTGCTTGAGCTTGCGCTTGCTGGTGATGGTGTAGTTCAGGTTCAGGCGCGAGAACTCGTACTGACGCGGCTTGCTCGGCACCGGCAGGTTGTCGAGGAACCATTCGTACAGAGGGCGATGACCTTCGAACTCCAGGGTGCAGATCGAATGGGTAATGCCTTCGATCGCATCCGACTGACCATGGGTGAAGTCATAGTTCGGATAAATGCACCACTTGTCACCGGTCTGATGGTGATGGGCATGACGAATGCGATACAGGATCGGATCGCGCAGGTTCATGTTCGGTGAAGCCATGTCGATCCTGGCCCGCAACACACGCTTGCCGTCTTCGAACTCGCCAGCCTTCATGCGGGCGAACAGGTCGATGTTTTCTTCGACGCTACGCTCACGAAACGGGCTGTTTTTGCCAGGCTCGGTCAAGCTGCCACGGTATTCCTTGGCCTGTTCAGGTGTCAGGTCGCAGACATAGGCCTTACCTTCCTTGATCAGGTAAACCGCCCACTCATGCAACTGATCGAAATATTGCGAGGCAAAGCGCACTTCACCCGACCACTCAAAGCCCAGCCACTTGACGTCACTTTCGATCGCATCAATGTATTCCTGGTCTTCTTTGGCCGGGTTGGTGTCGTCAAAACGCAAATGGGTGACGCCGCCAAATTCCTGAGCCAGCCCAAAGTTCACGCAAATGGACTTGGCGTGACCGATGTGCAGGTAGCCGTTGGGCTCAGGCGGGAAGCGGGTCACGATCTGTTTGCATTTACCCGAGTCAAGGTCCGCCTGCACGATGGGACGCAGGAAATTAGCCGGTACAGCAGGGCCAGCCTTAGGATTCAAAGTAGGGTCGACAGTGGGCTTGCTCATAGGATCCTTGAACGTAACAGGTGCGCGGCCTGGGTCGGCCGACTAAATCAAAGCGCCTATCATAGCCGATGCTGTCAAGTCCCTGACAGAGCAGGCGCTCAATCAACGCATTTGAAATAGCGCCTTTTAGCCCCCATATCGCAAAAACAGCATCGAAATGCCGTGCGGGCACGCTAAACTGCGCCGCGCGGCTGTATCTACCCAGCCAGCTTTTAGTCTCCGAGCCAATTGGCCGGACCAAAAAGCTCACCGAATTCATCTGATAGAGCGATAGCAATCATGTCCAAAGTAAAACTGACTACCAACCACGGCGACATCGTGATTGAGCTGAACGCTGAAAAGGCGCCGATCACCGTCGCCAACTTCATCGAGTACGTAAAAGCCGGTCACTACGAAAACACTGTGTTTCACCGTGTAATCGGTAACTTCATGGTTCAGGGCGGCGGTTTCGAACCTGGCATGAAAGAAAAGAAAGACAAGCGTCCAAGCATCAAGAACGAAGCTGATAACGGTCTGCCGAACGAGAAGTACACCGTGGCCATGGCTCGCACCATGGAGCCGCATTCGGCTTCCGCCCAGTTCTTCATCAACGTGGCTGACAACAGCTTCCTCAACCACACCGCACCGACCGCTCAAGGCTGGGGCTATGCAGTGTTCGGTAAAGTGGTTGAAGGTCAGGACGTGGTCGACAAGATCAAAGGTGTCAAAACCACTTCCAAAGCGGGCCATCAAGACGTGCCGGCTGAAGACGTGATTGTCGAGAAAGCAGAGATCATTGAGTGATACTGCTGATTTCAGATTTGCATCTGGAAGAGGAGCGCCCGGACATAACCCGGGCGTTTCTGGATTTCCTGACCGGGCGTGCGCGCTCGGCTCAGGCGCTGTACATCCTGGGTGATTTTTTCGAAGCCTGGATAGGCGACGATGCAATGACGCCCTACCAGCGCTCTATCTGTGAAGCGCTGCGAACACTGAGCGATAGCGGCACGCAGATTTTTCTGATGCACGGCAATCGCGACTTTTTGCTTGGCCAGGCCTTTTGTAAAGCGGCTGGCTGCACCCTGATCAAAGACCCCAGCGTTGTAGATTTCTACGGCGAACCGGTCTTGCTGATGCACGGCGACAGCCTGTGCACCCGCGACGAATCCTACATGCGCCTGCGGCGCTACCTGCGCAACCCCGTAATCATGTGGATTTTACGCCACCTGCCACTGGGCACCCGGCAAAAACTGGCGCGCAAGTTACGCAGCGAAAGCCGCGCCCAGACCCGCATGAAAGCCAACGACATCGTTGATGTGACCCCCGAAGAAGTACCGCTGATCATGGCCCGGCATGGCGTACGCACGCTGATTCATGGCCACACTCACCGCCCGGCCATTCACAAGCTGCAGATCGGCGAACATGCCGCCAAACGCATTGTGCTCGGCGACTGGGACAAACAGGGCTGGGCACTGCAGGTGGATGAGCAAGGCATGCAACTGGCGCCGTTTGATTTCGCCACCCCGCCTTTACTGCAACACAGCCAACAGTAGGATGGTGGGAGCCGGCTTGCCAGCGATGGCATCACCCGGCATCAGCCAGACCCCGGCGATATTATCGCCGGCAAGCCGGCTCCCACAGCCTTGCGGCTTTTACCGCATTAATGTCCGCTCGCCTCCGGCCCCGCCTTCGCGGCAAACGGCGGTTTGGCCAGCCACACCAGCAAGATCAGCCCCATGAACATCCAGCCCATCAACGTGAAGTAGTCCACAGTCGAGAGCATATAGGCCTGACTGGTCAGGACTTGATCCAGCTGGGCGTAAGCCTTGGTGCTCGCCCCGCCGAGATTCTCCAGCGCGTGCCGGGTGATGGGGTCATAGGTACTCATGCTTTCACTCATGTAGGCATGGTGCTGATCAGCACGACGAATCCAGATCCAGGTGGTCAGGGATGCCGCAAAACTCCCCCCCAGCGTTCGCAGGAACGTCGCCAGCCCGGCGCCATCGGCGATCTGATGTGGCGGTAAATCCGACATCAAAATGCTCAAGGTCGGCATAAAGAACAGCGCCACACCTATCCCCATAAACAGCTGCACCAGTGCCACATGCTGGAAGTCCACCTGGCTGGTGAAATCGGCCCGCATAAAGCAGCTCAGGCCAATGGCCAAAAAGGCCAGCCCCGCCAACAGGCGCAAATCGAATTTATGCGCGTACTTGCCCACAAACGGCGACATCAGTACCGGCAAGATACCGATCGGTGCCACGGCCAGACCGGCCCAGGTCGCGGTATAGCCCATCTGCGTCTGCAGCCATTGCGGCAAAATCAGGTTGATGCCGAAGAAGCCTGCATAGCCCAATACCAGCACGATGGTACCGATACGAAAGTTGCGATAGGCAAATAAACGCAAATTCACGATGGGGTGCTTGTCGGTCATTTCCCAAATGATAAAAGCCGCCAGCGCCACCACTGACAATGCAGTGCCCATAAGGATGAAATTGGATTCGAACCAGTCCAGATCATTGCCCTTGTCGAGCACTATCTGCAGCGCACCGACGCCAATGATCAGGGTTATAAGACCCACATAGTCCATCGGCTGACGGGTAATCACCACCGGACGCGCCTTGAGTTGCTGGCGAACCACCATCACGGCAAAGAAGCCGATCGGGATATTAATGAAGAAGATCCACGGCCAACTGTAACTGTCCGTGATCCAGCCACCCAATATGGGGCCCGCAATGGGCGCAACCACCGTGACCATCGCCAGCAATGCCAATGCCATCCCCCGTTTCGCAGGCGGATACACCGCAATCAGCAGGGTCTGGGTCATGGGATACAAGGGGCCGGCGACCAGGCCTTGCAACACCCGAAAGCCCACCAGTTCAGGCATCGAGGTTGAAATACCGCACAGGAACGAAGCCAGCACGAACAGAACCGTGGCCCACAGAAACAGCTTCACCTCACCAAAGCGCCGGCTCAGCCAGCCAGTCAACGGCAAGGCAATAGCGTTACTTACGGCAAATGAAGTAATTACCCACGTACCCTGCTCCGAACTCACCCCCAGGTTGCCGGAGATAGTGGGCAACGCCACGTTGGCGATGGTGGTATCGAGCACCTGCATAAAGGTCGCCAGCGACAGGCCAATGGTGGCAAGCACCAAGCTGGGCGGGGAAAAAGACGCGTTTGTACTCATCGCAAATCCTTTAAAACTCGGGCTGCAGCCCTGCCCGTGCGGCAGAGCTTATGGATTGGCGAATCAGCGTTGAGCCGCAGTGTTGCCCGTCAAGGCGCTGTTGCTGTCAATCAAGCGCGTAATCATGGCTTCGGCGTCCGCCAGCTGCTGCTCGTACACATTGGTGGTGAACGACGCTTTTTGCGGCGGCTGCTGGGCCAGCACCGGGCCACTCTGGTCACGCAGGTTCACATCGACCGTGGTCGACAAGCCGACACGCAGTGGATGCTTTTCCAGCTCCTGGGCATTGATATGAATACGCACCGGCACCCGCTGCACGATCTTGATCCAGTTGCCGGTGGCGTTTTGCGCCGGCAAGAGGGCGAATGCGCTGCCGGTACCGGCACCGATACTGTCGATGCTGCCGCTGTACTTGACGTCACTGCCATAGATGTCCGACTCGATGTCCACCGGCTGCCCGATGCGCATCTTGTGCAACTGGGTTTCCTTGAAGTTGGCATCGATCCACAACTGATTCAGCGGAATGACGGCCATCAAGGCAGTACCCGGCTGAACCCGCTGCCCCAGCTGAACCGTACGTTTGGCCACATAACCGGTCACAGGAGCAATCAACGTGGAGCGGGCATTCGCCAGGTAAGCCTGACGCAACTGCGCTGCTGCAGCCTTAACATCGGGATGATCGGCAATCGTGGTGTTATCCACCAGTGCACTGGTGGTATCGAGCTTCTGCTCGGCATTGCGCAAGGCACTTTGGGCAGAGGCCAGATCATCCCGGGCGTGGGACAGTTCTTCCTGGGAAATCGCCCCGCCTGCGGCCAGGCTTTTACGACGGTTGTAATTGTCCTGGGCTTTTTGCACCTCGACTTTTTGCGCCGAGACCTGGGCCTTCATGCCGTTCACATCACTGAACAGGCCGCGGACCTGACGCACGGTGCGGGCCAGGTTGGCCTCGGCACTCTGCAGGCCAACCAGTGCATCGCTTGGGTCGAAGTTGAGCAGCACCTGCCCCTCATGAACCAGATCGCCATCATCGGCGCCAATACTCACCACCGTTCCGGTGACCAGCGGGGTGATCTCCACCACATTGCCGTTTACATAGGCGTCGTCCGTGCTCTCACTCCAGCGACCATAGAGCTCATGCCAGGCCCAGACGCCCAACGCGACCAGGATCACCAGAATCGCCAGCCCGCCGAGCCAGAGCTTGCGTTTGCGCTGATTGCCAGCGTCCTGGTTTTGTTGCGTTTCATTCGGTGTTTGCACAGTGGCCATGACGAGTACCTAAATTTATTCTGCCAGCGAGGCTTGAGTGGGAACGGCCGCAGCCGTGTTGCCGGGCTCAAAGCCACCGCCCAGGGCTTGCATCAGTTGAATCGAAAGATCGATCTGCTCAGCATTCAGGTCCGCCAGCTGGCGCTGGGCCTGAAGCAGTTGTTGCTCAATGCTGAGGACATCAAGGTAATTGCCCACGCCCGATTCATAGCGCTGCAACCCGGTGTTGTAGGACTCTTGAGCAATATCCGCCGCACGCTGCTGCGCGCCGATTTGCAGCCCCATGGCTTTTAGCTGCTCCAGGGTATCGCTGACATCACCGAGTGCCGCCACCAGGGTCTTGTTGTACTGCGCCACGGCCAGATCGTAGTTGGCGTCTTCAGCATCCAGACCGGCACGCAGGCGCCCGCCATCAAAGATCGGCAGCGAAACCGCAGGTGCAATATTGAAGAAGCGGCTGGCCGAGCCGAACAGCGCATCCCCCAGCAACGACTGGGTACCCGCCGCCGCAGTCAAATTGAGGTTGGGATAAAAACGCGTTTTGGCGGCGGCAATGTTCTTGCTGGCAGCCTCTACCCGCCAGCGGGCAGCGACCAGATCGGGACGACGACCCAGCAGCTCGGCGGGCAAAGTGCTTGGCAACGCCACGGCACCGGGTGCCAGAATCTTCGGCCGGGCAATCTCGATGCCCCGGTCAGGCCCCTTGCCCAACAACACCGCCAACGCAATACGGGCGCTTTTGAGTTGTTTTTCGGCATTGATTACCTGCTCCTGGGAGCTGGCTTCAAGGCTTTCGGTTTGCTGGTACTGATAGTGACTGTCAATCCCGGCTTGCAGGCGCCGCTTGCTCAAGTCGAGCATTTGGCGAGTACGCGCCAGATCGTCATTGGCCAGATCACGCACGCTGTAGGCATGCCCCAGGCTGCTGTAAGCCCGCGCCACATCAGCAGCCAGAGTCAGGCTCGCGGCCTGGCCGTCGACCTCGGCGGCACGGGCTTCGCCCAGAGCGGCCTCCCAGGCATCACGCTGACCGCCCCACAGATCGAAGGTGTAATTGAACGTCAGATTGACGTCGCGCACCGTGTCATAAACACCGCCGCGACCGCTCGGATCCTGGGAACGCGCCAGGCGCGAACGCGTAACGTCCGCCTCGGCATCCAGGGTCGGCATGCGTGCGGCATTGGCTGCACCGGCCGCTGCGCTCGCCTGGTGAGCCCGGGCACTGGCAATCTGCATATCAGGGCTGTCGCGCAATGCTTCCTGAATCAGGCCGTCGAGCTGCCCGTCGCCCAGGCGTTTCCACCAGTCCTTTTGCGGCCAGGCGGCAGGCGTGACGCTGACACCCTTGAGCGTCTGCGCTGCCTTGAGGCTTTTGGCTTCAAGACTGGCACCCTCGGTGCCCAGGCCGCTATAGCTGGCGCAACCGGCCAACGCCATGCAGACAAATACCAGGCTCAGGCCTGTACGTAGCGTTTTGTTGCTCATTTTTCACCCAAGCGCATGACAGTGATCGGATCACCGGCCGCCAGCAGTATTTTTTTGAGGATCTGTTCCAGGCTCTGTAACTCTTGCGGGCTGATAGCAGCCGCCAACTGGTTCATGGCATCGGCGCCAACCTGCGGTAGCAAGGCCGCCAGTGCTTGCCCGTCATCGGTGAGTACCAGTCGCACCTGACGCCGGTCAGCCTCGGATCGCTGGCGTATAAGCAGGTTTTTTTGCTCCAGCCGATCAAGCATGCGAGTCATCGAGCCGCTGTCCAGTGACAGGTGGCGGCAGAGTTCAGCCGGTGTATCGACGTCGAACTGGGCCATGATGATCAGCACTTTGAACTGCGCCGCGGTGATGCCGAAAGGCTCCATGTGGCGGTCAATGATGCGGTCTTTGAGCATGGCAGTACGCCCCAGGAGCAAACCCAGGGTGCAATTTTGAAAAGTATCGGGATGGAAATGCTTCATCAGGAAGCTGCCCAGGCAGTAATGTTTCTAAATGTTACTGCCTAGGCAGCTAATGTCAAGCCGACTATTAGCCGGCTATCTATTTGCCTGTCTGAATGTGCGTAGCCGCTGACGCAGGGAGGAGGCTTATGCCTGGGCTGGCACGCCGCTATGGAAACGGAACTCAACATCCGGCGACTCGATCAGTTCCTGCTCGGCCGCCCGCACCCGTTCGATGACCTGGGCAATATCCTTGGCATCGCCGTATTGATAGGCGAGCTTCAAGTAGCCCTGGAAGTGTCGCGCTTCGCTTTTGAGCAGACCGAAGTAGAACTTGCCGAGTTCTTCATCCAGATGCGGCACCAGGGCTTCGAATCGCTCACAGCTGCGCGCTTCGATAAAGGCCCCCACCACCAGGGTATCCACCAGCTTCACCGGTTCGTGATTGCGCACTACCTTGCGCAGCCCTGAGGCATAGCGCCCGGCCGACAGCTGACGCAGTTCGATCTTGCGCTTTTTCATCAGGCGCATGACTTGCTCGTGGTGAACCAGTTCTTCACGGGCCAGACGCGACATCATGTTGATCAGATCGACGTGGGAATGGTACTTGGCGATCAGGCTCAACGCGGTGCTGGCTGCCTTGAACTCGCAATTCTTGTGGTCGATCAGCAAGGTTTCCTGATCCGCCAGGGCAGCCGCAATCCAGCCGTCAGGGGTACGACAGCCCAAAAACTCATGAATTTCTGGAAGAATCACGGGCGCGCTCCCGAACATGGGGGGGTGCACAGCAGACCGGCAGTGTTTTGAAAAATCGCTGACATGTGGCTCACAAAGACTGGATTGAGGCGAGGGCCGCTGATTATACGGGCCCCGCGTCGCAGCACCAGCCGCACGACTTGATATGTATCAACACGGCTACAACTGACGAGCAACTATAGTGACTTCAAATCGCCTGAAAACATTTGGAGCTACCGGTCATGCAAACCATACGCAGCCTTTTGGTCGTCATCGAACCCCAATTGATGGAAAGCCTCTCCCTCAAGCGTGCCAAGGAAATCGCCAACAGCACCAAGGCGCACTTGCACCTGTTGATTTGCGATAAGGAAAATGACCATTCAGCCTTGCTCAGCGTGTTGCAAAGCAGCCTGGCGAGCGAGGCTTACAGCGTAACGAGCAACCAGACCTGGTACGAAAACCAGCACACCACCATCATCAAGGAGCAGCAAGCCAGGGGTTGTGCGCTGGTGATCAAGCAGCACGCTCCCGATTCCATGCTGAAAAAACTGCTGCTCACGCCGGAAGACTGGAAATTGCTGCGCGATTGCCCGTGCCCGGTATTGATGGTCAAACACGCCAGAAGCTGGAGCGGCGGCGTGGTGCTGGCGGCAGTGGATGTGGGCTGCAGCGATGACGAACACATGGTTTTGCACAAAACCATTATCGACCAGGGTTTTCGTGTCGCCAGCCTCGCCCACGGCCAGCTGCACGTGGTCAGCGCCCATCCAGCACCCATGCTGGCAGCAGTGGATGCGGTCTACCCCGTGGACACCCAGTACGAAGCCAGCTACAGAGCGGCCTGCAAAGAGTTCCAGAACCAGTACGAAATCGACGACAGTCGCCTGCACATCAATGAAGGGCCGGCGGACATCATCATTCAACAGGTCGCCAAAAAGCTGGATGCCGTGGTAACAGTCATCGGCACCGTAGCCCGTACCGGACTGTCCGGGGCGCTGATCGGCAATACCGCAGAAGTGGTGATCGACAAGCTTGAGTGCGACATTCTGGTGCTCAAGCCCGATGACATCATCCAGCACCTGGAGCAAAAAGCGGCCAAGGCCTGATCCTCATGGCTACAACCTCACCACTGCAGGAGCCTGCCGGCGATGGCTGCATCGCTGGCAGGCCAGCACCTACAAGATCGCATCCTTGAGAAAGCCGGGCGCGATATAGCGCTCGTAGTGCGCTTCGGAAAGCAGGAAGAATTCCCGATCAATGGCGTCGCGCAACTCGGGCAGACCCCAGTCGCGAAACTCCGGCAACAGCACCATGCCGTACATCTCCAGCTGATTGATCACCCGCGCCCCCCGGGCAATCAACTGGTAGGCCCAGCAATATTCCGACTGATGCGGCACAAAACGGATCTTGCGGGCCACCAGCTGAGCGCGCAACGCAGCCGGGTCGAAAACCTCCACCTTGCCCGTCATCACCTGCACCAACAGTTGCTCAAGACGTAGCCAGACCGCACGTTTGGCCTGTTCGTCATAGCCGTTCCAGTTGATCACTTCGTGATGGAAACGCTTGCAACCGCGGCACACAAGGTCGCCGTAAACCGTAGAGCAGAGGCCGATGCAGGGAGTCTTGATGGTTTGATTGGACATGGCGAAATAGAGCACTGCAGAGCGAAACAGGTGCACATGTTAGCCCTTTGTCTAACGCAGATCACCCCTCAACCTTCAGGGGCTAACTTACCTTTAACAATTTTTTACCGTAGAATCGGCCTGCCTTTTAAGGCGCCAATGTCCGTTAGAAGCTGTTTTCAAAGCGTCACGAGCACAGTTGATCCCGAAGAACGGTGTTGGTGTGGGGTGTTTGCACTGCAAATGCCCGCATCAACATTCATCACCCTCCCCGTTCGGAAGGCGTAAAACTTTGAAAACAGCTTCTGTTGGGAATCCTTGAACTCTGGCTAAGCGGCTCAAAAAGCCCCGCAGCGCATGGGTGCTCGGCATTCCTGGATGAGCGTCCCGGACACCCATTTGGGACCAATGATGAGGGTAATAACTGTGCTTGAAGCCTACCGCAAACATATCGAAGAGCGTGCAGCCCTGGGTATCGTTCCCCAGCCGCTTAACGCCGAACAAACCGCAGGCCTGGTCGAGCTGCTGAAAAACCCGCCTGCAGGCGAAGAAGCATTCCTCGTCGACCTGATCACCAACCGTATTCCACCTGGTGTTGACGAAGCCGCCTACGTGAAGGCCGGCTTCCTGTCCGCCATCGCCAAAGGTGAAGCGACTTCCCCGCTGATCGACAAAAAACGCGCTGTTGAACTGCTCGGCACCATGCAAGGCGGCTACAACATCGTGACTCTGGTCGAGATGCTGGACGATGCAGAGCTGGCACCGGTTGCCGCCGAGCAACTCAAGCACACCCTGCTGATGTTTGACGCCTTCCACGACGTCGCTGAAAAAGCCAAAAACGGCAATGTCCACGCCAAAGCCGTGGTGCAGTCCTGGGCTGACGGCGAGTGGTTCAAGAACCGCCCTACCCTGGCTGACAAAATCAGCCTGCGCGTATTCAAGGTCACCGGCGAAACCAACACCGACGACCTGTCGCCGGCACCGGACGCCTGGTCACGCCCTGATATCCCGCTGCACGCCCTGGCCATGCTGAAAATGGCTCGCGACGGCATCGTGCCGGACGTGCAGGGCTCCATCGGTCCGATGAAGCAAATTGAAGAAATGCGTAACGCCGGCTTCCCTATCGCTTACGTCGGCGACGTAGTCGGTACCGGTTCTTCGCGTAAATCGGCAACCAACTCCGTACTCTGGTTCTTCGGCGACGACGTTCCTTACGTGCCGAACAAGCGTGCCGGTGGTTTCTGCTTCGGCAGCAAAATCGCTCCGATCTTCTACAACACCATGGAAGATGCTGGCGCACTGCCAATCGAATTCGATGTCAGCAACATCAACATGGGCGACGTGATCGACCTGTACCCGCACGCCGGCAAGGTTTGCAAACACGGTACCGACGAAGTCATCACCACCTTCGAAATGAAGACCCCGGTTCTGCTGGACGAAGTTCGCGCTGGCGGCCGTATCCCGTTGATCATCGGCCGTGGCCTGACCGAGAAGGCCCGCGCCGAACTGGGTCTGGGTCCATCCGACCTGTTCAAAAAGCCGGAAGCGCCTGTTGAAAGCACCAAGGGTTTCACCCTGGCGCAAAAAATGGTCGGCAAGGCTTGCGGCGTGACCGGCGTTCGCCCGGGCACTTACTGCGAACCGAAGATGACCACCGTAGGTTCTCAGGACACCACCGGTCCAATGACCCGTGACGAACTGAAAGACCTGGCGTGCCTGGGCTTCTCGGCCGATCTGGTCATGCAGTCGTTCTGCCACACCGCGGCCTATCCAAAGCCGATCGACGTGACCACGCACCACACCCTGCCAGACTTCATGATGACCCGCGGCGGTGTTTCCCTGCGTCCGGGCGACGGCATCATCCACAGCTGGCTGAACCGTATGCTGCTGCCGGATACCGTCGGCACTGGCGGCGACTCCCACACCCGTTTCCCGATGGGCATTTCGTTCCCGGCCGGTTCCGGTCTGGTGGCCTTTGCCGCAGCCACTGGCGTAATGCCACTGGATATGCCGGAATCGATTCTGGTTCGCTTCAAAGGCGAAATGCAGCCAGGCATCACCCTGCGTGACCTGGTTCATGCCATTCCTTACGTCGCTATCCAGAAGGGTCTGCTGACGGTAGAGAAAAAAGGCAAGGTCAACGAATTCTCCGGTCGCATCCTGGAAATCGAAGGCCTGGACAACCTGAGCATCGAGCAAGCGTTCGAACTGTCCGACGCCTCGGCAGAACGTTCGGCTGCTGGCTGCACCATCAAGCTGTCCAAAGAATCCATCACCGAATACCTGAACTCCAACATCACCCTGCTGCGCTGGATGATCGGTGAAGGTTACGGCGACGCCCGTACCCTTGAGCGTCGTGCTCAAGCGATGGAAGCCTGGGTTGCCAACCCTGAGCTGATGGAAGCCGATGCTGACGCCGAATACGCTGAAGTCATCGAAATCGATCTGGCTGATATCAAGGAGCCTGTGCTCTGCGCGCCAAACGACCCGGATGATGCACGCCTGTTGTCCAGCGTTGCCGGCGAGAAAATCGACGAAGTGTTCATCGGTTCGTGCATGACCAACATCGGCCACTTCCGCGCTGCGGGCAAGTTGCTGGACAAGGTCAAAGGTCAGCTGCCAACCCGTCTGTGGCTGTCGCCGCCGACCAAGATGGACGCTCACCAGCTGACCGAAGAAGGCTACTACGGCATCTTCGGCAAAGCCGGCGCGCGCATGGAAATGCCAGGTTGCTCGCTGTGCATGGGTAACCAGGCACGGGTTGAACCGAACTCCACCGTGGTATCGACTTCGACCCGTAACTTCCCGAACCGTCTGGGCGACGGCGCGAACGTTTACCTGGCTTCGGCCGAGTTGGCGTCGGTAGCCTCGATCCTGGGTCGCCTGCCTACCGTAGAGGAATACATGGTCTACGCGGCAGAGATCAACACCATGGCGGCGGACGTGTACCGCTACCTGAGCTTTGATCAGATCGCCGAATTCCGTGAAGCGGCAGCCACTGCCAATATCCCGGTTATTCAAGCGTAAGCTGATGCAGTAACGAAAAAGCCCCGGCTCTTGTGAGCCGGGGCTTTTTTATGTGCGGGATAAAAGCTCTAAAGCAGTGGCGCGACGATTTGCTGCTCCCGCGGCCAGGCATCCAGTACGGCCTTGAACAGGGTCGCCAGCGGTATCGCGAAGAACACCCCCCAGAACCCCCACAACCCGCCAAACAACAGCACCGCGCAAATGATTGCCACCGGGTGCAAGCTCACTGCCTCGGAGAACAGCAAGGGCACCAGCACATTGCCATCCAGGGTCTGAATGATGCCGTAGACCGCCATCAGATAGATGAACTGGTCACTCCAGCCCCACTGAAACAGCGCAATCAGCAGCACCGGAACCGTCACCACCACTGCCCCCACATACGGCACCACCACCGAAACGCCCACCAACAGCGCCAGCAGCGCCGCGTAGTTCAGGCCCATGGTGACAAATGCGATGTAGGTCACACCGCCGCAAATAATGATCTCGATGACTTTGCCGCGAATGTAATTGGCAATCTGGCGGTTCATTTCTTGTGCGACACGGGTAATCAACGCCCGCTCACGAGGTAAATAACCACGCACCCAACGGCCGATCAGCGCCCGGTCTTTAAGGAAGAAGAACACCAGAATCGGCACCAGCACCAGATAGATCATGATGTTGACCAACAACGGCAAACTGGACAGGGAAAAGGTCAGTGCCAGCTGCCCGAATTTGCCGATTTCACCGCGGGCGACTTCAATGGCCTGCAGCACTTGCTCATCCGACACCAGATGGGGATAGCGCTCCGGCAACAGCAACAGCAGTGACTGCCACTTGGCCAGCATGCCCGGCAGCTCGTTGAACAGCGTGATCAACTGATGCCAGAGCAACGGCAGCACCACTACGATAAACACCAGCAGTAGCCCCATGAACAGCGCAAATACCAGGCCGACCGCTGCGGCAGCCGGCACCCGCAGCCGCTCCAGAGCCACCACCAGCCCCTGCATCAGGTACGCCAGCACCATGCCTGCCAGTACCGGCGCCAGCATGCCGCCCAAGGTCAGCACGGCGGTAAAGGCCAGCACCAGCAACACCGCCAGCACCACCGCCTCTTCATCAGAGAAATAGCGCTGAACCCAATCACGCAACACTTTGAACATCGATATTCCTTAGAAGAAGGCCCGCATCTCAGGCCTTGCGTAACCAGTAGCAATAGGTGCCGGCATCATTCTCTTCACGCAGCAGTTCATGGCCTGCCAAACGTGCAAAGGTCCGAAAATCTCGCTGCGAACCGGCGTCCGTGGCGATCACTTTGAGGGTCTGACCACTGACCAGGCGATTGAGCTCCAGCTTGGCCTTGAGCAGAGGCAACGGGCAGTTCAGGCCACTGGCATCCACCAGCGCATCATGCGCCAACGCATCAGTCATTACGTGCTCCTTCAGAGTCGGCATTTTGCGGCCGGTTAGAATACCCCAAGCGGACCCGCTACTGGTCGCCAGACACGTGTGCGGCTACAGTAAGCGCTTTACCGACCAGAGCTTTGTGCATGACTTTTCTGCGCCCGACCCTATTGACGCTCGCTTGCCTGCTCGCATCACCGAGTTTTGCCGACGATTTACCGTCTCTGGGTGACGCCAGTTCGTCCATCGTCTCCCCCCAACAAGAATACCAACTGGGTCGCGCCTGGCTGAGCATGCTGCGCGGCCAGGTGGCGCAACTCAACGATCCGCAGCTCAAGGACTACGTCGAAACCAGCGTCTACAAACTGGTCGAAACCAGCCAGGTACAAGACCGGCGTCTGGAATTCATTCTGATCGACAGCCCGCAGCTCAACGCCTTTGCCGCGCCCGGGGGGATCATCGGCGTCAATGGCGGCCTGTTCCTCAACGCGCAAACCGAAGGTGAATATGCCTCGGTGATGGCTCACGAACTGGCTCACTTGTCGCAACGCCACTTCGCCCGGGGCGTAGAAGCCCAGCAGCGCATGCAGCTGCCGATGATGGCAGCCTTGCTCGCAGGGATCATCGTCGCGGCCTCTGGTGCAGGCGATGCCGGGATCGCCGCCATTGCCGGGAGCCAGGCTGCCGCGTTACAGGAACAGCGCCGCTTCTCGCGACAAAATGAACAAGAGGCCGACCGCATCGGCATCCTCAATCTGGAAAAAGCCGGCTACGACCCGCGCTCGATGCCGACCATGTTTGAACGCCTGATGCGCCAGTACCGCTTTGACGCCAAACCGCCGGAATTCCTGCTGACTCACCCGGTGACCGAGTCGCGTATCGCCGACACCCGTAACCGCGCCGAACAGGCAAGGGCCGGTGGCACCGAAGACAGTTTGCGCTATCAGCTGATTCGCGCCCGCGTGCAGCTCAACTACGAAGAAACACCGGGTATTGCCGCCAAGCGCTTTCGCCAGCAACTGGATGAAAATCCGAAAAACGATGTGGCGCGTTATGGCCTGGCAATAGCCCAGATCAAGGGCAGCCAGTTCAACGAAGCGCGAGAAAACCTCAAGCCGCTGCTGGACAAGGCACCGAACGACATCACATACAACCTGGCGCAGATTGAACTGGACACCGACAGCAACCGCCTGGCGGAAGCCCAGCAACGGGTCGATCGAATGCGCACCCTGTATCCGGGCAACTACCCGCTCAATCAGGCCAGGGTCGATCTGTTGCTCAAGCAAAACCGCCCGGCCGATGCCGACAAGGCGCTGGAAGCATTGCTCAAGAGCCGTCCGGATGACCCGGATGTGTGGTACTCGGTCGCCGAAACCCGGGGGTTATCGGGCAACATCATTGGCCTGCATCAGGCCCGCGCCGAGTATTTCGCTCTGGTCGGTGATTTCCGCCAGGCCATACAACAGCTGGATTTCGCACAAAAGCTCACCAACAACTTCCAGCTGTCATCGCGCCTGGATGCCCGCAAGCGCGAGCTGATGGATCAGGAACGTGCGCTCAAGGACATGATGAACTAACCCGCCCCACCCCTGTAGGAGCGAGCTTGCTCGCGAGCTCTATTCTCGCGAGCACCTCGTTGGTACATAGGGAAAAGCTCGCGAGCAAGCTCGCTCCTACGGTTTGTTTATTTGTTTATTCGTTATCAGGCATTGCCCGCCAGTTTCAAACGCGCGGCCTGGGTGAAATCCAGCATGCGTTTAAGCGGACGAATGGCCTGAGGCACCAGCGCCGGATCGACGAAGATCTCATTGCTCCCCTGCTGCAGGCACTCAAGGGTGCGCTCCAGGGTGTTCATCGCCATCCACGGGCAGTGGGCGCAACTGCGGCACGCGGCACCGTTACCTGCGGTAGGGGCTTCAATAAACACCTTGTCCGGGCACAGCTGCTGCATTTTGTAAAAAATGCCGCGATCGGTGGCCACGATAAAGGTTTTGTTCGGCAGGTTTTGCGCCGCCGCGATCAGTTGACTGGTAGAACCTACCGCGTCAGCCAGATCAATCACCGACTCCGGTGACTCCGGATGCACCAGAATGGCCGCATCGGGGTACAGCGCCTTCATGTCTTCCAGCTGCTTGGACTTGAACTCTTCGTGGACGATGCAAGCGCCGTCCCAGAGCAACATGTCGGCTCCGGTCTGGCGCTGGATGTAACGCCCGAGATGCTTGTCCGGACCCCAAATGATCGTCTCGCCGTTGTCCATCAGGCTTTCGACGATTTCCAGTGCGCAGCTGGAGGTCACCACCCAGTCAGCCCGGGCCTTGACTGCCGCCGACGTGTTGGCATAAACCACCACGGTGCGCTCGGGATGCTTGTCGCAAAAGGCTGAAAACTCTTCAACCGGGCACCCCAGATCCAGCGAACAGGTCGCCTCCAGCGTGGGCATCAGCACGCGTTTTTCCGGGGTAAGGATTTTGGCTGTCTCGCCCATAAAGCGCACGCCGGCCACCAGAATGGTTTTGGCAGGATGGGCAGCACCGAAACGGGCCATCTCAAGGGAGTCGGACACACAACCACCGGTTTCTTCGGCCAGGGCCTGAATGACCGGATCACAATAAAAATGCGCCACCAACACCGCGTCGCGGGCTTTAAGCTCAGCCGCGATCTGTGCCCGCAGGCCCTGTGCTTGAGCCTCGGTCAAAGGCTTGGGCTGCCTGGCATCGAGGTGGGCTTGAACCAGAAGTCGTTCAGAAATTTGCGTCATGTTCGCAAGACCTGCAAGCGCTAGTGCGCGAAAGTCGAGTGTACCACCAGCTCTGGACCCTTCGAGTCCCGCTGGGAGAATGTGTGTGTCATCAGGCACGGACAAGCAATGAAGCGCGACAAGGCTACAGAATATCCTTGGGATTCAAAAGTTTATTGTTGCCATGAGCGGCGGATAAGCGATGCCGGACGGACGGCCCGGCATCGGTCTGAAACGGCTGCTATCTCAACCGCAAGGTTTGGCAGCGGCCGGGGTTACTTGATGGCGGCCAGCACCAGATCTGCCACCGGACCGCCGGACGCAGGATTTTGCCCGGTAATCAGCCGCCCGTCGGCAATGGCAAAGGGTGCCCAGGGTGTGCCGGCCTTCAGATACTGAGCGCCACGCTTCATCAACTCACTCTCGGTCAGATACGGCACAACGTCAGCCAGGCCTGCCAGTTTCTCTTCTTCATTGGAAAAACCGGTGAGCTTTTTGCCCTTGATCAGCAACTCGCCGTCAGACAGTCGGATATTGAGCAGCCCCACTGCACCGTGACAAACCGACGAAACCACCCCGCCCCGCTCATAGATATGGCGACTCAACGCCTGCAACTGCGGGTTGTCCGGATAGTCCCAGATCACCCCGTGGCCGCCGGTGTAATAAATGGCGACGTAATCATCCGGGTTGACCTGGTCCGGCTTGAGCGTTGCCCCGAGGCGATTCATGAAGCCCTTGTCGTGATACCACTCCCAGTCAATCTGCGACGCCATGTCCTTGGCCAGACTGTGGGGATCGATCGGCGTGTAACCGCCCTGCGGACTGACATAGTCAACGGCATACCCCGCGGCCTCGACCTTGTGCACAAAATGCACTGCCTCGCCCAGCCACAACCCTGTGGCGCGATCGAGGTCGGGGTATTTTTCGACACTGGTCAGTACCACCAGAATTTTCTTGCTCATCGTTAACCTCCTGCTGAGTGAGACAACCCATAGGTGCTGCAGGGTAGACCATGCTGATCAGGCAACCGTTCAGCCGCTGCCGCCCCGTTGGTCCCTCAACAGGCCCGCGGTGCTTTGACCGAAGTGCCCCCTTTTGAGCCAGGGACCAGAACAGGCCATAAAGACAGGAGCGAATACAAATTCACTGCATATGGTAATAATTACTATTTACATATGCGAATAAATCTCTACCATTCCGCCCTGCGTAGTCTTTGCCATACGTCTGGCGCCCCGCTGCAAGGTGTCCGCAAAGGCGACACGTCTCCCTCCCCTCTACAGGATCTCTGAGATGCTTCGTCCCTTTATGCCCGTGATGACCGGTTCTTTGCTGTTGGCTTTTTCGGCGGCGGCCCTGGCGGCTGACGAATCCGCCGACCGGCAAGCACCAGCCGCAGGCCCGTTGACCCTCGACAGCGTCAATGTGAATGCCGAAGCCGGTATTTCAGGTACCGCCACCACCGAAGGCAGCGGCTCGTACACCACCGGGGCCATGAGCACTGCCGTCGGCCTGCCGTTGTCGATCCGCGAAACACCGCAGTCGGTGAGCGTCATGACCCGCCAGCGCATGGATGATCAGGGCATCAAAGACCTCAACGATGTGGTCAAGTACGCACCGGGCATCACCCTGCGCAAGTTCGGCGGTGACCGCCAACAGTTTCTGGCCCGCGGCTTTACCATCGATAACCTGATGTACGACGGCCTGCCCACCAGCCTCAGTACTTTCACCCTGGACACCATCGCCGGGGCTGATCTGGCGATGTATGACCGCGTGGAAGTGGTACGCGGCGCCACCGGCCTGATGACCGGTGCCGGCAGCCCCTCGGCAACCCTGAACCTGGTGCGCAAGCGCCCCACTGCAACGCCGCAAGTGAGCATCACCACCAGCGCCGGCAGCTGGGATCGCTACCGCACCGAGGTCGACGCCTCGAACAGGCTCAATGACACGGGGACCGTTCGCGGGCGGGTAGTGGCCGCTTATGAAGACAACAAGAGCTATATCGACGTACGCGACAATCAGCGCCAGACCTTCTACGGGGTTATGGAAGCCGACCTGAGCGACGCTACCACCTGGACCCTCGGGGCCTCGAAACAGCGTGACGATGCAACCTCGGACTGGGGCAGCCTGCCGGCCGGACCCAATGGTGAAAACCTGCACTTGCCACGCTCGACCTTCCTGAGCAACGACTGGGCCTACTGGGATCGGGACAACGTCTCGCTGTTCACCGACCTCACCACCCGCTTCGACAACGGCTGGACCTCAAAACTGGCATTCGCCAAAATCTGGGCCGAGTCCAACACCTTCTCCAGCTACCTGAGCGCTGCCAAGGGCGGCGGATTCAACCAGTCGTCAGGGCAATATGACACCACCGACGTGCAGACCAATCTGGATGGCTCGCTCTCGGGCCCGTTCAGGTTGTTTGGCCGTGAACATGAACTGACCCTGGGCGCGAGCCGGCGTCAGGAAAAGTTCGACCAAAAAGGCGGCTTCTGGTCCAAGGCGACTCCGATCGATATCTACAACTTCGATCCGGGGGTCATTCCCAAGCCGGACATTGCCGATCGCACCCCGTACCAGAGCCAGAATACGGCCACCGAAGAAGGCGTTTACGCCGCCGCCCGCTTCAACCCCATCGACCCTTTGCACGTAATAGTCGGCAGCCGGCTGAGCTGGTACGACTACGACAATCGCTCGGGCACCGGCGATTACAAAGTCACCCAGCAAGTCACGCCCTATGCAGGCGTCATCTACGACCTCAACGATACCTACTCGGTTTACGCCAGCTACACCGAAATTTTCAAACCGCAAACCCAGCAGGACGTCAGCGGCGCGGTGCTCAAACCGATGACCGGTGAAAGTTATGAAGTGGGGATCAAGGGTGAGTACTTCGACGGCGAGCTGAATGCCTCCCTGGCGCTGTTCGACATGACCCAGGAAAACCGTGCCTATGCGCTGGACACCCAGCCCGCCAGTTGCCTGGCCACCAACCGCACCTGCTATGAAGCCGCCGGTGAAGTCCGCAGCCGCGGGCTGGACGCTGAAATCAGCGGTGCCCTCACCCCGTACTGGCAAGCCTCGGCTGCCTACACCCTGGTGCTGAGCCAGTACGTCAAGGACAAGTCCTTTGACAAAGGCAACCTGTTCGCACCCAACCAGCCCAAGCACCTGTTCAAGGCCGCCACCACCTATCACTTGCGCGGCGACCTGGAAAAACTGCGCATCGGCGCCGACGTACTGGCCCAAAGCGAAACCTACGGCCGGGTCGGTAATGGCCATGCGGTACAGGATGCCTATGCAGTTGTCGGCTTGATGGCAGGCTATCGCCTGGACGAGCACTGGGACGCCCGGGTCAACCTGAACAACCTGTTCGACGAAAAATACTGGCAGGGCATCCCCACCGCCAGCGGCAGCGGGACCTACGGCGACCCGCGCAACCTGATGGTCTCGCTGAAGTGGACGTTGTAAGACAGCACCTCAGACACCGCGCGGGCCTCAGGCGGTCAGCGCGGCAATGACCTGAACTTCAATGCGATAATGCTTTTTCGCCATGGGCGATTGCACACACACCCGCACCGGCGCCCCCACGCCTGTCAGCCAGGCATCCCAGGCCTGATTCATGGCCTCATAGTCCGCCATGTCAGCCAACCAGATCTGCGCCGACAGTAGATGGTTCTTGTCTGAACCTGCGGTGGCCAGCAAGGCATCGATTTTACCGAATACGTCCTGCGCCTGGTCGCTGATATCACCCTCAATCAATTGCGAGACCTGACCTGCCAGATACGCGGTGTGCTGATGGATGACGATTTGGCTGAAACGCGGGGTGGTGCCGAGACGTTGAATAGCAGAGGTCATGATGCAGATCCGTTTGGGTTAAAAGATGGGTATTTAGTTGTTGTCGCTCAGTCCGGCACCGGCGCCCAGTAGCCGCGATGCTTCGGTAGCGGGCACGTAGGTACGGGCGGCCAGTGATTGCAGATAGGCAAGGTCAGATTCGGCGACCGGGCGAACGCTGCCGGCAAGCGCACTGGCCGGATCCAGAGCATCCGTGCCTTGCTTGCAGCACACACTGACTGCGCGCTGCTGGCCGAGCCCCCCTGCGTCATTCAGAAAAACCCCGCCCAGACTGTCGAAGCCCAGGCTGCAACCCGGCCACGAGAGCTCGACGGGCGCCTTGAGGCGTCTGGCCATGGCGCTGACAAAGGGGATCAGTAACTGCGGGCTGGCCACATCGTTCAACAGAATCTGTCCGTGGCTACCCAGCAGATAAGCGTGGTCACTGAGGGCCGCGCCTGTGATCAAGGGGCACAGCGCAGCGCTGGCCCCGTGCCAGGCGCCAGCGCCGATCACTGGCGCCAGCTCGCTATAAACAACCCCGTCGTCACGCCGCAACTGCCCGGCAATCACCTGCGGGCCATCGAGACCATGGGCCGACAACCATTTCGCCGCCTTGCCGGCCTCCTCCGCCAGCCCCCAGGACATGCCCGCACCACGGGCGGCCTTTTTGCACAGACTTTCGATCTCATTCAACGATGCATGCATGGCGCTGCTCCTGACTGCCAAGACCGGGATAAGACCAGTCATCGGCCAACACCTGACTCAACTCATGGGGAAAGGGGGCGTTCTGATACATGTTGATGCGCACCCAACGATCGGAACGCGGGTCGAACCGGGTGGCGCCGAAGAACGAAAGTTTGCAGCGCAGCAAGTCGATCGGCAGCAGAGCCCGGTCAATCAGGTTGTCCTGTATATCGGCGTACGGGCAGCCCGGCGCCAACTGCACACGCCTGACCACATGCCGGTGCTCGGGATGCTCCAGCAGGAAGGTGGCCACCGTCTGCCCGTCGTCGCAACCATTGAGGGCCTGCTGCAGCCGGGAAATATCCCGCGCCACTGCCAAAGGCTGCTCCAGTGCTTCGCCCGGCTCGCTGAAGCGCTGCCCGATCCGCGGCTCGAGCTTTTCCTCGGACACATACCAGAACAGCGAGTGACTCTGTTCGGTGGAAAAATCGATGGCCGCGACCCAGGCGTAATCAGTGGCAAGAATCTGTTTAAGGGCACCCACCCCCATGCTGCCGTCCACCGCGAAACCCAGCTGTTCATCGGCCTGCATGGTTTGCCCCAGATCGTCGATCAAATGCCCGTAGGGCTCGAGCAACAAAGACACCAACTGCTCTTGTGCCTCCAGCGACAGCCGGTTTTCGGCCCAGCGATAAAGCGCATCCCATGGATACTCGCGCTGCAGAATGCCTTCGCCCATACACAGTTGCAGGGCCTTGAAGTCCTGTTGCAACTCGAGGATGCGCTGCCCTTGCAACGGGTGGTCCGAGTGCCAGCTGCGGGCGTCGGCTTGTGCGCGGCGCACAAAATCCACAAACATTCCCTGCTCCGCAGGCGTTGGCCGGCGCACTGCACGCACTCGCTGCAGCGCTGTTTCCCGGGCTTGCACCCAGTTGTTTAAAAGCATCGGGTGATTCAACAGAAAAGGTGCCATGCCCAGGCCCGTGGAGTTGCCCAGGCCGAAACGGCGGCGAATTCCGGGCTCCAGCACTACCGCCGTGCCCGGGGCCTGAACCTGTGCCAGATGCTCCACCAGATCGACGCTAAAGGCCCGAATCAGGAACACCGTGAGCATTTCCGCCTGAAAAGGTGCCGACAGCTCGGGGCGCGCGGCCACCGACTCACGATCGGCCGCGCCAAACTTGCCGCTGCCATAGACCGCCGTGGTGCGCATCAGGTAACCCACCTGCTCGACAAAAGCGCAGTCCGGCTGGCGGCCTGCGGCCAGTTCCTGCAGCACATGGTCAAACAGGCGCACCGAGCGGTTGGCTCGCGCCATGCACAGCTCACGGGACGACACGCGGCCCGCTTCCTGTTTCGGCACATTGGCTTGCAGGCGCTGCAGCTCGACTTCATCAGGAACCCCGTCGAACAAAGCGAAAGTGGCATCCCAGGCCGTGGCAATCACCCGGTCAGAGCGCAGCGCAGGGTCCAGATCATGGGCAAAGGCCACCAGGCTATATGCGCGCTCCGGCCCCCGGGCCACATACACGGCCCGGCCGACGCCCTGCCCGTCGATGCTCCAGACCGTGCGCTGGAACTGCCACTGCTCGCGCTTCAAGCGGCGCAGCAGTTGGCGCATGAACGACAGCCGGGACTGATGAAAGGCACCCAGGCGCGCGGCCTTCATGACACGGGAAGGTGGTCGCAGTTGCATATCAGATCACTCCCTGGTCACGCGCCATCTGCCGGGCAATGCGCACGGCATCCCACACAGAGGGCAAAATCAGGATCGACACAGGTACTGCCGTGATCACGATAAACGACTGCAAAGCTGTGATTCCGCCTTCACCCAGGGTGATCAGAATGGCGCCGACCACTCCCATGCCGACCGCCCAGAACACCCTCAGCCAGGTTGGCGACTCGCCATGATCGGTACTGATGGCCATGGCCACGGTGTAGGACATCGACCCGGCACTGGTCACCACCGAGAAAAAACTCAGGAACAGAAACAGTGCTGAAATCAAAGTAGGCATCGGCATCGCTTGGGCAACCCCCAGCAACAGTGCTTCAGGTTGCACCCCGTGGCTGACCACACTGCCCGGCGAACTCAGTTCCAGGCCAATGCCGGTACCACCCACCAGGGTGAACCAGACCATGGTGATCAGGGGCGCCGCCACCGACAGCAAGCCCACCACTTCGCGGATGCTGCGGCCGCGGGAGACCCTGGCGACGTAGATCCCCATCATCGGTGCATAACCGATAAACCAGCCCCAGTAGAACAGCGTCCAGCTGTTGAGCCACTGGCTGTCGTCACGGTACAGGGCAGTCTGGAAAAAACTGGTCACATGCAAGGCCAGGCCTTGCACGAAGGTCTCACTGAGAAACAGAGTCGGGCCAAAGATAAACAGAAACGCGGCCAGCCCCAGCATCAGCCACACATGGACCTTGCTGACCAGACGCAGACCGCCCAGGCCCACCACGCACGACAGGGTGTAGATGGTCGTGACCGCCAGAATCACCATGGCCTGGGTAGTAATGGTATCGGGCACGCCCCACACCGAGTGCAGGACAAAAGCGATTTGCAACCCCAGAAAACCCACTGGCCCGATGGTGCCGGCAACCACGGCAATAATCGCCGAGGCATCCGCAATCACGGCGATGGGCCCTTTAAGCGCTCGCTCTCCCAGCAATGGATAAAGCAGGGTTCGCGGCATCAGCGGCAGTTTTTTCTCGTAGTGCAGGTACATGTACACCACGGTCAACAGGCTGCCGAGAACGGCCCAGGCCATGAACCCCCAGTGCAGGAATGACTGCGAGAGTGCCGCCACCGCGGCCGGCGCACTCTGCGCCGCCACGCCGAAGTAAGGCGCAGGTTTCATAAAGTGCGACAAGGGTTCGGCAGCCGCCCAGAAAGCGCCGCCACCGGCCAGCAGTGCACACATGATCATCGACACCCAATTGAAGGTGCTCATGCCCGGTGTGCTGTTCACCCCGCCAAGGCGGACCCGGCCGACCCGGCTGAAACCGATATACAGGCTGGAGGCAAATGTCAGCAGCATCAGCACTTGCCAGTACAGGCCAAAGTAATGGGTGCCCCAGGAAAACGCTCCGCCGATCAGGCCGGACAGGGTTTTCAAATCAATCAGGGCAATGATCAGGAACAGCAGGAAGAAGCCGCCACTGATCCAGAACGTTGACCAGTCGAGTTTGCCGATAGCACTTTTACGAAGCGTGCAGGGTTCACTCCCCACCAAAACTTCAGTTGGAATTTCCATTGAGCCTCCCCTCCGAAGAGAGTTGTCGATCGCCAGTATTGTTATTGTTGGAAGTACTTTTGTTGTTATTGCGCGATGTCCTTGTCGGCCTTGCAGTTGCGAATCCGGGTGGCTGAAATACTTTAAATCGCGATATCTACGGTGCGAGCCGTGGTGCTATTGCGGGCATCTTCGGGTACAAAGCCCGCTTCGAAAAACCGCAGCCAGTTGCCGCCCATCAGGGCCGCTATATCGGCAGGCCCGAAGCCTGTGGCAGCGAGGCCTGCTTCAATGTTTACGAAGTCGCGGTTGTCACGGAACCATTCGGGCTGGTCTGGAAACCCCGGATTTGCCGCAGAACCTTCGCCGTAGTCGACTTCCTTGGTCCAGCGCCCCACCCGCATCCACTCAACCACGCTGTAAGGCTGGTCCTGGCACAGGTCGGAACCCAGCCCGAGGTGTTCGACCCCCACCAGATCGGCCGTGCGGGCGACCATCTCGCAAAAGCTTTGCAAGGTGCAGGCGCTCTTGCCGTGCAGGTGATGGGGGTACAGGGAAAAACCGAACATGCCGCCGCTTTGGCCCAGCGCCTTGAGCACCTGGTCGGACTTGTTGCGCAAGGCCGGATGCCAGAACGCCGGGTTGGCATGGGTGATCGCAATCGGTCGCTGCGAGTGCTCAATAGCCTCCAGGGTGGAGCGGTCGGACGAGTGCGACATGTCCACCACCAGCCCCACACGGTTCATCTCGCGCACCACCTGCTTGCCCATGCGGGTCAGCCCGGTGTCATGTTGTTCATAACAGCCGGTGGCCAGCAGCGACTGGTTGTTATAAGTCAGCTGCATAAAGCGCGCACCCAGGGCATGGACCACTTCCACCAGGCCGATGTCGTCTTCGATCGGCGACGGGTTCTGAAAGCCGAAGAAGATCGCCGTGCGCCCGGTCTGGCGCGCCAACGCGATGTCGCCGGCCCATTTGCCGTGCAGGATCAAATCGCTGAAGCGCTCGAACAACAGGTTCCAGGCTTCGATATTGGCCACCATTTCACGAAAGTTTTCGTGATAGGCGATGGTGACGTGCACCGCATCAACCCCGCCGTCGCGCATCTGCCGGAAGATTTTCTCTGACCAGTTGCCGTATTGCATGCAGTCAACCCGGGGCCCGCGCACAGCGAATGGTCGGGCCGGATTCATAGCGGCTCTCCTGCGGCGATGTAGCCGGTTTTTACATGGGTATAAAACTCGACGGCCGACCGGCCTTGTTCCCGCGGGCCATAACTGGAATCACCGCGCCCACCGAAGGGCACGTGGTAGTCAGTACCGGCGGTTGGCAGGTTGACCATGACGCAGCCGGCCCGGGCATTGCGCCGGAAATGGCTGGCACGGGCCAGCGAGCGGGTCATGATCCCGGCAGTCAGGCCAAAACGCGTGTCATTGACCAGCGTCAGGGCTTCATCATAACTGCCGATCTTGAGTACACAGGCAATAGGCGCAAACAGTTCCTGGCGATTGATCAACATGCTGTTGCGGGTTTCAACGAACAACGCGGGGGCCATGAAGTGACCGGGTGTGGCCAGTTCCAGAGGATTGCCACCGGTGATCAATTCAGCGCCTTCCTGGCGCCCCAGCTCGACACTGGCCAGGTTGCTGGCCAATTGCGCAGCGCTGGCAACGGGGCCGATCTGGGTTCCCGCTTCCAGGGCGTGCCCCACTTTCAACGCCCGGGTAGCGGCGACCAGCTTTTCGACAAAGGCATCGTGCACGCGCTCGTGCACGATCAGCCGCGAGGACGCAGTGCACTTTTGCCCGCTACCGCCGAACGCACCGTTAACCGCGCAGGTCACGGCAAGGTCCAGGTCGGCATCATCCATGACTGCGAGGGCGTTCTTGGAGCCCATCTCCAGCTGCACCCTGGTCATATTGGCCACGGCAGCGGCGGCAATCCCCTTGCCAACTTCAACCGAGCCGGTAAAGGAGATGGCACTGATGCCCGGATGTTCGATGAGGGCCTGACCAATTTGCGCCCCGGCGCCCATCACCAGATTGAACAGGCCTTTGGGAATGTCCTGGCGGGAAATGATTTCGCTGAGGATGACAGCACAGGCCGGGGTCAGATTGGCCGGTTTCCAGACCACGGCATTGCCGAAGGCCAGTGCCGGAGCAATCTTCCAGCAGGCCGTGGCCATCGGGAAATTCCATGGCGAGATAATGGCCACCACACCCACCGCCTCGCGACGTACATCGATTTCAATGCCATCACGTACCGAGTCTGCGCTATCCCCCATCTGACGCAGGGTTTCGGCTGCGTAATAGGTGAAGAACTGGCCAGCCCGATACACTTCGCCAGCACCTTCAGCCAGTGGCTTGCCCTCTTCACGGGACAGCATCTGACCGATTTCGGCGCTGCGATTGATCAACTCCTGACCAATGGCCATCAACACTTTGTAGCGCTGTTCGATACCGCAACGGGCCCAGAGTTTTTGCGCATGGGTGGCGGCTTCGATGGCTGTTTCCAGTTGCTGCGAAGAAGCCTGTGCGTAGAGGCCAATCAGATCCCGGGTATCGGAAGGGTTGCGGTTTTCGACTTCAGCCTGGCCCTTGAGCCACTCACCGGCGATGTAATTCAAATTGCTGTACGTCATGAATTCCTCCTGACTGGCATGCCATGAATCGGCATCGCCTGTAACTGTTATGGAGGAGATTATGAGCGGCCAGACTATTAAGTAAATCTAGTAAATTTTAACGATAGTTAAGTATTATTTAAACAAAGCCTTAATCTGCGAACTGACCGCCATGAGCATCAAAATCACCAATTTGCAGTTTTTCGTCGCTGTCGCCACCAGTCAGAGCCTGACCCAGGCCGCCCAACGGGTGCATCGCACACCGGCGGCCGTCTCGCTCTCGCTCAAGCAACTGGAAGAGGAGTTGGGCGGCGCGCTATTTGAAGGCGAGCGCAAAAACCTGCTCAGCCCCCTGGGCAGGTTTGTCTTGCAGGAGGCGCAACGCGAGCTGACCCACTTCGAGCGCACCATCACCACCATCAAGACCTATGCCAAGGCCGAAACCGGGCTGGTGCGGGTGGCAGCGGTGCCGTCATTCGCTATCACGCTATTGCCACCGCTGCTCAAGCACTTCCATGAGCAATACCCGCAATTCCACCTTGATATCCGCGACATGGACTCCGAAAAAGTCGTCCAGGCGGTACTGGCCGGCGAAGTGGATATTGGCATCGCCACCGTGCCGGCCAGTATTCCGAACATCAATCAGGACTTTCTGTTCTCGGACGCCTTTTGCGTGGTCTGCGCGGCCAATAACCCGCTGTGCTCACTCGCCCGCCCGGTACGCTGGAGCGATCTGGAAGGTCATAACTTCATCAACAGCGGCCTGGGAGCAGACATCAATGCCGCGGAGTTTCGTCACATCAGAGACCAGTCGACCCTCAGCGTCAGAAACACCACTTCATTGCTGGCTCTGGTTGCCCAGGGCATGGGCGTGACGCTGCTTCCCGAATTGCTCAGGCGCTCGGCCAGTAGCACCGACCTGCGCTTTCTACCCCTGGAAGACGAGCGGATCATGCGCTCGGTCAGTGTCATCACCCCGCCCAGGGACTCGCTCAACCACGCCTCGTACACCTTTGTGAAAGCCCTGAAGGCCAGTCGTTTTCCGTAGGGACGCCGCTGGCTGTACGACTTACTGCACCAGCAACAGTGATCCCGAAACGAAAGCGAAGATCAGCACGAACCGGCGCAGGCGTTTCTCGTTGATCATGTGCCGGGCCCGGTAACTGGCAAGCACGCCGAGCGCCAGGGGCAAGCACAGGATCAGCACCGGTTCGACTTGTCCGGCCTGTAGATGACCGCCTGCCGCCAGTACCGCCAGCGAGATCAATTCGCCCACCAGAAAGCACAGGGCAACCGAGCCTCTCAAAGTGGCAACCGGAGAATGCTGGTACACCAGAGCCAGAGGCGGACCGCCCACCCCGGTGGCCGTTTCGGTGATGCCGGTAATGACTCCCGTCGAAATAAGCGCCCGCCGGCCGGGGACGAATGAGGGGGCCACCCAGGTGGCGATGCAGGCCGCAATCGTAGACAGGCCGATCAATATGTTGAGTTGCGAGAGCGGCAGCCAGAACAGAATCCAGACCCCGCCAAAGGTTCCTGCAAAGCGCCCCAGAGTGATCCACGAACTGCCTCTGAAATCGATTGCCGCCCGTTCGCGCCAGGCGATGGCGGCATTCAGGGGCAACATCAGGATCAATAAACTGATGGGCAATGACTCTGGAGCCAGCAAGCCCATGACCGGCGCCACGATAAGGGCGAAGCCCATTCCGGTGGTGCCCTGGATCAGGGCACCACATGCGACGGCTATAGCGATGATGTAAATCGGATCGAAAGGTAAGCTCATGTTTTACTCATCTACTCGCCGTGCAAAAGCACAGACGGTAACGGATGGACTTTATGAATGGGTGCCCGACTCACAACATCCCGGGCCAGAGCATCCACTTGACGCATGAGGGCCCGGGCATCCCAGTCGGTGGGCCAGCCCTGCCATAACCGCACCTTGCCCTGCACCACAACGGCCTGGATCTGATCGCGGTTGGCCAGCCGGACCAGGTCCCAGGTCAGGTTCCAGGACGGCAGCAGTTCCGGTACCGCCAGGTCCACCAGCAGAAAATCGGCCGCCAGACCGTGGGCAATTTGCCCCGTGACCTTGCCTAACCCCAGCACCTGGGCTGCGTCCCGGGTGCCCATGTCGAGCCACAGTTTGCCGCTGCCGCACACCGAGTCCCCTACTGGCAAGCCGTGGGCGAAACGCTGGGCGGCTTCGGCATAATCCAGAAGGCGGAACCCGTCACCGCGGGTACCGTCTGTGCCCAGCCCCACTGGAATACCCAGGCAGTGCATCAGATGCGCCTGTGCCACCGCATTGCCTTTCCAGGCACTGGCAACCGGGTTGTAGCTCACGGCGGCGCCACTATCGCGCAACAGGCAGATTTCATTCGGTGTGAGCAATGTGGCGTGTGCAAGCAGAGCCCCGGGGCCCAGCGCTCCGGCCCGGTGCAGGTGCTCCAGGGGGCGCACGCCATAGAGTTCCAGCGAACGTTCGACGGCCACCAGGTGTTCATTGACATGGCTCTGGAATATGCGTCCCGCCTCGTGGCACAGACCGTAGACCGCCTTGAGGGTCGAGTCGGTGGCTATTTCCGGAATGGGGATTGCCAGTGAAGGTGTGACCAGTGTGTCGTTGTCCCACTCTGACAGGTGCTGCTCTGCCCTGGCGAGAATCGCACCTGCCTCCAGTACCTGCCCGCCCTGAAGGTCATTGCAGGTCTTGGCCAATACACAGCGGATGCCCACTTCATGGACGGCCCGGGCTATTGTCTCGACCCCCTCTCTGGATCGGGTACCCGCATCACATACGGTGGTGAAGCCACCCCGCAGGGATTCAAATGCCGCCAGCTTGCTGGTCAGGTACAGCAGGTCGGTATCGAGGGAGCCTTCCAGTGGTATCCAGATACGTTTGAATATTTCTGAAGGCTCACCGAACACCAGCCCCTTGCCGAAACTCTGGCTCAGATGGTGATGGGTATCGATAAACCCCGGCATCAATAATTGATCATCAAGGCGCAGCACTTGATGATCGGGATAACGGCCCTGCAAAAGTGCCAAAGGCCCCACATCGGCGAAGCAGCCATTTTCAATCAGCACGGCATGTTCGCGGCGCGGCCCCTCAGGGAGCATTAGCCATTGGGGAGCCAATAATTGACCAGAGGCAACAAGCTGTTGCGGTGAAGACAGTAAGTGAGTCGCAGAGCTGGAATCCATGGAGATGCCTTTTTGTTTGAATCAGTTAATCAGCTTGGTCTTGGCGGCAACTGAGGCTGGCTGGCGACCAACGCAATGGAATACAAAGTTCATCAGTGCCGCAGTCAAGGCCCCCATGGCGACGCCGTTGCCCAGCAGGCTGGCAAGGCCGTCCGGGAAGTGGCTGTAGACCCCCGGGACCAGAATCGGCAGCAGCCCCACGGCCAGGGCCACAGACACCACGTACATGTTGCCGTGGTCGCGCAGGTCCACTTTGCGCAGCATGTCGATGCCCATGGTGCCGACAATGGCAAACACGATAAGGCTGGTGCCGCCGACCACGGCTTGGGGCACGCCCTCGATCAAACGCGCCAGTGGCGCAAGCAGTGCAAAAAGCAGTAACAGCAGCCCTGAAACGGCAGTGACATAACGGGAGCGGACCCCGGTGGCACGAATGACACCTATGTTTTCTCCGCTGGTAATAATCAGTGAGGTGCCCATAAACCCGCCCAGAATCGAGGCCAGCGCATCCCCGCGGATGGTTCGCACCACATCGCGGTTTATATCCAGGGGCTTGTCGACGGCTTCACTGATGGCGACGGTCTGGCCCGTTGCTTCGACCATGGACACCAGACAGAACAGCATCAGCGGAATGGAGGCGAACAGATCGAATTGCGGGACCCCGAACGGCATCAACGTGGGCAGGTTCAGCAGGGGCAACAGGCTCAACCGCGAGCTGTCGAATGCCCCCAGAGCCACGGCCAGCAAGCTGCCACCAATCAAGCCAAGCAAAATAGACAGCTGACCGAAGGTTCCACGCAGCAGGCGTGAACACAGCACCGTGATAAAGATGGTTGAGAAGGCCAGCAGGAGTTGCTGTGGCGCGGCGAAACCGGCAGTGCCCGGCTCCCCCACAATGAGCTGGCCCGAGAGTTTGACCAGATTGACCGACACCAGCAGCAACATGGTACCGACCACCACAGAGGGAAAAAAACGCAGCAGCCGGCGAAAAACCGGGAGTACCAGAAAGTAGAAAAAACCCGTCAGGATCACTGCGCCCGAAGCAGTGGCGACCCCGTTTTGCTGGGCAATCAATATGAACAGCATGATCGGGGCTCCGCCGGGGAGCATGATGAAAGGCAAGCGCGAGCCACATCCGCGCAAGCCCAGTGACTGCAAGAGCGTCCCCAGGCCGCAGACCAGAAAGGTGGCACTCAACAGCTGAAGGGTTAAGTCGCTGGAAAATCCAAGGGCGGTCGCCATCAGAAAAACCGACGCTATGGGTGACGCCGCCATCACCAGCACATGCTGGCCGCCAAACAGCAGCAGTTGGCGCCATGGCAGAAACTCATCAACAGGGGAAACGGGTTTCTTATTGTTATCCGACATATCCCACCTCTACGTTAAGCCAGCATCAACGGCTCATTGAGTGATTGTTCCAGACGCAGCCTTAACGATGAACATGCAGATAAATCCGCGCCAAAATCGATTTACACATGCCGCCCAAATCGATTTGGGTGGAATGTAGTCCTGTTCAATTAACCTGTCAACGGCAGACCCCGGGCAACCCGGCTTGAGTAGCTGATCCGGGTCAGGAGGCGTATAACTCGGCCCATCGTTTATTGAGTTTCCCTACCTATGCCCAGCAGCAGCTCTCGTCGCCCCACCATTGCTGATGTAGCCAGTGCCGCTGGTGTGTCGCGTACCACCGTCTCCCATGCGCTCAATGACCGCGGCCAGGTCGACCCCCAGACCCGGACCCTGGTAAAGGAAGTCGCCGCCCGCTTGGGCTATAGCCCGAACCTGCGGGCGCAGCGCCTGCGCACCGGGCGCGCCAACTCAATAGCCCTGCTGTCATCCATGCCCTTTGCCGTTGCCGGCGGATCTTCACGCCTGGGGTTTTTGATGGAAATCGCTGCCACCGCGATGGAGGCTGCATTACGTCAGGGCGTGGCTCTGGTTCTGGTGCCACCGATGGAGGGAGCGCAGGATTTGCTGGATACCCTGGATATTGACGGGGCAATCATCATCGAGCCGGTGGCAAACGACCCGCACATTGCCCGCTTGCGCAAGAGAGGAGTGAAGCTGATTTCAATTGGACGCCAGCCCGAGACCGACGATCCGGTGCCGTACATTGATATGCATGCAGACGTTGCAGGTGCCCTGTTGCTGGAGCACTTGCACGCACAGGGCGCCCGCCGGACCGGTCTGATAATCGGCGCTCAAAGCAGGCACTCCTATGTCGATATGGAGCATGCCTATCGCGCTTACTGCGCCTCCACTGACCAGCCCGTCGCCATCGTGCGGGCGGATGAAGCCGGAGGCGAATCAGCCGGCGCTGAGGCCTGCCTGCAATTATTGGAGGAGTACCCGCAACTGGACAGTTTGTGCGTCCCGGTGGATGCCTTCGCCACTGGCGCCGTACAGGCGTTGACGGCAAGAGGCTTGAAGGTGCCGCAGGATGTAAAAGTGGTGACGCGCTATAACGGCTTGCGGGCGCGGGAATGCAACCCGCCCTTGACGGCCGTGAACATGCATCTCGAACAAATCGCGGCCCAGGCCATCGAGTTACTGTTCGAGCAAATCAACAATACCGGGCAACGTCAGCGCATGGATGCGCCCCTGGTGACCCTGGTGGTGCGAGACTCAAGCGCACAGTCAGACGGCCCCGCCCGGCACTGACCCCTACAGCGGCACCACAGCGGATGGACCGCCCTGGCCGACAGCGCCGGTCACAAACTTCGCCACCTGGGCATGGGACAATGCCCGGGCATCCGCCAGCTTCTGCAGCCACATTGCCAGGCGCGTCACGCAACCGGGCTCCTGTCGGGCGACCGGGTCCAGATGGGCAAACAGATCCTGCACCAGCACCTCGGCCGACTGGCTCAGATACTCCGACTTTATTGCCCCGGCAATTTGCCCGGCCAGTTGCGCGACATCCGGGTTACTGGCTTCCAGCTCTAGCATTCGCTGCGCATAGGAGGACGTGACGGGTAACGGCATAAAGGGTTTTCCTGGGTGATGGAGGGTTAATAGAATTCTTCCCGGGATTTAACCACGCTCACCGGCTTGCGCTCCCCCGTGCCCGTAATCTCGTAAACCGTCATGACGTAGTTATCTGCTATGACTGTTTCGATGAGGTAAGCGGTCTTGGGTTTTGGGGTAAAGACTTGAGTCTCAGGCTGAGCCGCTATGGCGTAACCGAACATCGAGTGCATGGGAATGCCGTTGAGGGTCGCAACCTGTTGCTTGACCAGCGCATTGACCTTCAGCGGTTTATTGGCCTCTACCAGCGTGTCGATACTCGACGTCCCACCGGCCATTTTTTTCAGGTACCCGGGTATGCGCTTGAAATAAGCCGTGTCATACACCTGTTCGCCAGCAGACTGCATGCCGAATCGACCGGCGTCACTCGGCCCGGTGGAGTAGCTGACGGGATGGTCACCTGCGCCGCCGACAGTGCGGAACGCAAGGCTTGCATGCTGCTCATCCGCGGGTATCGTCACCAGCGGCTCTGGCGTGGATTGAACGGCAGACTGGCGGCTGGCGCAGCCGGTAATTGACAGGGCCAGGGTTATTGCGAGGGTAAAAACCAGAGTTGTTTTCATTCGATCCTTGAATTTTCATGTGTCGGGAGCAGCTATGGACTTCAATTTCTCCGGAAGGTGCCACAACCGGCGGATCAGTCAGCGCCGAGTTGCAGTTCCATTGCCTGGGACATCAGGCCGCAGCCATCACGCAGGGGTTCCAGAGGGCCGACCGGACGAAAGCCAGATGCCGTGTACAGGCCCATTGCCGGCGTGTCTGCGGCCGTTACGCCCAGGCAAACACGGCGTACACCAACACTCTTTGCCCACTCCAGCGCTTCATGCAGCAGTGCACCGCCAGCGCCCAGGCCACGGCGCGCAGGATCAACCCACATCTGAAAAATTTCGGCCACGCCGGCTTCCGGCAACTTGCACCAGACCAGCCCGCACATTTGCTGGTGATCGAGCGCAACAAATATTCGCGCCTGCCCCGAGGATACGGCACCTGCAAGCCGTGAAGCCCAGACCTCATCGGTCCTGCCCGCCTCTGACTCATAGGTGCTGGCGAAAGCATCGGGAGAGTCTTGCAACGACTGCAGACGAAGGTCCCGGTAACTGCGCCACTCACCGGCCTCAACCGGACGTACTGAAATCATGCTGCGGCCCCTCCCTGTACCAGTGTCAATACGAAGTGGCGCAGACTAGCGTGCGCCCGGGTGAGGGACAACCTTGCGCTACACCGCGTTCACAATGGCGCTTGCCAATCCGCAATCGGGTGGCTACCTTCCAGTCCATGAGCACGTACCGTATCGCCTCGACCACCACCACTACCACGACCGCACAAGGCGGGCCGTGAGAAGTGTCGTGAGCTGAACCCAAACGAACTTCAAAGGCCCGCCAGCAATGCGCAGGGCCTTTTTTGTGCCTTGCGGTCGCTGGCTCACTCGCAAGGAAATGCACCATGTATGCACTACTGATTCTCGATATGCAGGTCGGTCTGGTTCAGGGCCCGGACCAGCCCTGGCAGGTGCCAGCGCTGATAAACACATTGAACAGGCTGATGAGCGATGCGCGGCAATCCCGCGCCCCGATCTTCCTGGCCCGACACACTGGCCCGTCGGGGTCGCCCATCGAACCAGGCAGCCCGCTGACGCAAATCGTTAAAGAACTGGAGCTGCAGGGTGATGAAGTTATCTTCAACAAAAGCCGGCCAAACGCATTTTGCATGACTGAGCTGGAGCAACAGCTGCAAGTGCATGGATGCACGGGCATAGTCGTCACCGGAATGAAGACTCAATATTGCGTAGACAGCACCTGCCGGGCAGCCAGGGATCTGGGCTTTGATGCGGTGCTGATTGCCGACGGTCATACCTGCTCCGACACACCCTTGCTCAAGGCCCGGCAGATAGTGGCACATCACAATGCGACCCTGGACGGACCTTTCTGCCGTGTTGTCCAGGCACAGGACTGGAGCTTTCAGGACCCCTGCGCTGACTGAATTGCCAGCAAAAAAACGCCGAAGCCGAGGACACAGATCATGCAAAGAACGGTAAGAATCGCCAATGAGACGGATATCGAGGTGATATTCGACATCCGCACCAGCGTGACAGAGAACCACTTGTCCCGTGATCAGTTAACGCAAATGGGCATTACCCCCGAAGCCATACGCCAGGCGATGTCCCGGGCGCCGTGCCTCTGGATCGCGGAGGCCGATGGCACCCCGGTGGGGTTTTCCATGGTTGATCTCAAAGAAGGCTGCGTGTTTGCGGCATTCGTGCGGGCTGAATTCGAGGGGCACGGCTTCGGCCGACGCCTGATGGAAAAAGCCGAAGCCTGCCTGTTCCGGCAGCACCCGACGATCTGGCTCGAAACCGCCGGGGCTAGCCGCGCCAGTGGCTTCTACCGCAAGCTCGGCTGGCAAGCGGTGGAGAACCTGGAGCAAGGTGATGTGCGCTTTGAGAAGCAGCGCCCATAAACCCTGCACGGCGGGCGCCTGGTGTTCATTGCCGGACAGCAGGCGCCCGCCCGGCACTTCGCGCTAGCATTGCGCCCCTTCCCCCCGGCAATCGGACATCACATGCAAAGGCTCGAAGACAACGCAGCACTGGTGATCATCGACATGCAGAAAGGCATTGATCATCCCAAGCTGGGCAGACGCAACAACCCCCAGGCCGAGTTGCGGATCGAGGCGTTACTGAGTGCATGGCGACGGTCTGCAAGGCCGGTGGTTCACGTGCGGCACATATCGCGATCAGCCGACTCGGTATTTCACCCGGGACAACCCGGCTGCGAGTTTCAGGAGGCGTTTGTGCCTCTGGCCCATGAACACGTTGTGGAAAAGAACGTCCCGGATGCCTTTACCGCCACCAGCCTTGAGCGCTGGCTGACCACCCGTTCAATTCGGCAACTGGTGATCTGCGGTGTTGTTACCAATAACTCGGTGGAGTCGACGGTGCGCTCGGGAGGCAACCTGGGCTTTGAGGTGATAGTGCCTGCGGACGCTGCTTACACGTTCGATCAAAATGATCTGACAGGCCGCCACTGGAGTGCAGAGGATATACATGCAATCTCTCTCAGCAATCTGGCAATGGACTACGCGACCATTGTCGAGACCGGGCAGATTTTAAACCTTATCTGAAGCCCCGCTGGTGTTGACGCCACTTGAAGTGCAATCCGGCCAACAGCGAGCCGGCAAGATCGCCCACCCCCCTGGGCAGGTGCTTTTGGCTGGCTCCGGAGCAGGTGATTTCCCTGCGCGAAACCTTGCACAGCATCGACCGCCGATGCCGGCTGAAATAGTTTAGCGATGGAAAAACGATTTCCGTTCATACATCCCATCATGGCCACTACAATGCCACCCCACAATGGACGTGATATTGGGCAGGACGATGGAATTTCGAAATAACATCAATGCGTTACGGGCACTCGCCGTTATTTCGGTGGTGCTTTTCCACTTCAAGGTTCAAGGGTTTGGTGGAGGATTTGCAGGGGTCGACGTATTTTTCGTCATCTCGGGCTTCCTGATGACCGGAATCATTTTCACCGGTCTACAAACGCAGCGCTTCTCCCTCCTGGGGTTTTACGCATCAAGAGCGCGCCGCATCATCCCGGCCCTTTTGACCCTGTGCATTGCACTGTTGATATTCGGCTTCGTATTTCTGCCCCTGGATGATTATCGGGATGCCATAAGGACGCTCAAAAGCAGTCTGCTTTTCAGCTCGAACTTCACATTCGCCAAAGGCGGCAGTTACTTCGACGCTCCGCTGCACGAAAACTGGCTACTGCATACCTGGTCACTTTCGGTTGAGTGGCAGTTCTATATGCTTTATCCGTTACTGCTGATGGCGCTCTACAAGTTTGTGGGTGCCAAAAACACAAGAAGTACCTTGGTACTGCTGGCTTTGATCTCGTTCGCGGCCTCTGTCGTTCTGACCAGGACCAGTCCCGTATTTGCCTTTTATATGCTGCCCACCCGAGCCTGGGAGATGATCGCAGGCGGGCTGGTATTTTTGTACCCGCTGCAACTTGGCAAGCGCAGCAGTTCGATTTGCGAAGGCCTGGGCCTTGTGGCCATCCTGGCCAGTGTGATGTGTTTTTCCGAGCAGGATCAGTGGCCCGGTTATTTAGCGTTGCTGCCGGTTCTCGGAACAGCGCTGGTGATTTACGGAAATACCCAGTCGGCTTTCAGTACCAACAGAGCCCTGCAATACACCGGCAAGATCTCTTACTCGGTTTACCTTTGGCATTGGCCGCTGGTGGTATTGCTCTATACCTGTGGCCTGCTGACGAGCTGGCCGTACGTGACCGGCGCAATTATTCTTTCGTTCGTGCTGGGTGCCCTGTCGTTCTATCTGGTGGAGTCACGGGCGAACAGCGCTACCTCCGCTACGAAAACCATCATCAAGTACGCCTCATATGCGCTTGGCGCAGTCGCCTTGTCAGCCGTCACGTCCTCGGTAGTAAAAGACTACCCTGGCGTCAGGTTTGCCTTTGTGGACCTGGGCCAACCTGCGTATTCCGGCACACTGTACTCGCAGGAATGCTTCCCCAACGACTATGCCGCCGCCGATTGCAAACTCGGTACGGGCGAAGTGTCGGTCATTCTGTTTGGTGACAGTCACGCTCAATCAACGGCAGCAGCGGTCCAGCTCGAGAACAAGCAAGCCGCTTTATCCTGGGCGCGCGGTGGTTGTCCGACCCTGCAAAACTTTGAAATGCGTGACAAAGAACTGCAGCGCCAATGCCAGGCGTTCAACCAGGAAAAACTGGAAGTCCTGAAGAACTCCTATAAGGGAATCCCCGTGGTGCTGTTCAGTCGGGCAGCGCTGTACTGGGACCAGAGCCGAAACAACAAGCACCGAATTTTCTTCCCTGAGGCCAAAGACCCGGATGGCTCATCTTTTGTCGAAACCTACACCGCGAAATACATCGACGTCGTCTGCTCGATCGCACAAAACCATCCGGTTTATATCGTAAAGCCGATTCCGGAAATGCCCTTCAGTGTCTATAAAGGCCTGAATCTGCACAGGCGAATATTCCAGCACACCACGGATATTTCGATCCCGCTGCATGAATATGAAAAGCGCAACAGGATTGCCATTACCACGATCGAAACTGCAGCAAAGCGTTGCAACGCAACCGTAGTGGATCCAACCCCATATCTATGCCCTGACGGCAAATGCATGGGGTCCAGGGACGGGGTTCCGCTGTATTACGATGACAACCATCTCGTAGACGCAGGCAACGAACAGTTGAAGGGATTGTTTAAAGACGTGTTCAAAGGAATTTAGCCGCGTACAGGCTCGTGGAGGCTCGACAGGGAGGCCGAAGCAGCTGAGGCTGGTACTCACCCCGGAAACGACGCCAACTTGCGTTGTCGACCTGTGCGGGCCTTGGCCCGCCATGGTGGCTCTTCTCTGCGTGCCACCCTGCACCCACAAATCCCGGGCACAAAAAAGCCGGTTAATCCTGAGGATTAGACCGGCTGTTTTGGTGTTGCATATGGTGGGTCGTGTGGGATTCGAACCTACGACCAATTGGTTAAAAGCCAACTGCTCTACCAACTGAGCTAACGACCCGCTTCGTTGTGGGACGTATAATACTGATTTTTAACGAGAATTCAACACCCAGTTAAAAATAAATGCGAAATAATTCAAAAATAGCGGGTTGGGTCAGTAATTCCGGCCGCTGCAAAGCCTTCAGCACGCAGTCGGCAGCTGTCGCATTTACCGCACGCACGGCCCTGAGCGTCTGCCTGATAGCAGGAAACCGTCAGGGAGTAGTCAACACCGAGCTTTACACCGGTCTGGACGATTTGCGCCTTGCTCAGGTTTTGCAGCGGAGCCTGGATGCGGAACCCGTTCCCCTCCACGCCGGCCTTGGTCGCAAGGTTTGCCATGACTTCGAATGCCTGAACAAATTCAGGACGGCAATCCGGGTAGCCCGAATAGTCCACCGCATTGACGCCGATGAAGATGTCCCGCGCTTGCAGCACTTCTGCCCAGCCCAGCGCCAACGACAGGAACACGGTGTTACGTGCAGGCACGTAGGTGACCGGGATGCCTTCGCCAAGGGTCTCTGGCACGTCAATGGAACTGTCGGTCAGAGCCGAGCCGCCAATGCCGTCCAGGTTCAGGCCGATGACTTTGTGCTCGATCGCACCCAGGTCACGGGCTACACGCGCAGCGGCGTCGAGCTCGGAACGGTGACGCTGACCATAATCAAAGCTCATGGTGTAGCAGCTGTAGCCTTCGGCGCGCGCCATGGCCACCACAGTCGCGGAGTCAAGACCGCCAGACAGCAGGATTACGGCTCTTTTTTCGGTGACAACAGTTTGTTCGGTCATTTCAGCGCCCCGGCTCGTCGTTCCAAAGATATTTGTGCAGCTGCATTTGCAAGCGTACTGGCAGGTTATCCGCCACGATCCAGTCCGCCAGATCGCGGGCCTTCAGGTCGTGGTGACTTGGCGAGAACAAGACTTCGCCAGCCCGTCGCTCCAGCCCGTACTCGATCAGCTTGGAGACCGCCCAGTCATAGTCTTCCCGCGAGCAGATCACAAACTTGACCTGGTCATTGGGTGTCAGCAGCGCAATGTTTTCATAGAGGTTGCGATGGGACTCTTTGGAGCCCGGCGTCTTCAGGTCGAGCACCCGACTGACACGCGGGTCGACCGCAGAGATGTCCAGCGCTCCGCTGGTCTCGATCGAGACCTCATAACCCGCATCACACAGTTGCTTGAGCAGAGGGATGGCATTGGGCTGCGCCAGAGGCTCCCCTCCCGTCACACAAACATAACGCGGACGAAACCCGGCCACTTGCTCAAGGATACTGTCGAGTGGACGTACGGTGCCGCCACTGAACGCGTAGGCACTGTCGCAATATTGACAGCGCAAAGGACAGCCGGTCAGGCGTACAAAAACGGTGGGCAGGCCAGCCGTTCGCGTTTCACCCTGTAAAGAGTAAAAAACTTCGGTAATTCTCAATGTGTCTTGCATATCCGCCACGGGCGTAACAGCTAAACAGGCTGTCCGCCTCCGTCAGGCACTCCAAAGAATCTGCCTGCGCAGGACTCAGAAGAGCGTATTTCATAAAAGGGCGTGGATTCTAACGAAAAAACCCGCGACAGGCGCGGGTTTCTCGATGAAAGCATTGTGTTGCTTACATGCGCTGCAGATCTCGCTGCGCCAGCTGTGCCGCCGAAGTACCAGGGTACTGGGCGATCACTTGCTGCAGAATGCCTTTAACCTTGTCGGTATGACCGAGGCGGCGCTCTACATCAGCGAGCTTGTAAAGCGAGTCCGGCACTTTGGCATGCTTGGGATACAGCTGACTGACCTTGGCAAATGCCTGGCCAGCGGCCTGCAAATCACCTTTGGCCAGATTCACTTCACCCAACCAGTACTGGGCATTGCCCGCATACTGACTGTTCGGGTATTTGCGCAGAAAGGCAGTGAACGCCAGACTGGCCTTGTCGAAGTCCTTGGCTTTGATCAGGTCGAAAGCAGCATCGTAATAGAGCTTTTCTTTCGCCGGATCGCCAGGTTCCGAACTGGCAGCGGCCTGAGAAGCAGGTGCTGCGCTATTACCGGCGGTATTAGCACCACCGGCAGAAGAATTATCAGGAGCGGCAGCAGGAGCAACGCCGGTTCCTATTCGCCGATCAAGTTCCTGGTATCGCTCCAGGCTTTCTTGCTTCATCCGCGAAACATCATTTTGCAGAACTTCGATCACACCTTGTTGGCGGGCAATCTGCTCCTGCATTTGTTGCAACTGGTTGAACAGCTCGCCCTGTGCCGAGATAGGGGTCGAAACCCCTCCCCCGGCATAGGCGCCGCTCGCACCGTAACCCGTAGCCGGATTACTCCCCCCGCTATTGTTATAGCCAGAGTTGTCATCGACCACAGGAACCGCAGCCCATGCCGCTAGCGGCATGAGGCTGAGAGTCAGAATAGTTACAGCACGGCGGCACGTTCGCATGACGAATTACTTACGCAGTTCGACGCGACGGTTTTGAGCCCACGACTGTTCGTCGTTGCCAGTAGCGATTGGACGCTCTTTACCGTAGGACACCAGCTCCAGCTGTGCTGGAGAAACACCTTGCAGTACCAGGTAGCGTTGAACGGCTTTCGCACGACGCTCGCCCAGTGCCATGTTGTACTCACGAGTACCACGGGCGTCAGTGTTACCTTCCAGAACAACGCGAGCGCCGTTAGCTTTCAGGTCTTTAGCGTGTACGTCCAGAGCGCGCATTGCTTCTGGTTTCAGGTCCGAACTGTCGTATTCGAAGTAGAAAACAGTGATCGCGCGCAGAGCAGCTTCTTCACTCAGGGAGCCATCAACAGCGCCTGTGTTTGCGCCGTAACCAGCGTTTGGATCAACAGCAGCGCCTTCACCGGCATTGTCGCCGCCTTTGGACGAGCAACCTACAGCTACAGCCATGGCCAGTGCCAGCGCAGCGAATTTACCAAACTTCAGCATTTCCATCGTAAAACTCCTAATGAACCCCAAGTGTTATATGCAACGTAAAGCTATCACCACGTCAGTTCAGGTAAGGGGACCAGGAAGGTTCTCTGACTTCGCCTTGAGCGGTAGGAAGAGGGAGCCTTACGCGTCCGTTAATGGACACGAGCATCAAGACTCCCCGGCCCTGCTGGCGGGTGGCGTAGATTACCATGGTGCCGTTGGGTGCAACAGTAGCTGACTCATCAAGGTTGGTATCTGTGAGGATTTTCACGGTTCCACGCTGCAAATCTTGCGCTGCAACACGGAAATTAGTGAAACCGTCCTGACGATGGATCATTACCAGGGTCTTTTCGTCAGCCGAAAGCTTCGGACTGGCGTTGTAGTTCCCGATAAAAGTTACGCGCTCTGCATTACCGCTACCAACTGTGGTCTTGTAGATTTGCGGTTTACCGCCCCGGTCAGAGGTGAAATAGATGGTATTGCCATCTTTACCCCAGAACGGTTCGGTATCAATTGCCGGATTGTTGGTCACGCGAGTCAGCTGGCGCGAAGCCAGTTCCATCACGTAGATCTCGGCATTACCGTCTTTGGACAATACAAACGCCAGCTTGGAACCATCCGGCGACCAGGCAGGCGCACCGTTCAGGCCTTCAAAGTTGGTGATCTGCTCACGACGGCCAGTATCAATGTTCTGCATGAAGATACGCGGACGCTTCTGCTCGAACGATACATAAGCGATACGCTTGCCGTCCGGAGCAAAACGCGGCGACAGAATAGGCTCGCGCGACTGCAGCAGGGTAACGGCACGGGCACCATCGTAGTCCGAACGCTGCAAGGTGTAGCGGGTGTTGGTCGCACTGGCACGTTCAGCCGTTACATAAAGCAGACGTGTAGAGAATGCACCTTTAATACCGGTCAGTTTTTCAAATGACTGGTCAGAGATGTAATGCGCCATGTCCCGCAGCTGATCAGTGGTACCCGACACGCTGCCGGTCAACACTGGCTGCTCGGTCGCCACGTTGAACAAGGCATATTGAACCTGCAGGCGACCGCCCGCCGGGACAATATTACCAACCATGACGTACTGGGCGCCCAGGGCTTTCCAGTCACGGAAAATGACTTCGCTGGCCTGGGTCGGCAAGCCAATCATGTTCTGCTTTGGAATCGGCGCGTAATAACCCGAATTGCGCAGGTCATTGCCAATGATTTCAGCCATGTCGTCGGGCAGGACGGTACCGCCCTGCCAGCCGAAAGGAACAACTGCAATTGGCGTTGCCCGGTCGCTACCACTGGTAACCAGAATGTTCTTTTCATCTGCTACCGCCATCCCTGCCACGCAGCAGACGATGACTAGCAGTCCTCGAAAAAATTTAATCACAAGGCTAGATCCTCAGGTGTGAATGTCATCTTGAATGATCGGTAAGGATTAAAATCGCTGGGCTTCATGCCCTGCATTTCCGTTAAACGGCCAATATTCTTGACCGCTGCCACAGCCGAGCTATCAAACGGGCCATCACCACTGGACTTGGCAACCGTCACCGACGTTACCGTGCCATCTGGCAACATGCCAATTTGCAGTACCACTGTCATATTCTTGCGGGCCGAAGGTGGACGAGCCCAGCCTTCTGCTGCTCGAGCACGAATCAAGTCATCGAAACTGCCGGCGACCTCATCGCCCTGCTCATCAGCCAAGGCTTGCTGGCGTTGTGGCGTATCGGAAAGCAAATCAGCCAGTGCTTGCGCCTTTTTGTCTTCGGTCGATTTACGCGCTGCTTCTACGGCCTTTTTCTTGGCAGCATCGGCAGCCGCCTTTTTCTTCGCATCTTCGGCGGTTTTCTTCTTCGCCTCGTCTGCTACGGCCTTTTTCTTGGCATCTTCAGCAGCTTTCTTCTTCGCATCTTCGGCCGCTTTTTTCTTCGCGTCTTCAGCGGCCTGTTTCTTGGCCTCTTCTTGCGCAGCCTTCTTGGCCTCTTCCTCAGATTTCTTCTTGGCTATATCAGCCAGTTTCTTCTCTTCGGCTTTTTTGGTTTCTGTAGCCTTTTTGGCATCGTCGGCTTTCTTGGCGTCATCTGCCTTCTTCGCCTCGTCTGCCTTTTTGGCTTCGCTCGCCTTGGCTTCATCAGCCTTCTTGGCATCAGCAGCTTTTTCGGCAGCCTCTTCTTTCTTTTGTTCCGCGGCTTTTACAGCCTCTTGCTCAACCTTCTTTTGTTCCATCTGTTCGACTTCGGTCTGGCGTGCGGCGGATTTTTTCGCCTCACCCGCAATCTTTTGATTGGTCTGGGTGGTCGCCTGACTTTTGGACTTCAGTTGATACAAGGTTGCCTGAACAATCGGCTTGGACGGCGGCAGTTCCGGAGTCATGGCAAAGCTGGCGAACAGCATGCCAAAAATCAGGATGTGCAGCCCTACCGCCCAGACTGTAGGCCAAAAATAGTTTTCAGAGGCGGACGGCTCCCGCTGTTCGCGCATCAGGGAGCCTCGGTTATCAGGCCAACGTTACCGACCCCGGCCTTCTGCAGGCCACCCATGGCGCCCATCACAGCGCCGTAATCCACAGTTTTGTCACCACGGATAAAGACTTGGGTGTGCTTGCCGCCTTCGTTGCCCGCGCGGATGATTTTAGTCACTGCGTCAGTCATCTGCGGCAAGGTCATGGCCTTGTCCATCTGCTTTTCGGTGTCGACTTCACTGCCAAGGTTCCAGAAATAGGTCTTGTCAGCCTTGATCGAAATGGTCAGAACCTGAGTGTTGTTGTCCTGCGGCAAAGCCTCGCTGGAGACCTTGGGCAAATCAACCTTCACACCCTGGTTGAGCATCGGTGCGGTCACCATGAAGATGACCAGCAGTACCAGCATCACGTCGATGTATGGCACTACGTTCATCTCGGCAACCGGCTTGCGCTTTTTGCGCGCTCGAGCGATTAAAGCCATTGGAAATTACCTGCTTATTCTTCGCTGGTGTGCACTTTGCGGTGCAGGATCGCCTGGAACTCATCGGCGAAGGTGTAGTAGCGGCTAATCAAGGTTTCGCTACGTGCAGCAAAACGGTTGTAAGCGATAACTGCCGGGATCGCAGCGAACAGACCAATCGCCGTGGCAACCAGTGCTTCGGCAATGCCCGGGGCAACAGTCGCCAGAGTCGCTTGCTGGGCAGTGGCCAGCCCCCGGAAGGAGTTCATGATGCCCCAGACCGTACCGAACAAACCGATGTACGGGCTGACAGAACCCACGGTTGCCAGGAACGGCAGGCTTTGCTCAAGCTTCTCTTCTTCACGGGAGATGGCTACACGCATGGCACGTGCAACACCTTCCATAACGGCTTCCGGATCAACACCCGACTGCTGGCGCAGACGAGAGAACTCTTTGAAGCCGGCACGGAAAATCTGCTCGACTCCGGAGTCCGGGTCCGGGTTGCTACCCGCCTGACGATACAGCTTCGACAAGTCGATACCGGACCAGAAACGCTCTTCAAAGCTTTCCAGGGCACGTCGACCGGCGCGCAGCATGGTGCTGCGCTGAAAAATCATGATCCATGAGGTAACCGATGCGGCCAGCAGAATCAACATTACCAACTGCACAACAATGCTGGCATTGCTGACCAAGCTCCACATGGAGGAATGGTCGACGACGTTAGCTTCCACGCTTTATCTCCTGCTCTAAATGTTTACCCGCGCCGCTCACGTCGGCAAAGGCCGTACGTAAAGCTTCGGGAATGGCCCGGGGTTTAAAACTATCGGCGCGCACACAGGCCACCAAAAACTGCCCCTCACAGAGCAGTGTTGCATCTGTCGCCCGCCAGACCTGCTGCTTGAAACGCAGGCTTGCACGGTTGAGCTCTGTCACTTGCGCACTAACCAACAGTTCATCGTCCAGTCGCGCCGGAGCGTGGTAACGCGCCTCGCTGGAATGCACGACAAATAACAGGTTCTCCCCCACCAGCTCGGACTGGGAAAAACCCAGCTCCCGCAGCCTTTCGGTTCGAGCCCGCTCCATAAACTTTAGATAATTTACGTAATACACGACGCCACCCGCATCGGTGTCTTCGTAATAAACGCGACAGCGATGTGCGAACGGCTCAAGCCTGTTTTGCGCGCGCATACTCTAGTGCTTACTCCTCAGGTTGCCAATCCGCCAATCGACTGTTTTTTCATTCTTCCCGGACTTTAAGACCCGGGATTTTCAGCGCCAGCCCTTGAGACAGCAAAAACGCCGAAAAAATCGACTGCCGACCGCTTATTAATCATCTAAAGCATTCAAAAACTCGTCTACGACCGGCATTTCGCCCAGGCGCGACGGAATGTTCAGTCCGAAGTGCAAATACGCGTGCCGGGTCACAACGCGACCACGGGGCGTGCGCATGATATAGCCCTGCTGGATCAAATACGGCTCCAGCACATCTTCGATCGTATGGCGTTCTTCACTGATTGCAGCGGCCAGACTGTCGACTCCGACCGGACCGCCGTCGAACTTCTCGATCATGGTCAACAACAGGCGCCGGTCCTGATGATCGAAACCATGCTCGTCGACATCCAGCAGATTCAACGCCAGGTCGGCCACCGGCTTGGTGATATGACCCTTGGCCCGCACCTCGGCAAAGTCCCGTACACGACGCAACAAACGGTTGGCGATGCGCGGTGTGCCACGTGCGCGCCGGGCAATTTCGTAGGCGCCTTCCGGATCGAGGGGCAGACCGAAGATTTTGGCCGAACGGCTGACAATCGTTGCCAGGTCATCCGTGCTGTAAAACTCCAGCCGCTGCACGATGCCGAACCGGTCACGCAACGGATTGGTGAGCATCCCCGCGCGGGTAGTCGCTCCCACCAGGGTGAACGGTGGCAAGTCGAGCTTGATCGAGCGTGCGGCCGGCCCTTCACCAATCATGATGTCGAGCTGGAAATCCTCCATTGCCGGGTACAGCACTTCCTCAACGATGGGCGACAAGCGATGGATCTCATCGATAAACAGCACATCGTGCGGCTCAAGGTTGGTCAGCAACGCGGCCAGATCACCCGGTCGTTCCAGCACCGGCCCCGAGGTGCTTTTGATCGACACCCCCATTTCCTGGGCAATGATATTGGCCAGCGTAGTTTTACCCAGCCCGGGCGGACCGAAAATCAGGGTGTGATCCAGCGACTCCGAGCGCCCGCGGGCAGCCTGGATAAACAGCTCCATCTGCTCGCGCACCGTCGGCTGACCAATATAGTCGGCCAGGCTCAAAGGACGAATCGCCCGATCCTGAACCTCTTCGCGGTCCCGCCCGCCTGAGGCGGTTATCAAACGGTCAGCTTCAATCACTTAAATCATTCCCTTGAGGGCACGACGAATCATATCTTCACTGCTCAACGTTTTATCCTTGATCGCGGCTACCGCCTTGCTTGCTTCCTGAGGTTTATACCCCAGCGAAATCAAGGCGCTGACCGCATCGCTTTCTGCACTGGCCACCTGCAACGGCGCGTCCGGCTGGTTTGGCACCAGTGCAAACATGCTCGGCACCTGCTCCCAGGCCTTGAAACGGTCCTTGAGCTCAACCAATAGTCGCTCGGCGGTTTTCTTGCCCACCCCCGGAACCTTGGTCAAGGCAGATGTATCCTGCGCCTGCACGCAGCGCACCAACTCGTCTACCTCAAGGCTCGACATCAACGCCAAAGCCAGTTTGGGGCCGACACCGTTGAGCCGGATCAGCTCACGAAAGAAGTCACGCTCACGCTTGCCGATAAAACCATAGAGCAACTGGGCGTCTTCGCGAACCACCAGGTGGGTGTGCAAGGTCAGCGGCTCGCCTATGGATGGCAGCCGATACAGCGTGGTCATCGGCACTTCAAGCTCATAGCCCAGGCCATTTACATCAAGAATCAGGTGCGGCGGCTGTTTTTCAGCCAGAGTACCGCGCAAGCGTCCAATCACGTTTTAGATCCTTTTCTCTGGCCAGATCAATGGCTCACAACTGCAACGAGCAGGCTGCATCATTGCAGATAGAGCCCTGCCAGCAAGCTTAATTACATTAATAAACGTGTTTCAGAGCCGCAAACGCCCACCCCGGCTACGCGCCGCACCCAGGCCGTGGGGCAACAGGCTGGAACGAGTATGTGCATGGCACAAGGCAATCGCCAGCGCATCCGACGCATCGATTTGCGGCTTGGTCGTGAGCTTGAGCAAATGCATGACCATCATCATCACCTGCTCCTTGTTGGCTCCCCCGGTACCCGCCACGGCCTGCTTGACCTGAGTGGCCGAGTACTCGGCAATCTCCAGGCTTTCTTCAGCACCCGCCACAATGGCGGCGCCCCTTGCCTGGCCCAGCTTGAGCGCCGAGTCGGCATTGCGGGCCATGAACACTTTTTCGATGCCCATGGTTACCGGCCCGTAAGTCTGAATCACCTCGCGCACTCCGCGATAGACGATCTGCAACCGCTCATGCAACTCGCCACTGCCCGTACGAATGCATCCCGACGCCACGTACACGCAACCACGCCCGGTGTCTCGCACCACGCCATAACCGGTGATTCGCGAACCAGGATCAATACCAAGAATAAGAGTCATAACGCCTACAGCTTATGAAGTGACGCCCACGGGAACATGCCCGAACAGCTTAAAGGCAGAAGCCGGAGGTGCACAGCGTAGCGATCATCGCAACGTTGCACCTCCGGCCTCAGGTTTGTAGCACGTTATCAGGCTAGCTGTTCCAGCACCGCATCAGGAATTTCGGCATTGGAATACACGTTCTGTACGTCATCCAGGTCTTCAAGCATATCGATCAGCTTGAGCACCTTCTGCGCACCGTCCAGGTCCAGCTCGGCGCTGGTGGTCGGCAACATCACAATCTCAGCGTCTGCCGGGGTGAAACCCGCGGCTTCCAGTGCGTTGCGAACCGCGTAGAAGCTTGAGAACGAAGTGAATACATCCATGGAGCCGTCTTCGTTGGTCACCACGTCGTCGGCATCCGCCTCCATCGCAGCTTCCATCAACGCATCTTCATCAATGCCCGCGGCATAGGATATCTGCCCTTTGCGCTCGAACAGATAAGCCACCGAGCCGTCAGTACCAAGATTGCCGCCACACTTGCTGAACGCATGACGCACGGCGGCTGCGGTGCGATTACGGTTATCCGTCATGCACTCAACCATCACTGCAACGCCACCCGGACCGTAGCCCTCGTAGCTCAACTCGACCATGTCGTCGGTATCGGCGGCACCGGCACCGCGAGCGACGGCACGGTCAATGATGTCACGGCTCATGTTTGCACCAAGGGCCTTGTCCAGCGCCAGACGCAGGCGCGGGTTCGAACCCGGATCAGCCCCGCCCTGACGGGCAGCGACGGTCAGTTCACGAATCCACTTGGTGAAAATCTTGCCTTTTTTGGCATCCTGACGCTCTTTGCGGTGCTTGATGTTCGCCCACTTAGAATGACCTGCCATAACGCACTCCGAATCCTTTATGAAACCTTGCCGGTCCTGACACGTGCCACGAACCGGCAATAAAAATTCTCGACCCAAATAGCAAAGGCGCATCCGGAGATGCGCCTTTGCAGGTCAGCTTTACTCAGCCTTAGGCTGTTCGCGCAAACGAATGTGCAACTCGCTCAGTGCCTTGGCATCAACTACACCAGGAGCCTGAGTCATGACGCAGGCAGCGCTCTGGGTTTTCGGGAAGGCAATGACTTCACGAATCGACTGGGCACCGGTCATCAGCATCACCAGACGATCCAGACCGAACGCCAGACCACCATGGGGTGGCGCGCCGTATTTCAGGGCGTCCAGCAGGAAGCCAAATTTCTCTTCCTGCTCGGCTTCACCGATACCCAACAGACGGAAGACCGCCTGTTGCATTTCCTTGCGGTGAATACGGATCGAACCGCCACCCAATTCGGTACCGTTGAGCACCATGTCGTAGGCACGGGACAGCGCGGTGGCCGGGTTGGCCTCCAGCTCTTCAGGCGAGCACTTGGGTGCGGTGAACGGGTGATGCAAGGCGCTGAAGCTGCCGTCGGTGTTCTCTTCGAACATCGGGAAATCGACAACCCACATCGGAGCCCACTCACAGGTCAGCAGGTTCAGATCGTTACCGACCTTGATACGCAGTGCACCCAGCGCTTCGCTAACGATCTTGGCCTTGTCGGCACCGAAGAACACGATGTCACCATCAACCGCACCGACGCGATCGAGGATCACATTGAGGTTGGCCTCAGGGATGTTCTTGACGATCGGCGATTGCAGACCTTCAACACCTTTGGCGCGCTCGTTGACCTTGATGTACGCCAGGCCACGGGCACCGTAGATGCCGACAAACTTGGTGTAGTCGTCGATCTGTTTACGCGGCATGCTCGCGCCGCCAGGAACGCGCAAGGCAGCAATACGGCATTTAGGGTCGTTGGCCGGGCCGCTGAACACCTTGAATTCCACATCTTTAAGCTGATCGGCAACGTCAACCAGTTCCAGCGGGTTACGCAGGTCAGGCTTGTCGGAGCCGAAGCGGCGCATGGCCTCTTCCCAGGTCATGTGCGGGAATTCACCGAATTCCAGACCCAGCACTTCCTTGAACAGGTTGCGGATCATTTCTTCGGTCAGACCCATGATCTCGGCTTCGTTCATGAAGCTGGTTTCGATGTCGATCTGGGTGAACTCAGGCTGACGGTCGGCACGCAGGTCTTCGTCACGGAAGCACTTGGCGATCTGGTAGTAGCGGTCAAAGCCGGCAACCATCAACAACTGCTTGAACAGCTGCGGCGATTGCGGCAGAGCAAAGAAGGAGCCTGCGTGAGTACGGCTTGGCACCAGATAGTCACGCGCGCCTTCCGGTGTGGCACGGGTCAGGATCGGTGTTTCGACGTCCAGGAAGCCGTTCTCGTCCAGGAAGCGACGGATGCTGGTGGTCATGCGCGAGCGCAGACGCAACTTCTCGAGCATTTCCGGGCGACGCAGATCGATAAAGCGATAGCGCAGACGGGTTTCTTCGCCAACGTCGGAGAATTCGTTGAGCGGGAACGGCGGGGTTTCCGCTTCGTTCAAGACTTCCAGCTCGTAGCCCAGTACTTCGATCATGCCCGAAGCCATGTTGGCGTTGCCGGCACCGGCCGGACGCAAGCGCACCTTGCCGGTGACCTTGACCACGTACTCGCTGCGCACACGGTCTGCGGCGGCGAAGGTCTCGGCGCGATCCGGGTCAAACACCACCTGGGCCAGACCATCACGATCACGGATATCGAGGAAAATCACCCCACCGTGGTCACGGCGACGATGGACCCATCCGCAAAGGGTAATTTCCTGGCCTTCCAGGCTTTCGTTCAGTTGGCCGCAATAATGGCTGCGCATCATGGTAGTGGTTTCACTTCTCGTAATTCGAAATTCGGTGGAGGTCTTGCGCACCGTCAGTGCTGGTAACAATGCAAGAGCCCGCTTGTGTTCAGACTGCTTTGATTCAGCCTCAGTCGGATTTGTCGCCGCCTGCCAGATTCTTTTTCGAGCCTGTCTTGAAGTCTGTTTCATACCAGCCGGTGCCGCTAAGGCGGAAGCCTGGCATGGACAGCATTTTCTTCAGCTCAGGGGCCTGACAGGCAGGACAATCAACCAGTGGCGAGTCACTGATCTTTTGAATGGCTTCCAGTTGATGACCACAGGAAGCGCACTGGTAATCGTACATGGGCATTGGCGTGTCTCGACAATCCGTTAGCGGCAACCCATAAGGAGGGTTACGCAGCAAAGCGCGAGATTATATCTGGTAAATCGAGCCATTGCAGCCGCATGAACAGCCATAAGACCTTAAAGGCACCATGATTCGCAAAAGATTACAAGCCACCGAACAACCTGCTCCGGCCCCACACCCCGAATCGCCCGGCAAACCGGTATTTTTCGGCAGCTTCGGGAGAAGCTCTCCGAGCCTGGGTACATGCCAACCCAATGAGGCAGTCAACGTCTTGCACCCTCCATGCCCCACTATCAACTTCCCGATCAATGCAAGAACGCCAGGCATTTATCAAACAACGGTTCTTACCCTCAATATAAAACCCCACCTGCTGATATATATATCGGCAAACCGGCGACAGTCCTCCAGCCAGACCAAACTGGAAAGGGGCCAGGGCAAGTTCTTTTCGAAATCAAAAAATACAAACATCCATCCCGCCCTGCGCGCTGCACTTCTGCGCCAATATCAATCAACATCCAGCACAATCAAAGGTGGTTTTTTTGAAACACCCCCTTATGAAACACAGACCGCAAGCCTCTCAAGGCGGCATGCGCGCCCCGGGCCCGACCAAAGAACATGACCCCCTGAGCAAACTAACCGGGAACGACCGGGCTAAAGCCCTCGCGCCCATCAAGAACAGTTAAGGAAAATACAATACCCCCACTCAACGTCTGGTACTTCAGCGTTAAAAAATACCCGCCCGCAGCGACAACTGACACTTTATGCATGATCAAAAAAACACAAAACCGTACTCATCCAGATCATGCTCGGCACTCAAGCACCGCCTTTTAAATCACATACTACAAGCCCCCTATCACTTATAGTTTAAATACGAGCCAGCACGACACTTTCAGTACTTGAGCAACCCATTATTTTTGTCAATTCATGCAGATTATAAATACAACTCCTTCCAGGGCTCTGCCCCCTGGAAATATGACCAACGGTCATGCCTGCACCAACATCGGCATAGGATGCTGTAACCAGCCACAATCACCCGACGCCATCAGATGCCGCCTGAAATGGGCTGCACACCTCTAGAACAAGGCTCTACCACTAAAAAACGCGGGGGATCATCATGTGCTGTGCAATCACATCAACATCCCATCAATACGCTTAATTTGAGAAGGCCCAAGCTTTGCTGTTAAATAGGCGGCGTGTCGCCTTCGTCAAGCCTCTGGCGACGGCGCATAGGCTGATGCCCGTACGTGTCTAGCGCCTCCATCATTTTCAGAAGCGAACCGTACGCAATCAGCTCTTCCTTGCGATCCGTCTTAAATGTGAGTTTATTGAAATGTTGAAAATCGTCCACCTGCTAACGGGCGCAGCTGCATTGCTGCTGTCCTTCATTCCTAGCCTGCAACCTGAAGCTATACCTTACCTGCAACACGCCGATGCTCTGTATCTGGCTTTTTTTGGTCTCCTTAACCTGACACTGGCTCCAGTCATTCCGTTCTGGAATAAAGGCCCCCGTCATCAACTGCAAAATCTGGTCAGCGCTCTATTGGTGCTGTCTGTTGTCCTGCAAACCCTGACCCTGTTCGGCCTGTTGTTGCCGATCGGCGATCAGCCAGCAATTTTGATCAGTCTCGTTCCTGCTGTAATTGCCGTGTTGCTGCATCTTGTAGTCAGCTTCTACAAATCATCACCTTCGTCGACTTCGCAAAGCTATGACATGACCAACCGCGATACAGGCACTGTAAAGTGGTTCAACACCTCCAAGGGGTTCGGCTTTATTTCCCGCGACTCCGGGGATGACATTTTTGTCCACTTTCGCGCCATTCGCGGCGAAGGTCACCGGGTACTGGTGGAAGGACAACGTGTCGAGTTCTCGGTGATGAACCGCGATAAAGGCCTACAAGCTGAAGATGTGATTGCAGCGTTGCCACGCCGCTAATTTCAGCAAAAAAAACCGCGATCCAGCCCTGGCTGATCGCGGTTTTTTATTGCCTGCTCAAAAATCAATAATGCGGCGGCGGAGCTTCTTCCTCAAATGATTCGAACTGTCCGCCCATTTCTTCCTGGCGCTTGAGCAGCGCAGCCATCTGCATTTGCAAACGGTCGACGGCGTTCTGCTGCATCACCAGTACATCATTCAATGCCTGAATGGTGTCATCCTGAAAAGCCAGACGGCTCTCAAGGTCCATTACCCGCGCCTCAAGGGTCATCATTGCACCTCTGAAAAAGTGAACTCGACACCAAGGACCGACTTCAACTTTTCCTGGATCGCGCCCACCTCTGCCTGGGTATACGGCTTTGCCGGGTGCTTGCCCCAGACCGGACCGGGCCATGCAACATCGGCCTGGTACCGAACAATGACGTGCATGTGCAGCTGGCTGACAACATTACCCAGCGTCGCGACATTCATTTTGTCCGCGCCGAATGCATCCTTCAGCGTCCGCGCCAGGGCTGTTGTCTCAGCCCACATCAACTGCTGATCATGTTCATCCAATTGAAACAATTCACTTATACCCTCGCGCCGTGGCACCAAAATAAACCAGGGATAATTCGAATCATTGGAGAGCAACAGACGGCACAAGGGGAAGTCCCCTATCAGCCAGGTATCCTCGTGAAGGCGTGTATCCAAAACGAACACTGGGTGTTCTCCTGTTCAACGGGCAGTTTCAGTTCAACCGGCGCCTGACGACACGTATCAACCGCCAGGCGAAAGAGCTGCAGGATACCCTTGATTGCTCCATACATCACGGCAGCAAGCATTGATTTCCACCAGCAGCGCAGCAACAAGGGCTCAATCAACAGTCATCAAACACTTGTGCACCAAAAACGCACAATATGAATGTTTTTAGTGCACCAAAACGTCACCGACCACCCCAACAGGTGTTTACCGGTAACGTTTCAGGTGTTTCCCTGCGCCAGAACCTGGCCTTTACAACGGAAAAACTGGCAGCCAGCCCTGCAATATTCCCGTTTAACCCAAGCAGCGTCTGGATTTTCAGACTGGAAATGCCCAAAAAAATATTTTTCGAGCTATTGGGTAATTTGAGCATGCTTGTTGCATAAGCCACTGACACAGTCGTCCAAGTGTCTGCCGGAGTGCGGTCACCGGGCGATAAATAACAATAGCTGCGCCGCTAGAATCCGGGATTTAAATGTGTAGGCGCAACGTAGTTTCCATGTAGCCACAGCTGTAAACAGCACTTTAAACATGCTGAAAAACGGCATACAGCTATGCGCCTGCGACATGCGGGGTAGCAATTTGCGACACGGCTGTAAAGAAACTGAATGCTTATGAGAGCAAGTATCGCCAACATGGCCGGCGTGATATAAGTTTGCGCCGACACAAAAAGAAAGAGCCGCCCCAGATAATAATTCAGGTGGGACGGCAGTACTCTTCCTAAAAACCAAAGGAGCAAATCACGATGCGCGTGATGAAGTGGAGCATGATCGCCCTGGCTGTTTCAGCCGGTACTACCCAGTTCGCAATGGCCTCATCGCAGGACGATGCTAAAGGTTTCATTGAAGACAGCACGCTGACTTCCAAAACTCGCATGCTGTACATGAACCGTGATTTCCGTAACGGCGCTGGCAACATCGCCAAGCCAGGTGGCGGCTTCAAAAGCGGCTACCGCGAAGACTGGGGCCTGAGCGAACTGCTCAACTACCAGTCCGGCTTCACCCAGGGCACCGTCGGTGTCGGTGTTGACGCTTTCGCCATGGGCACAGTACGCCTGGACGGCGGCGCTGGCCGCCAGGGCAACGGCCTGTTCGCTACCAAGGGCGACGGTTCTCCGGAAGATACCCAATCGAAAATCGGCGGTGCTGTAAAATTCCGTCTTTCCGATACCGTTCTGAAATACGGCAACCAGTTTGTTGCCAGCCCGGTTTTCTCTACCGATGACAGCCGTTTGCTGCCAGAAGTAGCTACCGGCACCTTGCTCACCAGCAAGGAAATCAAGGGTCTGGAACTGAGCGCCGGCCGCTTCACAGCGCTGAGCTCGCAAACTGGCATGGCTCGTGACAGCATCAACGGCCCAGGCCAGCCTGGCCTGACCTCTGCCAACATTGCTGGCGCAACCTACCAGTTCACCGACAACCTTGTCGGTGGTGTGGCGGCATCCGATGTTGATGACTACTTCAAGAAGCAGTACATCAACCTGAACTACACCCTGCCGATCGCAGACTCTCAAGCCCTGAACTTCGACCTCAACGGCTACAGAACTTCGAGCCAGGGCCAGGAACTGGCTGGCAACGTAGACAACAAAATCTGGAGCTTGGCAGCTGCCTATAGCCTCGGCGCCCACAAGTTCACCATTGCTCACCAGCGCTCCACCGGTGACAGCGGTTACTACTACGGCGTAGACGGCGGCGGCACCATTTTCCTCGCCAACTCCGTGCAGTACTCCGACTTTAACGCCAAAGACGAGCAGTCCTGGCAGGGTCGTTATGACCTGAACATGGCCAGCTACGGCGTTCCAGGCCTGAGCTTCATGGCTCGCTACGTTCGAGGCACCAACATCTCCACCAATGACGGTGAAGGTAAAGAGCACGAGTTCGACTTCGAAACCAAGTACGTGCTGCAGGAAGGCCCGGCCAAAGACCTGTCTTTCCGTCTGCGTAGCGCTATTTACCGCACCACCAGCAACTACGGCAATGACGTCAACGACGTTCGCCTGATCGCTGAGTACCCACTGAACATCCTGTAATCGATGCCTTCGGGCTTTAGTTACAAGTACTGTGTTTAGTAAAAACCACGCCCCTGACTCAGGGGCGTGGTTTTTTATTGCCCGGGGCAAAGTATATATAGCAAGCTAACTAACAACCCGGCAACCAACAACCCGGCAACCAACAACTTCTTGGCCCCTGCCCCCATCGACCCGTATGAAGGTACTAAAACAAATAAAGGGGCATATTCGCCCCTTTAATTGTTCCTGCACCTGATGATCAAGTGTGGTGCGCAGTATTAGTTCGCAGCCACTTCCTGAACCATACGGATGACTCGCTGAGGAAACGGAATGTCCACACCCTCTGCCCGCAGGCGATCACGTGCGTGCTCGTTGAACATGAACAGAACATCCCAGTAGTTCGGCGTATCCACCCAAACCCGCAGCGACATCGTGATAGCACTCTCACCCAGGGCGGATACCACCACCACAGGGGCCGGATCTTTAAGTACCCGCGGATCATCTGCCAGCATCAGCAGCACCTCACGCACCTTCTGCAGATCCGCGTCGTAATCAACACCGACGTCAAACACCACCTTGCGTGTCGGCTGACGGTTGTAGTTGGTGATGATGCCGTTGGACAGATTACCGTTTGGTACGATCACGGTTTTGTTGTCACCGGTACGCAACACCGTATGAAAGATCTGAATGCTATCGACGGTTCCGCTCACGCTTTGCGCTTCGATCCAGTCACCGATCTTGAACGGACGGAACAACAGAATAAGCACTCCGCCGGCAAAGTTCGCCAGGCTGCCCTGCAACGCCAGGCCAATAGCCAGGCCTGCCGCACCAATGGCCGCGACGAACGACGTGGTCTGGATGCCAATCATTGAGGCAACGCTAACAACCAGCAACACCTTGAGAATGATATTGACCAGGCTGCTGATGAAACCCTGCAACGCCAGATCAGCCTTCCTCAACGCCAGCAAGTGCGCCAGTTTTGCCGTCAACCGGTTGATCAACCACCAGCCTACCGCCAGGGTGATCACTGCCAGCAGCACACGGCTGCCGTATTCCATAATCATCGGGATCCAGGCCTGTGAGGCCTTGATCAACTGATCAACTTCAGCATTCAAATCCACTTGTATCTCCTTGCACCCATATCCGGCGACTTCATTCGTTCAGCGAGACGATAGAACAGCTCAATCGTTTTTGCAGGTCCAGGGAAAATCGGACGTAGATAATCGCCATAGGTTCCCCCGTATTCAGTCACGGAAGTTATTGAACTGCAGCGGCATATCGAAGGTTTTGGCCCGCAGTGCAGCGATCGCTTCTTGCAAGTCGTCACGCTTCTTGCCAGTGATACGCACTTGCTCGCCCTGAATGGAAGCTTGAACCTTGAGCTTGGCGTCCTTGACGTGAGCAACGATTTTCTTCGCCAGCTCCTTGTCGATGCCTTCCTTCAATACGGCTTCCTGCTTCATCAATTTGCCAGAAGCGTAGGCATCCTTGATCTCAAGGCATTGCGCATCAATCTTGCGCTTGATCAGGGCCAGCTTGAGAATCTCGATCATCGCTTCCAGCTGAAAGTCAGCCTCGGCGGTCAAGTTCACGGTCAGGTCCTTCTCCTTGAACTCAAAAGTACCCTTACCCTTAAGGTCATAACGACGATCCAGCTCCTTGACCGCGTTTTCAACGGCGTTGGTGACTTCGTGCTTGTCCAGTTCGGATACCACGTCGAACGACGGCATGTAGTTTTCTCCAATAATAAAGGGCGCGCTCAACACAGATGGAGCACGCCTGACCTGACAGTTAAAATGCGCGGGCATTATAGCGGTTCTTCGACTTCATTCACTTGCGAGTACACATGCCAAATTCGGCCTTGCCTCAAACCTCCTCCAATATGCCGACGCCGTGGCACATTCTCGGCGCCGGGAGCATGGGCATGCTGTGGGCCGCGCGACTGGCGCGTGCCGGCCTGCCTGTCACGCTGATCCTGCGCACCGGCGCGCGCCTGCAAGCCTATCAAGCGGCACAGGGGGTAACTTTAGTTGAAGGTGAGCACTCGCAACTGATACCCATCCGCGCCCAAACACCCGAGGCCGACGAGCCAGTTCAGCGTCTGCTGGTGACCTGCAAGGCCTATGACGCAGAGCACGCCGTCAGGCAGATTGCCGGACGGCTCAGCCCCGATGCCGAACTGATCCTGTTGCAGAATGGCCTTGGCAGTCAGCAAATCGTCGCCGACCTTGTCCCACACAACCGCTGCATCTTTGCCTCAAGCACTGAAGGCGCATTTCGCCAGAGCGACTGGCGCGTAGTGTTTGCCGGCCAAGGCCAGACATGGCTGGGAGATACCAGCGGCGGCGAAGCACCGCAATGGCTTGAAGAACTGCAGCGCAGCGGCATAGCCCACCAGTGGAGCCCGAATATTCTGAGCCGTTTATGGCGAAAACTGGCCCTTAACTGTGCGATCAATCCACTGACCGTACTGCACGACTGTCGTAACGGCGGTTTGCAAGCACACAGTGGCGAAGTCGGCACGCTGTGCACCGAACTCAGTCGCTTGCTTGAACATTGCGGACACCCTGAGGCTGCGATCGATTTGACTGCCGAAGTCAACCGCGTCATCCAGGCCACTGCCAACAACTTTTCTTCCATGCACCAGGATGTCACCCAAGGCCGGCGCACTGAAATCAGCTACCTGCTGGGCTATGCCTGCGCAGCCGCTGCCAATCACCAACTCGCGGCCCCGCACTTGCAGGCGCTGCAACAGCGGCTCAGCAATCACTTGAAGCAGCTTGGATTGCCCTGCAACTGAGGCCCGCGCTACTCTGCGGCCTTGTTCTTCTTGAATGCGACGACCCATGCCCTTGCGCCAGCGCCTTGAAAACCTCCCGGTAGGCCAGAAGTTGCTGGCCGCCCTCCTCGTATTGCTGGCTACCGTGTTGCTGGTGGCCAACCTGACGTTTATCAGTGCTGCGTACTGGATCTCCCACGAGAGCACTGCACCACAAGCCTTGCAGACACTGGGGCAGCTGGCGTCGAAACCCGCACTTATCGCTCACGCACTGGACTCCGAACACAACGCCGAAGCCCTGCTTGAGGAAATTGGCAGCTACGCCCCTCTACGGGCCGCTGCGATTTATGACAGTGCGGGTAATCTTCTGGCGCAATTGCAGCACGGAGAACACCTGCCGCTGCCCGAGCACTACCGCCAGATCGAAGCCTGGCGCCTGACCGAACTGCGCAGCAATCAACTCGCGAAACTCCCCCGGGACCAGGGCCCTCCAGGGCATTTACTGCTGGTCGCCAGCAGCGAACTGCCCATGGCGTTTTACACCGGCACACTCACCGCCAGCCTGGGGATTTTGATCTTCAGCACCTTGCTCTGGTTCGTGATTGCCCGGCAGATCAAACGCCTGATTACCCAACCCATTTACCGACTTGAAGAGCTGTCGCGCCAGGTCACCCGGGAAGAGAACTACGCCTTACGCGCAGCGCCGGGCAACAACGACGAAATCGGCAGCCTCGCCGAGGCATTCAACACCATGCTGTCGCGCATTGAAGCGCGTGAACAGGAACTCAAGCGTGCGCGGGATGAAGCACAAGCAGCGTACGATCAAGCGCAGGCACTCGCAGAAGAAACCCGCAACACCAATCGCAAGCTGGAGCTGGAAGTCCAGGTACGCAGCAAAATCGAGAAAAAACTGACCGGGTTTCAGAAATACCTGAACAGTATTATCGACTCCATGCCTTCAGCCCTGATCGCTCTGGACGAACAACTCTATGTCACCCAGTGGAATCAGGAGGCCAGCGTACTCTCGGGAACGCAACTGGATGAGGCCTTGAATCAGCCGATTGACCTTGCCTTCGAACCCCTCCAGCCCTTCCTGCCACAGCTCAAGGACACCATCGAAAACCACCGGGTCGCTAAAATTGAACGCGTGACCTGGGGCCAGGGCGAAGATGCACGGCACTATGCTCTGACGTTCTACCCGCTGATGGGCGGTGGCGGCCGCGGTGTGGTTATCCGGATTGACGACATTACCCAGCGCCTGTCATTGGAAGACATGATGGTGCAATCCGAGAAGATGCTCTCCGTGGGCGGCCTGGCCGCCGGCATGGCACACGAAATCAATAATCCGCTGGGCGCCATCCTGCATAACGTGCAGAACATTCGCCGGCGCTTGTCCAGCGACCTACCAAAGAATGTGGAACAGGCGCAGCAGGCCGGTATAGAACTGGAGGCTATCAATCGCTACCTGCAAGCCCGTGAAGTACCCAAACTGCTGGATGGCATCCAGCAGGCAGGGGCCAGAGCCGCAAAAATTGTCACCCACATGCTCAGTTTCAGCCGGCGCAGCAATCGACAAATGAGCCCCTGCGATTTGTCTGCGCTCATCGATCAGGCCATAGATATCGCCAGCAATGACTTTGACCTGAGCATTGGCTTTGACTTCAAGGGACACGCCGTTACGCGCCAGTTCGATCCGCAGCTAGGCCCCGTGCCCGTTATTCCCAACGAGCTTGAACAGGTGTTGCTGAACCTGCTGAAAAACGCCGCCCAGGCGATTCACCAGCGCACCGACAAGCGCGAACCGGGACGCATCATCCTGCGTACCAAGCTCAACCCGCCGTGGGCGCAAATACAGGTTGAAGATAACGGCGTCGGCATGCCGGAGCACGTGCGCAAACGGATTTTCGAACCCTTCTTTACCACCAAGGAAGTTGGCCAGGGCACAGGGCTCGGCCTGTCAGTGTCGTACTTCATCATTACCAACAACCACAAGGGCCAAATGGAAGTGCATTCAACCCTGGGTCAGGGCACCTGCTTTACCCTGCGCCTGCCGTTGGCTGGTAACCTGATAGCCGCACAGGAATCAACCAAGGTGGAACTCTAGACATGGGCTTTCGTTTATCGAAAATTTATACCCGCACGGGCGACAAGGGCGAAACCGGCCTGGGTGACGGGCGCCGTGTGCCCAAGGACCATCCGCGAATAGAAGCCATTGGTGAGGTCGACAGCCTTAACAGCCAGGTCGGCCTGTTGCTGGCCGGACTCACCGAGCACAGCGCGCAATGCCCGGGGCTCAATGAGCTGATTGAAGTACTTGAGCCGTGTCAGCATCGGCTGTTTGATCTGGGCGGCGAGTTGGCCATGCCGGCCTACCAGGCGCTCGACAACCTTGAAATCGAAAGACTTGAAGCGGCGATTGACCGCTGGAACGAAGAACTGGGCCCGCTGGAAAACTTCATTCTGCCCGGCGGCTCGAGCCTGATCGCACAAGCTCATGTTTGTCGCAGCCTGGCACGCAGTGCCGAACGTCGCTGCCAACAACTCAATGCAGTTGAGCCCATGACCGGGGCAGGCCTGGCGTATATCAACCGTCTGTCAGATTTACTGTTCGTCGCAGCCCGCCTGATCGCCAAGCGGCAGGGGATCGCTGAAATTCTATGGCAGGCAGCAGCAAAGCCCGGGGCTTGATGGCAGCTCAAAAAGTGCCACCCGCGCGAAGTCACGCACAAGGTTGCGGTCAAAAAGCAGAAAGAGAGTAAAGCGCTGCCCGAAGCGGGCCAGATGCAGGCGGGGGTAAAACATGAAGGCAGCCACTGGGGCTGCCTTCATTTGACATCAGGCTACCGGATTGATTGGCTTTTCCGGGTACCACACGTCCAACAGCGGGCTAACTTCAACGCTGGTCAGCTCTGGGCGAGCTTTCAACCAGGCTTCAACAGCGGCACGCTGCTCTTCGCTGACCGAGCCGCGCTTCTGCAGGCAAACCAGACCGTAGTCGTCGCCGCCAACATAGCCCAGACCGTTAGCTTCCATGGCTTCTTTCAAAAACGCTGCGAGGAATGCATCGATAGCCTCTTCCGACAGGTCTTCTTTGAAATCCAGGTTCAGCTCAAAACCCAGCTCCTGAAATTCATCAACGCACAGTTTTTTGCGCAGACGCTGGGAACGATTAGTAGCCATTGAACAATCCTCATAAGTAATTACGGGCGGCACTTTAGCAGCTTAAGGCCGCAGTTGCCCGGTTCCATGTGAACGGTTCATCGTTTTCTGTATTTAATCAGCCAATACCTGCATCACAGCGATGCACAAGCCCGCTGACCTTGGGGCATAATGCCGATACTTTTATGACTATCGAGGGCTTATTTATCATGCCCTCTTATTTTCTCCCCTCGCCTGCAGGGTTTTACTTCATATGATCAAATCTTTACGACCATTGCTTCTGGCCAGCCTGTTTTTGCCGCTCGCCTTCGGCGCCAACGCCGCCCCCGTCAACACCACCCTTTCGCCAAAAGTCCAGCAAGCCCTCAAGACCAACAAGCTGCAAAACGATGCACTGTCATTGGTCATGATCCCCCTGGATGGCCCCGGCACTCCAACAGTCTTCAATGCCGACGTATCGATGAACCCCGCCTCCACCATGAAGCTGGTGACCACCTACGCGGCCCTGGAAATGCTCGGCCCGACCCATCAGTGGAAAACCGAGTTCTATACCGACGGCACCCTGAGCAACGGCATCCTGCAGGGCAACCTGTACCTCAAGGGTGGTGGCGATCCCAAGCTGAACATGGAAAAACTCTGGCTGCTGATGCGCGACCTGCGAGCCAACGGCGTGCAGCAAATCACCGGCGACCTGGTGCTTGACCGCAGTTTCTTCGAGCAACCACAGCTGCCGGTGTTTGATGACGACGGTAACGACAAGAACAAACCGTTCCTGGTCAAACCCGACTCACTGATGGTCAACCTTAAAGCCCTGCGCTTTGTTGCACGTAATGATGCCGGCAAGGTGCTGATCTCGGTCGAACCACCGATTGCCAGCATCCGGATCGACAATCAGGTAAAGGCCGTCAACACCAAGCAATGCACGGGTGATGTTCGCTACAACCCCGTCACCCAGGCCGACGGGTCGGTCCTGGTCACCGTCAGCGGCCAGCTGGCCGATGGCTGCAACTCCCAGACCTACCTGTCCTTGCTCGACCATGCGACTTATACCGCCGGTGCGGTACGCGCCATCTGGAAAGAACTGGGCGGCAGCATTCAGGGGCAGAACCGTCAGGCCGCCGTGCCCAAAAATGCCAAATTGCTGGCCCGGGCCTACTCACCGGATCTGGCAGAGATCATTCGCGACATCAACAAGTACAGTAACAACACCATGGCCCAGCAACTGTTCCTGAGCCTGGGCGCGCAGTTCCGTAGCGATGCCGATGGTGACGACGCCAAGGCTGCACAGCGTGTCATACGCCAGTGGCTGGCCAAGAAAGGCATTACCGCGCCCCATCTGGTCATGGAGAACGGCTCCGGACTGTCACGGGCCGAACGTGTCAGCGCGCGGGAAATGGCGCAAATGCTCCAGGCCGCCTGGAAAAGTCCGTATGCGGCCGAGTTCATCAGCTCTATGCCCATTGCCGGTAAAGACGGCACCATGCGTAAACGTCTGAAAACCACAGCCATGAACGGCCAGGCCCATATCAAAACCGGCACCCTCAATACCGTGCGCGCGATTTCAGGCTTTAGCCGCGACAGCAACGGTCATACATGGGCAGTCGTGGCCATCCTCAACGACCCTCGCCCATGGGGCGCTTCATCGATTCTCGACCAGGTACTGCTCGACCTGTATCGCCAGCCTGCCCTGGCCAACACCTCGGTATCTATCGCGCAATAAATTTTGCAGGCCCTAGCTACTATGATTCTGTAGCGCCGCGGGCATTTAGCCCACAATAAAAAACGCCCCCGATCACAAGATCGGGGGCGTTTTTATTTATGCCGGTGTCACTGCTCTTACCGAGCCGTGATTTTCCAGGCACGGTGGATTTTGCTGTTGCGGGCAAAGTCCGGATCGATGGTGCTGGCGGTAATTTCTTCTACCGCATAACGCGCTTCCAGATTTTCATCGAGGATGAATTTGCGGAAGTTGTTCGAGAAGTACAACACGCCACCCGGCGCCAGACGCGCCATGGCCAGGTCCAGCAACTGCACATGATCACGCTGGACATCGAAGATGCCTTCCATGCGCTTGGAGTTGGAGAAGGTCGGCGGATCGATAAAGATCAGGTCGTACTCTTCACGGCAGGCATCCAGCCACGCCATCACATCACCCTGCTCCAGACGGTTCTTGTCCGAGAAACCGTTAAGGGACAAGTTGCGTCGCGCCCAGTCCAGGTATGTTTTCGACAGGTCGACGCTGGTAGTGCTGCGTGCGCCGCCCTTGGCCGCGTGAACGCTGGCGGTTGCGGTGTAGCAGTACAGATTGAGGAAGCGCTTGCCGGCCGCTTCTTTCTGAATGCGCATCCGCATCGGGCGGTGGTCAAGGAACAACCCGGTGTCCAGATAGTCCGTGAGGTTCACCAGCAGCTTCACGCCACCCTCATTGACCTCAGTGAACTTGCCCTGGGCGCTTTGACGCTCGTACTGCTTGGTGCCGCTCTGGCGCTCGCGACGTTTGACGATGACGCGGCTTTTATCGATGTTCAGCGCCTGCGGAATTGCCGCCAGGGCATCGAACATACGGGCCGAGGCTTTTTCCGGATCGATGGATTTTGGCGCCACGTATTCCTGGACGTGAACCCAGTCGTGATACAGGTCGATAGCCATCGAGTACTCAGGCATATCGGCGTCGTATACACGGTAGCAATCAATACCTTCGCGCTTGACCCACTTGCCCAGCGCTTTGAGGTTCTTTTGCAGACGGTTGGCAAACATCTGCCCGCCTTCGCTCAAGCGCGGCTGCTCGATCACCACAGGAGCCGGCTTGATCGGGTTGCCGTTCTTGTTGAACTTCTCGTACTTGCCCGGAGCTTCGATGTTGGACGGCAGATCAGATTCGACCTGCTCACGCTCAGCCTGACGCTGCTCAGGCGTGCGGCGCTCGCCAGTGACGAACTGATCCGGGACGACCTTGATCAGCAACAACTTGCACGGCAAGGCGCCGTTCCAGAACGAATACTGTTTGTGACTGCGAATACCCATGCGCTTGCCCAGATCCGGGGCGCCGGTAAACACTGCCGCTTCCCAGTTCAGACAGGCCTGACGCAGGCGCTCGCCAAGGTTCTGGTAGAGATAGAGCAAGCTAGCCTCATCCCCCAGACGCTCGCCGTACGGAGGGTTACAGATAACCAGACCTTTCTGGTTCTGATCAGGACGCGGCTCAAAGGTCGCGACTTCACCCTGGTAGATCTTGATCCAGTGACTCAAGCCCGCACGTTCAATGTTGTTGCGGGCAGGCTGGATCAGACGCGGATCAGCTTCATAGCCACGAATCCACAACGGCGGTTTGGCCATGCCAGCCTCTGCACGCGCCGTGGCTTCTTCATGCAGCTTCTTCCAGATCGCCGGCACATGGCCCAGCCAGGCGTCAAAACCCCAGTGAATACGGTTGAGGTTTGGCGCCATATCGGCAGCAATCATCGCGCCTTCGACCAGGAAGGTACCCACACCGCACATCGGGTCAGCCAGGGCTGCGCCTTCGGCGGCCATACGCGGCCATCCGGCACGGATCAAAATGGCTGCTGCCAGGTTTTCTTTCAGCGGTGCAGCACCTTGCTGCAGACGGTAGCCGCGCTGGTGCAAGCTGCTGCCCGACAAGTCCAGGGACAAAATCGCTTCGCCGCGATCAAGGCGCAAGTGAATGCGAATATCGGGACTGATCTTGTCGATGGAAGGACGCTCGCCGGACGGCGTGCGCAGCTTGTCGACGATGGCGTCTTTAACTTTCAGGGCGCCAAAGTGGGTGTTATCGATGCCTGAGCCATGGCCACTGAATTCAACGGCGAGGGTACCGTCCGGAACCATATGGTCTTGCCATTCGATATCCAGCACACCGTGGTACAGGTCTTCCGCATCTTTCATCGGGAAGCGCTTGAGCACCAGCAACACTCGGTTGGCAAGACGCGACCAGAGGCACAGGCGGTAGGCAGTTTCCATAGTTGCCATGCCACGAATGGCCGAGGTGTGCTCGCGGGCTTCCTCAAGACCAAGGCCGGTAGCCTCCTCAAGGAGAAGGCCTTCAAGGCCTTTGGGACAAGTAAGGAAGAATTCGTAACGATCCGACATGGGATTCCTGAGCTTTTAGCTATCAGTGAGCAGACAACGCATTGCCTGCTCCGTTTTCAATCAAGCGCTTTTCTTGAAGAGCGCTCGTGTGGCACGAAACTGTGCCGTTCCACCCCCGCGATCAGTCATGCCCTGAGGCACGAAGAGTTTAGACGCAGAGGCAGGTCATTCATCGAGAAACAAATGGTCATGATCAGACCCTTCGTCGAATAGTCTCCCAGCGCTATGGATAGGTATTCGCAGCAGAGAATGAAACACATCATCTTTGTAAACACTCGCCCTATCAGGCTTTGGGCGAAACCGGCCATGCAAAAGCAGCCGTTCTTATGGCCTTAACACCATTATCGTTACGTCCTTATGACAAAACGATCATTCACACGCCTTGGCGCATTGGTTAGAACTGAACCTAGGTTGTCGCCGCACAGGCGCCAACAAAATGCTCGCCACGCCGGCAGCGAGCACACCAACGGCAGAACACTCTGCCCCGACCCTTGGTAGGTCGACGCTATATAAAACAGTCAACAAGTGAGGGCAACACCCTATGAGAAGACTTAAGCGTGATCCGTTGGAAAAAGCTTTTATACGCGGATATCAATACGGCGTTCATGGAAAGTCCCGTGAGCTTTGCCCTTTTACTCTACCGTCGGTACGCCAAGCCTGGATTAACGGCTGGCGCGAAGGACGCGGCGACAACTGGGACGGTATGACTGGCACTGCGGGCATCCACAAACTCAACGAACTCCACGCCGTCGGCTAACACCGGGCATAATCCGACATCACCTCGAAGATGTAACGACTTAACCATGCCGTCCTATCCGGGCGGCGGGCTTCGGCCCAAGGGCTCCTTTTGGGAGCCCTTTTTTATGCCTGCCTGTCGACGCAATTACCCTTTTGCAAACTTTTATTTGCGAACCAGAGCAGAAATGGCGTCGACCGACTCACGAATCAAGGCTGGCCCCTTGTAGATAAAGCCCGAGTAGAGCTGGACCAGGCTAGCACCAGCAGCGATTTTATCAGCTGCGTACTTGCCTTCAGTGATCCCGCCGGCGGCAATGATCGGCATGCGCCCTGCCAGCTCTGCCGCCAGTACCTTGACCGTATGGGTGCTCTTGTCGCGAACCGGCGCGCCAGACAGACCACCGGCCTCGTCACCATGCTCCATACCCTCAACCCCGACACGACTCAGGGTGGTGTTGGTCGCAATCACTGCATCCATCCCCGTCTCAAGCAGTGCCTGGGCCACCAGGACGGTTTCTTCGTCAGTCATGTCCGGGGCAATCTTGATCGCCAGCGGTACTCGTTTGCCGTGGCGTTGCGTCAGTTCGTTCTGACGCAGTTGTAGGGCTTCAAGCAATTGCTTGAGCGAATCACCGAATTGCAGGCTGCGCAATCCAGGTGTATTCGGCGAACTGACGTTGACCGTTACATAGCTGGCGTGGGTATACACCTTGTCCAGGCAGATCAGGTAGTCGTCGACTGCGCGCTCAACCGGTGTATCGAAGTTCTTGCCAATATTGATGCCCAGAATACCGCTGTACCTGGCAGCCTGAACCCGCGTCAGCAGGTGATCAACCCCAAGGTTGTTAAACCCCATACGATTGATGATTGCCTGTGCTTCAGGCAATCGAAAGATTCTCGGTTTCGGGTTGCCTGGCTGAGGGCGCGGCGTAACCGTACCAATCTCGACGAAGCCAAAACCCAGCTGTGCAAAGCCATCAATGGCCGCACCATTTTTATCGAGACCTGCCGCCAACCCCACCGGGTTCGGAAAATCGAGTCCCATGACGGTCACTGGCAGTTTTGCCGGTGTCTTGCACAACAAACTGTTGAGCCCCAGACGGCCACCCGCACCGATCAAATCCAGGGACAGATCGTGAGAGGTTTCTGGGGATAGTTTGAAGAGCAACTGGCGGGCCAGGTTATACATGGGCTCAATGGTCTCGAAGATGACTTGAATAGGGGCGCGATTATAGCCGCGCATCCCCTGCGCAAGCGAGGGGCAGACGCATCACAATGCCCCTGCCGGGCTAAATCGCAGGCAAAGAAAAACCCGGCCTAAGCCGGGTTTTTCTGAACAGCCTAGCTAAAAATTACTTAGCTTCTGCTTGAACGGTAGCTTCTACGCGACGGTTCAGAGCACGGCCTTCTTCAGTTGCGTTGCTTGCAACTGGGTTCGCTTCACCGTGACCAACAGCGTCTACACGGTTAGCTGCAACACCTTGGTTAACCAGAGCTGCACGAACAGCGTCAGCACGACGTTGCGACAGTTTTTGGTTGTAGGCGTCTGGACCGATGCTGTCAGTGTAACCAGCAACAGTAGTGTTGGTCGCAGGGTACTGCTTCATGAAATCAGCAACGTTGTTGATGTCAGGCATGTACTGCGATTTAACAACCGACTTGTCGAAGTCGAATTTCACGTCAAGTTCAACGCGAACCACTTCAGCGATCGGAGCTTCTGGCTCTGGCTCAGCAACTGGTGCTGGCGCTGGAACTGGAGCAGGAGCAACTTTACCGCCGTTGCCGCCGAAGTTCACACCCAGGCCAACGGTAGGAGCGTAGTCCCACTTGCCGTTGTCCAGTTTGTAGTCAGCTTCAACGCCTGCACGGGCGAACAGGTTGTCAGTGATGTACCACTTAACACCAGCGCCTGCAGTCAGGAAAGTCGACTTGTCGCGACCGCTGTGGCCATTGGCCTCAACGCCGGTCATGCTCTTGTGAGCAACACCGCCGGAAACGTATGGACGCAGAGCGTCACCTACGGTGCCGAAGTGGTACTGAGCGTTCAGACCAAAGTTGTCGCCTTTGATTTTCTGATGGTCACCCTTGGTGGAACGGGTGTGGTTAGTCGTGTCGTAGGTCAGGTTCAACGAAACGTCGTCGGTCAGGAAGTAACCGATCGATGCGCCTGGGTTGTAACCGTCTTCTACGGACTTGACGCTGTCGTTGTACTGTTTTTTGTAGAACAGTTCACCCTCGACCGCGCCTTGGCCTTGTGCCAGGGCACCGAACGAAGTTGCGGCTACAAAGGAACCAATGGCAATGCCCAAGGTGTTTTTCAGTTTCATCCGTTAAATCCCCATCTGGTGATTGTAAAGCAGTCCCACATATCCGGGGGACAACTCGGCGACAAGTCTATCAGACCTTGCCTACACGTAGAGCAATTTGCGCTGAACTAAGTTTCAGCAATACCTGCAAATTTCTCACGTAATTTATCAAGAGCACGCTTGTAACGCATCTTTGTCGCACTCAAACCCATATGCATTATGTCTGCGATTTCCTGAAATTCCAGTTCTGCGACAAAACGCAGCACTAAAATTTCACGATCTATCGGGTTCACATGCACCAGCCAGCGATCAAGTCCGCCCTTTTCCTCAGGTTTCGGCGCCTTTTCTTCGGACGCTTCCTCGAGGGGGTCAATACTTAATGCGTCCATCAAGCGACGCTTTCGCCGTTCCTTTCGATACTGCGTAATACATTCGTTGTAAGTAATACTATATAGCCATGTTTTGAATTTCGATTTGCCCTCGAAATTCTTCAGACCATACAGCACCTTTAGCATCACTTCCTGACAGACATCATCAGCGTCCCTATCGTTCCCTAAATATCTTGAACAAACGTTGAACAAGGTGCGCTGATAGCGTCGCATCAGTTCTTCATAGGCGCGCGTGACGTGAAACAACTCATCATGCGCGCGCGCCACCAACTCCTCATCAGAGAGCTCGCGGGGGTCGTAGCGCATGGATAGCGATTGGGCTTTATTCAAAACGAGTCGTGCCGACAGTCAGGTCAATGTCCGCCGCAGCCTTGAAAACAGGCTTTTTTGCGGTGGCATACATTAGCAGGGTTTGCCGCATCAGCGGCTGGTCACGTGCTGCTCCAGCAAGATCCGATTAGAGATGGAGACTAGCTCACCCTCATCAGTCAGCAACGTGGTTTTAACCGTGCCTATTTCTTCAATCTGACCTGCAACCTCACCCACTCGAACGTCCTGCCCAACCTGATACAGCTCACGCACATAGATCCCGGCGAGGATCTGCCCTGCAATCTCCCGACTTCCCAGCCCCATGGCCAGGGCCACAGCCAGGCCAACGGTAATCAGTACAATCACAATTACATGGTTAAGCAGGTCAGTCTTGACCTCCAGCTGGCTGATTGCCACGGAAATACTGATGATGATCACCAGACCCTGTGCCACACGCCCCAGACCGCCTGCGTAATCAAACCCGACACTCTCGGCAGCGCCACGTACAAGACCGTTGAGCAACTGTGCAACCAGCACACCTACCAACAACACTAGCAGCGCACCAAAGACCTTGGGCAAATACAGCGTAAAGATGTCAAGCGTAGCAGAGACACGTTCCAGCCCCAGCGACTGCGCGGCGGAGACCAGAAAGATCAGCAGAATAAACCAATAGACGATTTTGCCAATCAGGGTCGAAATCGGGACCTGAATGCCTGCGCGCCCCAGAATCTTGGTGAGACCGGTACCGCCCATCAAACGGTCAAGACCCAACTTGGCGAGCAGCTTCGACAGCAGGGTATCCAGCAGCTTGGCTACAACGAAGCCCAGCAGCACCACCACCAACGCCCCGAAAAGGTTAGGGATGAAGTTGGCAATTTTAGTCCACAAGGCAGTCATTGCCGTGACCAGGCTCTGGGTCCAGAGATCAAGTTCCATGTTCAATCAGCCTTATCAGCAGGGCGAGCAACAGGTTTGCGTCGCGAAACGGGCGCAATATGAGCCGAACCGCTGTTCAAAGCAATCATCAGTGCTTGCACCCAGCGCCCCAGCAAGCTGAAAAGATCGCCCGCGCCTACCTGGCGGTTAGCGGTTTTCAGTACTCGGCCCAGGCAGGCGTCATCGTCCCGCGAGGACGGCGGCGCCTTGAGCATTTCACGTAATGACTGTTCAAACGGATCGTGCATAAGCACCTCTCGGTATGTCTGTAAAAGACGCGAACAACTTTATCGGCGTCACATGCGCCCCGTTCAAAGCCACTGCAAACGACGATAAAACCACCACTGACCGACACCAATGATCAGCATCAAAATGCAAATCACGGCAAAACCATAGGGGTCGTTGGAGAGCGGTACACCGCCCACGTTGATCCCGAGCAAACCGGTAAGAAAGGTGATGGGCAGGAATATCCCGGTAAGCACGCCGAAGCGATACATGATGCGGCTCATGCGCACGTTCAAACGACGATCTTCAGCCTCAAGGACCAGCCCCACGCGCTCGCGGGTCAACTCGAGTTCTTCCAGATAGCGGGTCAGGCTGTTGTTCAGTTCGTTCCAGTAATCAGCATCATCAGAGCTGAACCACGGTAATTTTGTCCGTGTGAGCTGTCCGAAAATATCCCTTTGCGGTGCCAGAAAACGACGCAAAGCGGCAGCCCTCCGACGAATCTGCAGAATAGATCCATGCTCCGGCGTATACCGTTCGTCGGCATCTATTTTATCTTCTTCGTCATCGACGATTTCTGACAGCTCGCTTATCAAATCCTGCACCTTCAATGTCAGGTGCTGAGCCAGATAAAGGATCAGTTCAGCCGGATTTTTTGGGCCTTCACCCACGGCAAACTCACCGAGCAGCTCGTCAGTGGCCCGCAACGGACGCATCCGCAAAGAAATAACCCGCTGGGCACTGCCAAAGATCCGCAGCGAGACCATGTCTTCGGGCTCTGCCCCGGGGTTCAGATTGACCCCGCGCAAAAACAGCAGCAGCTCACTGTCGGGCAGTGACAGCAAACGAGGACGGGTGTTTTCTTCAAGCAGCAAATCACAGCTGAAGTCACTTAAACCACTGGAGTCCCGCAACCAGCTCTGGGTTTGCGGGTGACTGCGATCCCAATGCAACCAAATGCTTTCATGCGCCTGCAACTGCAGACCGTTCAGCTCGGTACGAGCGATCGAGCGCGCACCGCCTTCACCGTCCAGCACCAGCGCATGCACCAGCCCCCATTGAGCGTTTTCGTCCTCGAACATCCATGATCCTTAGTGTTAAAGCTTTTAGTCCGGCATTTTCAGAGCAACTGGAGAAATGATAACGCCATTGTTATCGGCGTAAATGAATTCTCCGGGACGAAATGTGACACCTGCAAACGTCACTGGCACATTCACATCACCAAGACCACGCCTGACGGACTTCAGCGGGTGGCTGGCCAAGGCCTGCACCCCCAGGTCAGTTTGAGCGAGAACATCGACATCACGGATACAACCGTAAATCACCAGCCCTTCCCAACCGTTCTTCGATGCTTTTTCGGCAATCATGTCGCCCAGCAGGGCATGACGCAGAGAGCCCCCGCCATCAACAACCAGGACTTTGCCCTTGCCATTGAGCTCGGCTTGCTCCTTGACCCGGGAATTGTCCTCGAAGCACTTGATGGTCACGATCTCACCACCAAAGGAGTCCCGTCCGCCAAAATTGCTGAACATCGGCTCAAGCACCTGGACAGACTCAGGGTAGGCATCACACAGATCGGGAGTGATGTAGTGATTCATGGAATAACTCCTGTTTCGGATGGCGCAGCAGGGAGAAATACGACAACACTACTTTATAGACGCTCTGGTACAGGCTGACTGTATATGTTTACGCATCCATCAGCGAGATCAGAGCACAAGCCAGGACGCCAAATGTGACCATAATCACAAGCGGCGTCACCGACCTGCCAGCACCTGCAGCACTCAGCGCCCCGGATTAAAAACCGCTGACCCGGGCATGCCCTTCTTCGGCCGCCGGCACGGAGTGCTGCATCAACCAGTTACGCACCAACGGCCAGACTTCCTGCCGAGCCGCCTGGCTAACCAGCATTTCTACGTGACTGAAGTCAGAAGTGAAACCCTGCTGGCGCCCCAACGTGACAAAAGTACGCTGCTGCGAGCCCAACTGATCGTAGAGTTTTCGGCACGCCCACTCCGGCGTTTGCTGATCGCCCGCGGCAGCAACGGCCAGTACCGGCACCTGAACCTCGGCCAGCCCTGCCCACCAATCTCTTTGTGCATCTTTGAAGCCACCCATGAAACCATTCCAGCGCAAGGTTTCCAGGGCCATGCTGATGGGCTCGTCTTCCGGACCACGCTTAAGCCGCGAACCCGAGAGCTGCGCAAAGCGCTTCAACAGCAGATAAGCGCACCACTGCACCGGCGGAATTTTCAGTGACCAGTAACGGCGGTTGATCTGGCACCCAAAAAATGCCGCCGAGGCCACGTCCTCATCCCCCAGATACTGTCCACCAAGGGCCGCTGCCAGGCTGATGCCGCCTTGAGAGTGACCGATCCAGTGCGGGATATCCCCGCTTTGCTCGCGCACGAATGCGCCAATGGCCGGCAAATCATAACGGGCGTAATCCGCCACCCGATTCTTGCCCCAATGGATATTGCGTGACGAAAGACCATGACCGCGCATTTCGGGCAACCACACATCAAAGCCGGCCCGGGCCAGAAATGCCCCCAACCCCACACCTTTGGGCGAGTACCAGAACCGACGATTGGAAAAGCTGCCGTGCAACAGGATAACCGGCACACCGCACACTTCGCTGGCGTCAGCCATGCCCAGGCGCGTCACCACCAGCTCCACGGAAATGTCCGGGCTATTGGCGGGTTTCAAGCGATAAACGTCTTCGCTTAGATCACCCCGACGCTCAGCGCTAATCAGGGCAACGGGAAAAAGATGACTGCTGCTTTGCATAATGCTCTTGCACAAAAAAGGGCGACTCCATAGAGGAACTCGCCCTACCACTGCTTATAAAGAGCAGAGCAGCCCATTGGCTGCCCCGCCCTTCTCTCAACGACTCAAGCCTGGGCTTGACCTTCCGCCAGGAAGAACCAGGTTTCCAGCACGGTGTCAGGGTTCAGGGACACACTTTCAATGCCCTGCTCCATCAACCACAGCGCCAGATCCGGATGATCGGACGGGCCCTGACCGCAAATACCGATGTACTTGCCAGCCTTGTTGCAGGCCTGGATAGCATTGGACAGCAGCTTTTTAACTGCCGGGTTACGCTCGTCAAACAAATGTGCGATGACACCGGAGTCGCGGTCCAGCCCCAGGGTCAACTGGGTCAGGTCGTTGGAACCGATGGAGAAACCGTCGAAGAACTCAAGGAACTCTTCAGCCAGAATCGCGTTGGACGGCAACTCGCACATCATGATGATGCGCAGGCCGTTTTCGCCACGCTTGAGGCCGTTTTCAGCCAGCAGGTCGATGACCTGGCTCGCCTCACCCAGGGTGCGCACGAACGGCACCATGATTTCGACGTTGGTGAAGCCCATCTCGTTGCGCACACGCTTGAGGGCGCGGCACTCGAGCTCGAAACAATCACGGAAGTTTTCGCTGATGTAACGCGAAGCACCGCGGAAGCCCAGCATCGGGTTCTCTTCTTCCGGCTCGTACAGCTTGCCGCCGATCAGGTTCGCGTATTCGTTGGACTTGAAGTCCGACAGACGCACTATCACTTTCTTCGGAGTGAAGGCACCGGCCAGGGTACTGATGCCTTCAACCAGTTTCTCGACATAGAAACCGACCGGGTCGTCATAGCCAGCGATACGCTTGTCGACGCTGTCCTTGATTTCCTGAGGCAGACCGTCGTAGTTCAGCAGTGCCTTGGGGTGCACACCGATCATACGGTTGATGATGAATTCCAGACGGGCCAGACCCACACCGGCGTTCGGCAACTGTGCGAAGTCAAACGCGCGATCCGGGTTACCGACGTTCATCATGATTTTGAACGGCAGTTCCGGCATGGCATCAACCGAGTTTTTCTTGATATCGAAGCCCAGTTCGCCTTCGAAGATGAAACCGGTGTCACCTTCGGCACAGGAAACAGTCACGCCCTGGCCGTCTTTCAACAACTGGGTTGCGTTGCCGCAACCGACCACGGCCGGAATCCCCAGCTCTCGCGCGATGATCGCCGCGTGACAGGTACGCCCGCCACGGTTGGTGACGATGGCGCTGGCGCGCTTCATGACCGGTTCCCAGTCCGGGTCAGTCATGTCAGAGACCAGAACGTCGCCCGGCTGGACTTTGTCCATCTCGGACACGTCCTTGATGATGCGCACCTTGCCTGCGCCGATACGCTGACCGATTGCCCGACCTTCCACCAGCACCGTGCCGGTTTCTTTCAACAGATAGCGTTCCATGACATTGCCGGCACTGCGGCTTTTCACGGTTTCAGGACGCGCCTGAACGATGTACAGCTTGCCGTCGTCACCGTCTTTGGCCCATTCGATGTCCATCGGGCACTTGTAGTGCTTCTCGATGATCATCGCCTGCTTGGCCAGCTCGCTGACTTCAGCGTCGGTCAGGCAGAAGCGGGCACGGTCGGCCTTGTCAACGTCGATCACCTTGACCGACTTGCCGGCGCTGGCTTCTTCGCCGTAAATCATCTTGATTGCCTTGCTGCCCAGGTTGCGGCGCAAAATCGCCGGGCGACCGGCTTCCAGAGTCTGCTTGTGGACGTAGAACTCGTCCGGGTTGACCGCGCCCTGCACAACGGTTTCGCCCAGGCCGTAGGCGCCGGTGATAAACACTACATCACGGAAACCCGACTCGGTGTCCAGGGTGAACATCACACCCGCGGTGCCGGTTTCGGAGCGCACCATGCGCTGCACACCTGCCGACAGGGCGACCAGTTTGTGGTCAAAACCCTGGTGCACGCGGTAAGAAATCGCACGATCGTTGAACAAGGAGGCAAATACCTCTTTGGCCGCACGGATCACGTTCTCGACACCACGGATGTTCAGAAAAGTTTCTTGCTGACCGGCAAAGGAGGCATCCGGCAGATCTTCGGCGGTGGCCGAGGAGCGCACGGCAACAGCCATGTCCGGGTTGCCCTGGGACAAGGTTGCGAAAGCGGTACGGATTTCTGCGTTGAGCTTTTCCGGGAACTCGGCTTCCATGATCCATTGACGGATCTGGGCACCGGTGCGGGCCAGGGCGTTCACGTCATCGACATCCAGCGCGTCCAGCGCCGCATGAATCTGATCGTTCAAGCCGCTCAGCTCAAGAAAATCACGATATGCCTGGGAGGTGGTGGCAAAACCACCGGGAACCGAAACACCAGCGCCTGCAAGATTACTGATCATCTCGCCGAGGGATGCGTTCTTGCCCCCCACATGCTCTACATCATGGACGCCGAGCTTATCGAGGGAAACTACGTACTCTACCAAGGTGATCTCTCCACTAACTGTGTTGGAAAAGCTCAGGGCGCTGAATGCTCATCTGGGGGGCATCGCAGCGATTGTGGCCTGGACCTGGAAAATAAGTGACACTGCCGGCCATGTAGCGCGACAAATCGCACCTATCATATCCAACAATCGTCACCAGCTTAAGGCCCAAGGCGCAAATGAAACGATCTGCTTTCTTTATCTCCGATGGCACCGGCATAACTGCCGAAACCCTGGGCCAAAGTTTGTTGGCACAATTTGAAAATGTGACCTTCAGCAAGTTCACACGCCCCTATATAGACAGCGTGGACAAAGCGCGGGCAATGGTACAACAAATCGACAACGCCGCCGAAAAAGACGGACTTCGGCCGATTATCTTCGACACTATCGTCAATCAGGATATTCGCGAGATCCTCGCCACCTCCAATGGCTTCATGATCGACATCTTCTCCAGCTTCCTTGCACCACTGGAGCAAGAGCTGGATGAGCATTCCTCGTACTCGGTGGGCAAATCCCACTCCATCGGCCACAACTCCAATTACATGGAGCGAATCGAAGCCGTGAACTTTGCCCTCGACAACGACGATGGCGCCCGCACCCACAAGTACGACAAAGCCGACCTGATCCTGGTGGGCGTGTCACGCTGCGGCAAAACCCCGACCTGCCTTTATATGGCAATGCAATTCGGCATTCGGGCGGCCAACTACCCGCTGACCGATGACGACATGGAAAGCCTCAAGTTGCCGGCGGCCTTGAGCGCGCACAAACACAAACTCTTCGGCCTGACCATTGACCCTGACCGCCTGACCGCCATTCGCAACGAGCGCAAACCCAACAGTCGCTATTCAAGCTACGCCCAATGCGAGTTTGAAGTGCGCGAGGTCGAGCTACTGTTCCAGCGCGAAAACATTCCCCACATCAATTCCACGCATTTTTCGGTGGAAGAAATCTCGGCCAAAATCCTGGTCGAAAAAGGCGTGGAGCGACGTTTCAAATAACCCCGGCCCTTACCCTGCGGGAGCTGGCAAGCCAGCTCCCGCAATCATTGCTCTGGGGTTACAACGGGTTTACATCACCAACAAATCCACAAATGTATGAACCGGTGTCGCCTCCAGCGCCGCCTGGTCCTTGCACAGCGCAAAAATCTGCTTGCAACGCTGGCCCACAAAGCGCGTCGCCAAATTGGCCTTGAACTTGTCTTCCAGCAACGGAATACCTTCGGCACGCCGCCGACGATGGCCAACCGGATACTCCACCACCACTTGCCCGGTGCTGCTGCCATCGCTGAAAAACACCTGAATCCCGTTGGCAATCGAGCGCTTGTCGGCCTCCAGGTATTCGCGGGTAAAACGCGGCTCCTCAACAATCACCATCTTCTCGCGCAACTGATCGATGATCGGATGCGCCGCGTGAAAATCATCCTCGTACTGCTCCGCCACCAAATTGCCAAAGGCCAGCGGCACAGCCGTCATGTATTGAATGCAGTGATCCCGATCCGCTGCGTTGGCCAATTTGCCCTGCTTGGAAATGATCCGAATCGCTGATTCGTGGGTTGTAATCACAATTTTTTCGATCTCATGCAGACGATCCTTGACCTGAGGATGCAAGGTTACCGCCGCTTCACAGGCGGTTTGTGCATGAAATTCGGCCGGAAAACTGATCTTGAACAGCACGTTTTCCATCACATAAGTGCCATAGGGCCGGGACAGGCTGAACTGACGCTGGCCTTCAGGCTTGAGCGCCAGATCCTTGTTGGTATGGCTGAACAGCACATCGTAAAAACCCCACTGCGGCGCCGTCAGCACCCCGGGAACCCCCATCTCGCCGCGCATCGCGATATCCGCCAGACGCACGCCACGACTCGACGCATCCCCGGCCGCCCAGGATTTTCGCGACCCGGCATTGGGTGCATGGCGGTAGGTGCGCAGCGCCTGGCCATCGACAAAGGCATGGGACAATGCCGACAGCAACTGCTCGCGGTCAGCCCCCATCAGCTTGGCGCAGACCGCCGTCGAAGCGACTTTCACCAACAGCACGTGATCGAGTCCTACACGGTTGAAGGAGTTTTCCAGGGCAATCACCCCCTGAATCTCATGGGCCATAATCATGGCCTCAAGCACCGCCCTCACCCTCAGCGGCGCTTCGCCATTGGCCACCCGCTTTTGCGACAGGTGATCGGCCACCGCCAGAATGCCCCCCAGATTATCCGAAGGATGACCCCACTCCGCCGCCAGCCAGGTGTCGTTGTAATCCAGCCAGCGCACGATGCAGCCGATGTCCCACGCCGCCTTGACCGGGTCCAGCCGCAACGAAGTCCCCGGCACACGGGCACCAAAGGGCACCAGCGTGCCCTCGACTATCGGCCCCAGGTGCTTGGTGCACTCCGGAAAACGCAACGCCAGCAAGCCACAGCCCAAGGTGTCCAGCAGACAGTGGCGGGCAGTGTTCAGGGCTTCGGGCGAAGTGATGGTGTAAGTCAGGACGTAATCGGCAATGTCCTGCAAGACGCGGTCATAGTCGGGACGATTGTTGAGGTCGACGTTGGCACTCATTGATAATTGCTCCAGTGCGGATAATTAAAAGGTGTGTTCCATCCTCAGGCTCGGCGTGATCATGCGGGTCTGGAGCGCCCGCTCAAGTAGGTTTCTACAGTCAGACAGCCTCCCACTGTAGAGGGCTTAAGTCGTACTTGCGTTCAGCTGCGGGTTAAAAAGGCGTCTGCCAGCAGCCGGTTGCGCGCCAGCCCCGCCAGAAACAAACGCTTGGCGAAGGCCTCGACACTGTCGGGGTGACCGCAGACCAAAGCATGGGTCTGGCGCGAATCCACCCTCAGCCCGGCCAGAAAGTCCGCTAACCGGGCACGTTCAACCCACTCGACCTGCAGATTTGGCTCAGCGGCCGCCAGCGCCTGCAGTTCAGCCTTAAGGTAGTGTTCAGCGGCATCCCGGGCCACATGGATCAGACGGATCGGCCCTTGATGGTCCTGACGCAGCGCCTCGCGCAGTACGCCATACAACGGCCCCAGCCCGGTGCCGGACGCCAGCAGCCAGAGCGGCTGCTCCTGCCAGTCGGGGTCGTAACGCAGGGCGCCGCCACGCAGCTCCCCCAACCGCAGCGGATCGCCAACCCGCAACTGACGCGCGGCACTGACAAACTCACCGGCATGGGCGCAATCGAGGTGGAATTCCAGAAACCGCTCTTCATCCGGCAGGCTGGCTAGCGAATACGGACGCGCGACACCGCTGGCTGTCCACAACACCATATGCTGACCGGCGCGATAACGCAGCGAACGCCCGGGCAACAACCGCAAGCGCAGCACCGTCGGGCTCAACCAGTCGACACTCAGCACCTCGGCGGGCAAGCCATCGCGGATCGGATCGAAGGCTTCAAGCTGCAAGTCCTCCACCACCTGACACTGACAGGCCAGGCGCCAGCCTTGTTCGCGCTGGGCGCGACTCAATGCCTCGGGCTTGAGATCGGCCGGCTCGCCACGCACACAACGCACCAGACAGGCATGGCAACTGCCGGCACGGCAGCTGTAAGGCACCGCCACACCGGCCTGATTGAGGCTATCGAGCAAATTGGCATCCTGGGGAACCGACCAGCGCCGGTCAGCGACGTGTAACTCGGGCACTTCATATGTCCTGTAAGAGATTCAGTGCTGCATGATAATCCGATAAGCCTGTAGCCGCTGCCTGCCACAGGCCGCGCAGCGGCCCCGAATATGAAAAGCCAAGGTCCGGCGCAGCCTTCGCCAGCGGCTACAAATACCCCCGACCTTCGTTTATACCCCCCGCAGGTGTATCAAGTCGTACGCCGGGTTATACTGCCGCGCCTTTTTTGTACCGGCCCTCCGTGCCCGGTATGCCCAGCAAAGATGTTTTCGACAGACCGATAGACCCAGGTCGCAAACACCTTATTGAATGTTCCCGTCTTATAGAGGAGCGCGACCCATGACCGTGATCAAGCAAGACGACCTGATTCAGAGCGTTGCTGACGCCCTGCAGTTCATTTCCTACTACCACCCCGTGGACTTCATCCAGGCCATGCACGAGGCTTACCTGCGCGAAGAATCGCCAGCGGCCCGTGACTCGATGGCGCAAATCCTGATCAACTCGCGCATGTGTGCCACCGGCCACCGCCCGATTTGCCAGGACACCGGCATCGTCACCGTATTCGTGCGTGTGGGCATGGATGTGCGCTGGACCGGCGCCACCATGGGCCTGGACGACATGATCAACGAAGGCGTGCGTCGCGCTTACAACCTCCCGGAAAACGTCCTGCGGGCTTCGATCCTGGCCGACCCGGCCGGTGCTCGGCGCAACACCAAGGACAACACCCCGGCAGTTATCCACTACTCCATCGTTCCGGGCAACACCGTGGAAGTGGACGTAGCAGCCAAGGGCGGCGGCTCCGAAAACAAGTCGAAAATGGCCATGCTCAACCCGTCCGACTCGATCGTTGACTGGGTACTCAAGACCGTTCCGACCATGGGTGCAGGCTGGTGTCCACCGGGCATGCTCGGCATCGGTATCGGCGGCACGGCTGAAAAAGCAGCGGTAATGGCCAAGGAAGTGTTGATGGAATCCATCGACATCCACGACCTGATCAAGCGCGGCCCGTCCAGCCGTATCGAAGAGATGCGTATTGAGCTGTTCGAGAAGGTCAACCAGCTGGGCATCGGCGCCCAGGGCCTTGGCGGCCTGACCACCGTGCTCGACGTAAAAATCATGGACTACCCGACCCACGCCGCTTCCTTGCCGGTGTGCATGATCCCGAACTGCGCGGCCACCCGCCATGCGCATTTTGTGCTCGACGGTTCCGGCCCGGCCGAACTCGAGGCACCACCGCTGGACGCCTACCCGCAAATCGTCTGGGAAGCAGGTCCATCGGCACGCCGTGTAGACCTGGACACCCTGACCCCGGAAGACGTGCAAAGCTGGAAGCCGGGCGAGACCGTTTTGCTCAACGGCAAAATGCTCACCGGTCGCGACGCTGCGCACAAGCGCATGGTCGAAATGCTCAACCGCGGCGAAACCTTGCCGGTCGACCTCAAGGGTCGCTTCATCTATTACGTGGGCCCGGTTGATCCGGTAGGCGACGAAGTAGTGGGGCCTGCCGGTCCGACCACAGCCACGCGGATGGACAAGTTCACCCGCCAGATCCTGGATCAGACCGGCCTGCTGGGCATGATCGGCAAATCCGAGCGCGGCCCGACCGCTATCGAAGCGATCAAGGACCACAAAGCCGTGTACTTGATGGCGGTTGGCGGTGCAGCGTATCTGGTGGCTCAGGCCATCAAGAAATCCCGCGTAGTCGCCTTTGCCGAACTGGGCATGGAAGCGATCTACGAGTTCGACGTAAAAGACATGCCGGTTACCGTGGCTGTCGACAGTAAAGGCGAGTCGGTGCACATCACCGGCCCGGCAATCTGGCAGAAGAAAATCAGCGAAAGCCTGGCCGTTGAAGTGCAGTAAGCCCTTCTAAGCCAGACACAAAAAAACGGCCGGGTTAATCACCCGGCCGTTTTTTTATGCCACTTCACTGTAGGAGCGAGCTGGCTCGCGAGCTTTTCGTTGCTGCGCTAAAAAGCGCGCTCCTGCGGGATGTTAAAACGCATTACGGAAGATTTCTTCAATCTGCCCCTGATCTGCCTTGCGCGGGTTGGTAAAACCACAGGCGTCTTTCAGCGCGTTGGTTGCCAGAATCGGGATGTCATCCAGCTTGGCCCCCAGATCCCGCAGCCCCGCCGGAATTTCAACATCCTTGGCCAGGGTCCGAATCGCCGCAATGGCTGCTTGCGCACCCTCCTCCGGACTCAAACCCCGGACATCGGCGCCCAGCGCGTGGGCCACGTCGGTCAGGCGAGCCGCACATACATGAGCGTTGAAGGTTTGCACATGGGGTAGCAGTACCGCGTTGCACACCCCGTGCGGCAAGTCATAGAAGCCACCCAACTGGTGCGCCATGGCGTGCACAAACCCCAGCGACGCATTGTTGAACGCCATGCCCGCCAGGAACTGCGCGTAGGCCATGTTCTCCCGGGCGGTCAGATCCTTGCCGTCGGATACTGCCTGACGCAAGTTCTGACTGATCAGCTCCATGGCTTTAATTGCACAGGCATCGGTAATCGGGTTGGCCGCCGTCGACACATAGGCTTCAATGGCGTGGGTCAGCGCGTCCATACCGGTCGCAGCCGTAAGCCCCTTGGGCATTGCCACCATCAGTTGCGGGTCGTTGACCGACAGCAGCGGTGTTACGTTGCGGTCGACAATTGCCATTTTCACGTGGCGCTCTTCGTCAGTAATGATGCAAAAACGCGTCATCTCACTGGCCGTACCCGCCGTGGTGTTGATCGAAACCAGCGGCAGTTGTGGTTTGGCCGACCGATCGACGCCTTCGTAATCACGAATATGCCCGCCGTTGGTGGCGCACAGCGCAATCCCCTTGGCACAGTCGTGGGGCGAACCGCCGCCCAGCGAGACAATAAAGTCGCATTGATGCTGCTTGAGGACCTTCAGGCCCGCCTCTACGTTGCCAATGCTCGGGTTCGGCCTGGCCCCGTCGAAAACCACCGAATCGATATCCTGCAAGCCCAGCTTTTCTGCGATCAGCGTCGCTACCCCGGCCTTGGCCAGCCCGGCATCAGTCACGATCAGCGCCTTGCGAAACCCATAATTGCGAATCGCGCTCATCGCTTCATCCAGACAACCGTTACCCATTATGTTCACGGCGGGAATAAAAAATGTGCTGGTCATGGCGAGTCCTCTAAGGCGGGGTGCAGCCCGCGACGCTGAATAAATCCATGTGCATAGCTTCAACCTGTTTTGGTACACCAATGTTGATCTGGCTCAACACTTGAGCGTGATAAAGTCCTGCTTTGCCCCCGCCTTGAGACGATATTTGCCATGACCCCCTTCCAGGAATTTGATGCAGAACTAGAAGACTGGAATGCACTGAGCACCGGCACAGCGTGCAGCGGACTGCTGATTGGTAACGGCGCAAGCATGGCCGTGTGGCATGACTTTTATTACGACTCGCTATTCGAAAAAGCCAAAAGCGTCGCCGAAAAACCCCTCAGCCAGACCGAACTCAGCGTGTTCGAAGCACTGGGTACGCGCAATTTCGAGCACGTGTTAAGTGTACTCAAAACCGCAAGCAAGGTCAACAAGGCCCTGGCCATCAACTCGGCTTCGCCGCGCAAACGCTACTACGCCATCAAGGAAGCCTTGATCAACAGCACCCAGGACGTACATATCCCCTGGCGCCTGATGCAACCCGAAACCCTGGCATGCTGGAACCAGGAGCTGGCGCGCTACGCCACGGTGTACTGCTCCAACTACGACCTGCTCACCCCTTGGGCTGTGATGCAGGCGCCAAAACAGTTCAATGACTTGTTCGACAGCCCCGGGGCTACCTTCGAACTGGGTGCAGCACTGGGCAAGAGCAAATCCACCCGCGTGCTTTACCTGCACGGCGGCCTGCACCTGGTGAAAAACCAGGAAGGCAAGGCGCGCAAGATCAACGCCACGCCACCCGTGCTGCTAAGTAACTTCGCGATTAATCACTCGATCAGCGCCCTGGACGATGTGCCGCTGTTTGTCAGCGAAAGCAACAGCGACGACAAGCGTAAATCCATTCGTCACTCGGATTACCTGTCGTTTTGCCATGAACAGTTGATGAGCCACAAAGACAGCTTGTGCATCTTTGGTCACAGCCTGGGAGAGCAGGATCAGCACCTGATTGATGCCCTGCGCCAGGCGCCGCTGAAAACCCTGTGGATCTCGATTTACCCGCGCAACGAAGCCTTTATCCGCTTTCAGAAGCACCACTACGCGGCGCTATTTGCAGACAAAAAGCTGACATTACGCTTCTATAATTCGAAAACCCACCCGCTTGGCTACACCAGGCACTCGGTGCCGGTGGAGGTCTGAATCCGCTCCCCTCCCGCAACGGGAAAAGGGCCCGCCATCCCTAGTCATCCCTGCTATTGACCACCACCAGCAACTGCGCCTGAACCTGCCCCACCGAACGTAAACGGTGGGGCTTTTGGGCGTTGAAATGCAAGGCATCGCCCTTCTGCAAAATGACCCGCTCAGTCATGAAATCCACCTCTACTGCCCCCTCATGCACGAACAAAAACTCTTCGCCCGCATGCTCCTTGAAGCTGGGATCGGCGAATTCGAAAGGGGGGAACATCATGAACGGCAACAGGTTGCGCTCGCTGACCTGATGCGCCAGCACTGCATAACCGGGTGACTGCCCGGTGCCCGACAGCAACTGGCGCTGATCACTTCTCACCAGGCTGTAGTTGTCCAGCCGTGCGCTGTCCTCCGAGAACAGCTCCTCGACGTTCACATTCAGCGCCCTGGCCAATTTAAGCGCCGCGGCGATCGACGGCGTATTAAGCCCGCGCTCAACTTTGGACAGGTAACTCTTGGTCATGCCGGATTTTTCGGCCAACACCTCAAGGGTAACGCCCAGTTTTTTTCTGAGTAATTTCAAGCGGATAGACATGTATAGCAATTAATCCATCAAAGGAGCCGCGGGTTTCTCTTGCCAATGACACCTTGTGTCATATAGCCTCTTAAGTGTCATATGTGCTGCCCCGCCACTTTCCAGGCTACGGGGCAGGCAATCCGGCAATCACTGCAAAGGACACCGACATGGCCAAGACATTAGCACTCCCGAAAGAGCAGCTGGTCAAGCAAGCGCTTGTACAGATGCAAAATACGCTGGCGGATAATACGTGGACTGACCGGCAAAAGCTGGCCCTGACCTGCCGCATCCTCTTTGAAAACGGCCACGACTCTGGTCTGGCCGGGCAAATCACGGCTCGCGGGCCACAACCCGGCACCTATTACACCCAACAACTGGGCCTGGGATTCGACGAAATAACTGCCGGCAATCTACTGCTGGTCAATGAAGACCTGGAAGTACTCGAAGGCCACGGCATGCCGAACCCGGCCAACCGCTTTCACAGCTGGGTCTACCGCGCCCGCCCGGATGTGAACTGCATCATCCACACTCACCCGACCCACGTAGCCGCACTGTCGATGCTGGAAGTACCGCTTGAGGTGTCGCACATGGATCTCTGCCCGCTGTACGAAGACTGCGCTTTTCTGCAAGGTTGGCCGGGGGTGCCAGTGGGTAATGAAGAAGGTGAAATCATCACCCGGGCGCTGGGCGCCAAACGCGCGATCCTGCTCTCGCACCACGGCCAGTTGTCGAGCGGGGCCAGCATCGAAGAAGCCTGCGTGATCGCGCAACTGATCGAGCGCGCCGCCAAGCTGCAACTGCTGGCGATGGCGGCCGGCACTATCAAACCCGTCGAGCCGGCGCTGGGTCGCGAAGCCCATGACTGGATCAGCCGTCCTAAACGTCACGCTGCCGCATTCAATTACTACGCCCGGCAAAACCTGCGTCGTCATGCCGATTGCCTGAACTGAGCCCACCTACCTGTTGAAACGGAGATACTTCATGTCGACCTCAAACATTCACGGCATCATCGGTTACACCATCACCCCGTTTACCGCCGACGGCGAACAGATTGACCTGAGCGCACTGGGACGCTCCATCGACCAACTGATCGACAGCGGTGTTCACGCCATTGCCCCCCTGGGCAGCACCGGCGAAGGCGCGTACTTGAGCGACGCCGAATGGGATCAAGTCAGCCAGTTCACCCTGGCCCATGTCGCCAAAAGGGTACCGACCATAGTCAGTGTGTCCGACCTGACCACCGCCAAGGCTGTGCGGCGCGCGCGCCTTGCCGAGCAATATGGCGCCGATGTGGTGATGGTCTTGCCGGCCGCCTACTGGAAACTCAGCGAAGCCGAAATCCTCGCTCACTACCGCGCCATTGGCCACAGCATCAGCACTCCGATCATGCTCTACAACAACCCGGCCACCAGCGGTACGGACATGTCGGTCGAGTTGATCCTGCGCATTTTCAATGCGGTTGAAAACGTCACCATGGTCAAGGAAAGCACCGGCGACATTCAGCGCATGCATCACCTGCAACAGCTGGGCGAGGGGCAGATCCCGTTTTATAACGGTTGCAACCCGCTGGCACTGGAAGCGTTCGCGGCCGGAGCCAAAGGTTGGTGTACGGCTGCACCGAACCTGATTCCGGCACTCAATCTGGGGTTGTATGAAGCGGTACTGGCCAACGACCTGAAAACAGCCCGCGAGCTGTTCTATCGCCAATTGCCACTTCTGCAGTTCATTCTAAAAGGTGGCTTGCCCGCAACTATCAAGGCAGGCCTGCGCCTTACCGGCATTGAGGCTGGGGACCCGCGCCTGCCGGTATTTCCACTGTCTGAAAGCGCCGTTTCACAATTGCAGCAAATCTTGAAAACCCTGCGCTGACTCTCCCGCAACACCCGGGCCTGCTGCCGAACATGACACTGATGCTTTGCCCTTGAAAACCCAGTGACACCTTCGCCAGCAGGCTCAGACCAATGGGGTCATCAAAATTTTTCTTTGATCAGCGTGGTCGGCCCGTTGGTTTTGACGCTGGCTATGCCTTTGTCCCGCGCCGCCTCGGCGCTGTACTGCTCGCTGGTACCAATGATCTGGTGATTCGCCGCCTTGAGGTTGAAGTACGGCTTGCCGTCTTTGGCGACCTTCTTCTCATAGCGCTCATCATGGGGGCTATTGGCCTGCACCGAGGCAATCCCGGCTTTGGCCGCCGCCAGGGTGGTGTAGTGCTCACTGACCAAAATCGTTTCGGCGTTTGCCGCCTTCAAGACAAAACGGAACTGTCCGTTGCTGGTTTTGCTCAACTCGTACCAACCTGACATAACCACTCTCCTGCTGTAGTAGGGATTTTTCCCTTCTTCAGTAAAGCGGCCACAGGGTATTTAGCCATTTATCCGCAGCAATAAGCGCAAAGATGAATTTCCAGCGAGACAAATAGCAATAATTCTCGATACCATTCGCGACTTGTTTGCATCGCTGCATCCTTAAGGATCTTCATGTCCCGCTTCAAACCTGACCCGCCAGTGGCCGAATCCTTGCGCGAGTTCTACACACAGATTCTGCACTTCCTGCGCAAACGCACGGACAACGCCAGCGATGCAGCTGACATGACCCAGGATGTATTCACCCAATGGCTGGGTTATCAGGACCGGGCCAAAGTCGAGCAGCCGCGGGCCTTTCTGTTCCAGATGGCGCGCAATCTGTTACGCGATCACTGGCGTCGCCAACAGGTACGCCAAGCGGTGCACAGCGAACAGAGTGCGGGTCAACCCGAGCCCCTGACCGACGAGAGGGATGAGCCGATGGCTGGCGCACAACGCCTGCAATATCTCGAGCAACTCAAAGCCGTGCTCGCAGAACTCTCGCCCAGACGCCGCGAAGCCCTTATGCTGCATCGTTTTGAAGGCTTGAGTCAGGCGCAGATTGCCGAACGTATGGGGATCTCCGTCAGCATGGTGGAAAAGCACATTGCCTTTGCCTTGCTTCACTGCAAGCGACATTTACAACGGGACAGCGGCAAGGAGCAGCCACAATGACCCCTTTTCAAATGACCGCTCACGAGAGCATCGACGCACAGGCGGCCACCTGGTTTGCGCGTAATCGCAATCAACCCGACAGCAATTGCCGCGAGCAATTCAACAGCTGGAAGGCCGTCCCTGCCCATGCCCGGGCATATGCCGAATTTGAGTCTCTGTGGGCCGATCTCGGCGAACTCAAGCAGTTGAATAAACCCGTGCCCCTGCCCCGGCGCCGTCGCTCAGTGTTTGCCCTGGCAACGGCCGCAGCAGTGTTATGCGCCGTGTTTGCACTCAATATCGGTACCCCGGTACAGCTGCATCAACAACAGATCGCAACCCAGAGTCAGGACGCAAAAACCGTCAGACTGCCCGACGGCAGCACCTTGACCGTCAATGCCAACACCCGTTTGCGCATCGACTTCAGCGCCAGTCAGCGGGACATCTATCTGGATCGGGGCCAGCTCTATATCGAAGTGGCCGCCAATAAGGAACAGCCGCTGGTGGTACACGCCGGCCATGCGCAGGTCCGGGTCGTCGGCACCGGTTTTGATGTGCGCCGCAGCCAGCGTCAATTGGTGGTGAGTGTCGCCCACGGGCAAGTCGCGTTTATCCCCGATGGCAAGTCGGCCGCCTTGCTGGGCGCCTCACAGCGTGCCACTTACGACTACGCCAAAGGCTCGCTTGAGGAGCAAAGTCTCAGCCCGGGTGAAGTGGCTGACTGGCGCAGCGGGCATCTGTCCTTTCGCAATCGTGAACTGGCCAGCCTGGTGGACGAGCTGGACTTATACCGCCCCGGGGTGATCGAGCTGGCAGACGGCCCGCTTGGCCGCTACAAGGTCTCGGGCAATCTGGATGTCAGTGACCCCTTGGCGCTGGTCAAGGCTTTACCCGCGCTGATCCCGGTGAAAAATCACCTGCTGGATAACGGAAAAATCCGTATCGAGCCCCGCTAAAAAACATATGCGAATATTTTTCATTCGCATATGTGGTTTTCTCTTTGTGCCGCGTCTTCCTTCGGTCTGCTAACGCATGTCTTTTTTGGCCTTTGTTGCCGCACCGGGGGATTTCATGTTTCGCGCACCACATCACTTCTCGCACTTGTGCACACGTACTGGATTGCTCGCTGCGTGTATGGCGGTCAGCCTGCACGCCCATGCCGAATCGATCCAGTTGCAACTGCCGGCGCAATCGCTGGCCAGCTCATTGAGTGATGTGGCACAGCAGGCAAAAATCCAGCTGCTGTTTGACGAAGCCTTGTTACGCAATGTGCAAGCCCCGGCCCTAAGTGGCACTTTCAGCCCGCAAGAGGCGATCAACCGGTTGCTCAAAGGCACGGATTTCAGTCTGATCCAGGTCGACCGCACCTATGTTGTGCGCCCCCGGGAAGAAGGCATCACCACCAGCAACAGCCTGGAGCTGGGCGCTGTCAGCGTGGTGGGCAACGGCAACGAAGTCGACTCCAGCAACGTCGGCAAGTCGACCATGACCCAAACCGAAATCAACAGATATCAGGCCAATAACATTCCCAGCCTGCTGGCCACCTTGCCGGGCATCAACCTCGGCGGCTCCCTGAAACCGGGCGGCCAGACCATCAACATCTGGGGCATGGGCGAAGCCGAAGACGTCCAGATGACCGTTGATGGCGCGACCAAAAGCGGTTTTGAGCGCTACAAGCAAGGCACGATCTTCATCGAACCTGAACTGATCAAACGCCTTGCAGTCGAAAAAGGCCCCCACGATTTCCGCACCGGCAATGGCGGTTTTGGTGGCGTCGTGCACATGGAAACCAAAGACGCACCGGACCTGCTGGAAGAAGGCAAAGACCTGGGCGCCATGCTCAAGTACGGTTACAGCAGCAACGACCATCAACAGGTCTACAGTGGCGCCGCCTACGGCCGGACCGAGGATGGCCGCGCCGATGCGCTGGTGTACTACACCAAACGCGACGGCGATGACATGAAGCTCGCGGATAACATGCCCAACCCCGGCAATGTCTACCCGGTGAACCCCTTGCGCCTGCCCAATACGGCCCAGGACCTGGATGCGCAACTGCTCAAGCTCAACCTGCACCTGACCGACGAGCACAGCGTCGCAATGTCCTACTCGCAATCGAACAACCACTTGTGGGTCCCGTTCTCGGCTGTCAGCTACCCGGCGCCGCCGAGCCAGGCCAACATCGATAAATACGGTTACGACATTGCTTCGCAGCGCTACCTGTCCACCCGTTCGACCGTCGACACCACCTGGTCGGCCAAATACAACTACGAGCCCATCGATAACCCTCTGCTTGATCTGGAAGTGAAGTACTCGCACTCCAACACCGAGCAGACCGACGAGCGCGGCGAACAGGCCTTCATCCAGCCCACCAGCGGCGGGCGCAAGATGGAAACCGGCTACACCGATGACATGCTCCAGATCGAAAACATCAGCCTGTTTGCCACCGGCCCCCTGGACCATGCAGTCACCACCGGCGTGCAGTTTCGCAAGCATGAACGCGATGTGAACATGTGGATGCCGGGCAAGACCTACGAAGTAGAAAAATACAACTATGGCCATTACCAGCCAGGCTTTATGCCCGCCGGCAAGGTGGACACCAACAGCTTTTATATCCAGGACGCCATCACCCTCGGTGATTTCACTCTGACGCCGTCGATGCGCTATGACCATGTTCGAAATCGTGGCCAGGAGAACGATGCGCCCTACTACAACCACCTGGAACTGGGCCATGACTACAGCGCCAAAACCTACACCGGCTGGTCACCGCGCCTGTCAGCGTTCTGGAAAATAACCCCGCAGACCGCCCTGTTTGTCGACTACAGCAAAACCTGGCGCGCCCCGGTGATCGACGAACAGTACGAAGTCCAGGCCATTGGCGGCCGAACGTCCACCAGCCTCGGCCTCAAACCGGAGCGCATCACTGGCTGGCGCGGGGGCAATATCACCACGTTCGATCAGATCTTTGGCGACAGCGACCACGCACTGATCCGCACCACCCTGTTCAGCAACAAGATCGACGATGAGATTTTCAAAGCCACGGGCGTGGGTTGTGCAGCGCAAACCGCGTCAGGCGGCATGACACAAGACTGCGGCCCCAACATGCCGAACTACCGCAACATTGGCAGCGTGACCATCAAGGGCTTTGAGATCGAAAGCTTCTACGAGGCCACTTACCTCTTCGGATCGCTGTCGTACGCATGGATGACCGGCAAACACCAAGGCGCCTACACCAATCCCTGGGGCCCCGACGTATGGGCCCGAGATGTTCCTCCGCCCAAGTGGGTGGCCGTACTGGGCACGAAAATTCCGGCCTGGGATGCCCGAATCGGCTGGAAAGGCGAGTTCGTGCGCAAGACTGACCGCTTGCCGAGCGATAACTACTACAGCAGCGATATCAGTGCCCTGGGCGACCGCTACTGGGACCACTACGACAATGACGGCTACAACGTACAGGGCCTGTTTGCCAACTGGAAACCGACTCAGCCCTACCTCAAAGGCACCGAGGTCAACTTCACGGTGGATAACCTGTTCAACAAGAGCTATCGCCCGATGCTCAGCGGAGAAAATGCCTACAGCCAGGGCCGTAACGCCAAAGTCAGCGTGACCCGGTTCTTCTAAAACTGCAGATACCTCGCACACCGACCTCAGGACAGCTTCGCCACCGGATGCAGCCTGTCGGCAGCGGCTACAAGAGAGTGGCTCAACCCTGCTTGCGCCCCACCAAATTCAATTCCGGCGCCTGCACCCGGCGCTGGCTCAGGTAGCGGCTGCAACTTACCCGCAGGAACGAGGCGAAGTTGACCACTTCGCCCCGATAATCCATCACCTCTTCGTAGAGCTTGGCCACCAGCTGGTTGGTGGTCATGCCATCGGTTTCAGCAATCTCGCTGAGGATGTCCCAGAACTGGTTTTCCAGGCGCAAGGTGGTGACCACGCCGCAAATACGCAAGGAGCGCGAGCGCGACTCGTAAAGAATCGGATCGGCTTTGACATATAGCTCACACATGGTCGCACCCTCTTCTTACAAGGTAATGGTCGTACCCAACAACCCAAGAAACGCCGCCAGCCAGGCAGGATGCGCCGGCCACGCAGGCGCCGTCGCCAGGTTGCCTTGCACATGGGCCTTGGTCACGTCGATATCAATGTAAGTACCGCCGGCCAATCGCACTTCCGGGGCGCAGGCCGGGTAAGCACTGCACTCGCGGCCTTGCAGCGTTCCGGCAGCCGCCAGCAATTGCGCGCCATGGCACACAGCAGCAATTGGCTTACCGGCCTTATCGAATTCACGAACCAGTTCCAGAACCTTTTCGTTCAACCGCAGGTATTCCGGAGCTCGGCCACCTGGTACCACCAGCGCGTCATAGTCACTGGCCCGGACTTTGTCGAAATCGAAATTCAGGGCGAATAGATGACCCGGCTTCTCGCTGTAGGTCTGATCGCCCTCGAAGTCATGAATCGCCGTGCGAACGGTCTGCCCCGAGGTTTTGCCGGGGCACACTGCGTGAACCTGATGACCCACCATCAACAGCGCCTGAAACGGCACCATCACTTCGTAGTCTTCAACGTAGTCGCCAACCAGCATCAGAATTTTTTTCGCCGCCATGGTGAGTTCTCCTCCGGGGTAAGCCTTGGACTGATAAGAGTAGCCAAGGTACCCCCTGAGGGCCCACGCGGGTAATAGCCAGGTACTACGTGCCCGCCCTCAGGCTTGTTACAGGCTTACTTCAACAAACCGTCCGCCTGCAGCAAGGTTTCCAGGCAGTGCTCCTGAATGTTGTAAAACGCCTTGAGCTCCTGGATTTTCACCAGCAACTGCGCCGGGTCCAGGGGTTCGTCGCGTTTTACCGCGAGGATCATTTTGTTTTTGTTGGTGTGCTCCAGGGAAATGAACTCAAACACTTTGGTTTCATATCCGCAGGCCTCAAGGAACAGTGCACGCAAGCTGTCGGTGACCATTTCGGCCTGCTGGCCAAGATGCAACCCGTATTGCAGCATCGGCTTGAGCAGCGCCGGGCTCTGGATCTGCAGGCGAATCTGCTTATGGCAGCACGGCGAGCACATGATGATCGCCGCCCCCGAACGAATGCCCATATGAATCGCATAGTCGGTGGCAATGTCACACGCATGCAGGGCGATCATCACGTCAATCGGGGTCGGCGCAAAGCTGCGTACGTCACCATGCTGAAAGGACAGGCCCGGGTGCTCCAGGCGCTGGGCGGCGTTGTTGCACAGCGTGACCATGTCTTCACGCAGCTCAACCCCGGTGACCACACCTTCAGCCTTGAGGCTGTGACGCAGGTAATCGTGAATGGCAAAGGTCAGGTAACCCTTGCCCGAACCGAAATCCACCACCTTGACCGGTTGATCGAGCTTGAGCGGCGAGTTGCTCAAGGCGTGGGAAAACACCTCGATGAATTTGTTGATCTGCTTCCACTTGCGCGACATCGCCGGGATCAGTTCTTGCTGCTTGTTGGTGACCCCCAGATCCGCCAAAAACGGCCGGGTCAGGTCCAGGAAGCGATTTTTCTCACGATTATGCTCAGCCGACGGCAGTTCACGCTCCTGCTGGCTTTTACCTTTGAACAGCGAGCTTTTGCCCTTTTTGCTGTATTCCAGCTGCACTTCGTCGGTCAGGGTCAGCAAATGCGCGTTTTTAAACGCTTCAGGCAACAGCCCGGCGATATTGGCCACGCCCTCTTCAAGGGGGAAGTTCTTGGTGATATCGCGGGTTTTGTAACGGTACACAAACGACAGACAAGGCTGATCCTTGACCGTGACTTGCTTGATGATGATCCGCTGCAACTCGGCCTCTGGCCCGACATACTTGGCCAGTACCAGTTTGATAAAGGAGTTCTGGGCCAGGCCGGTTTCCAGCAAGTGCAAAAATTGCGCACGATGATCCGGCACAGACGGGGCGGTGGTAGCAGTCACTGACATTGAAAAAGGTGCCTCGGGGGATGCAGGAGGGGGAATCTGAAAAGCAATGGCGGCTATTTTAGGCGCGTTCGCCGCCAGGGGCACGGGGTTATTTCAGCCAGCGGCGATTACAACATCACCAGCCGATTGGGCAATTGATTGCGCGGATGGGTTTTCGGCACATGCCGCTCCAGCAGTTCGGCACAGGCATCGATGCAGGAAATAAAGCCTTCAGCCGTATGACCCAATGCCACACGGCGCGTGAAATCACTGACGATGCTGCCCCAATCGCTGTCGTCCAGATGTTGCGATATCCCTTCGTCCACCAGAATCTCGACATAGCGCTCGGCTTCGCTGACAAAAATCAGCACGCCGGTGCGATCCCGGGTGTGATGCAGTTTTTGTTCGAGAAACTGGCGCCGGGCAAGATTGCTCGCGCGCCAATGCCGAATGCGCGGCGGGATCAAGCGGGTGGTGATGGCCGGCAGACGAAAGATCAGGCTGAGGAAGACGAAGCAGGCCCACTGCAACATCAGCAAGCCGTAAATCTGCAGACCGCCGATCAAAAAATGCACCAGAGCGGGTACCACCAGGGCGATGAGGCTGGCCCATAACAAGGGGATATAGCTGTAATCATCCGCGCGCGGCGCCAGCACGGTGACAATTTCGGCGTCGGTACGCTGTTCAGCGCGGGTTACCGCGTCTGCGACCTGCTGTTGTTGCTGTGGGGTAAGTAAAGCCATGAGTGTCGATGCCCGTTAAATAAGTGAATTACCAGCCGCCGGAAGCTCCGCCGCCGCCAAAACTGCCGCCGCCACCCCGAAAGCCGCCACCGCCTGCGCCACCGAAGCCCCCGCCACCGAACCCGCCGGAGCGGGTGCCACCGCCGCCGCCCGAGTTGCAAATGCCGTAAAACTGGCAGACAGCCACGACCACAACGAACAACAGAAATAGCAGCAACACCACACCGGGGTGCTCGGTCATCAAGTCACTGCCATCGCCCTGCCCGCTGGCGTAGGCCGGCTCAGGCACGGGATCGCCACCCAACACTTGCAGGATCGCGGCGACACCGTCGCTGATGCCCTGGCTGAAGTTACCGGCTTTAAAGGCCGGGGTAATGATCTGATTAATGATGACCGAGGATTGCGCATCGGTCAGGCGGCCTTCCAGACCGTAGCCGACCTCGATCCGCAGTTTGCGGTCATCACGCGAGACGATCAGCAGGGCGCCGTTGTTTTTATCCTTTTGCCCGATACCCCAGGCCCGGCCCAACTGATAGCCGAAATCCTCAATGGGAGTGCCTTGCAGATCCGCCACCGTAACCACCACCACTTGCTCGCCGGTGGCTTTTTCGTGGGCTTCCAGTGTCTGCGCCAGTTGCTGGCGTGTGGCGGGGTCGAGCATCTGCCCGTCATCCACCACCCGCCCGCTCAGCGTCGGAAAAGTGAGTGCCTGTGCGGTGGCTATAAATAGCCACAGCAACAGACCCAAACCCGGTTTTGATACGCGCATCAGCACCTCGGCAGCTTGCCCCCCAGTAAGTGCAGGGTCAGGCGGTGGTTAGAACTTCACTTCCGGGGCTTTGTCGGCATCCGGTGCGGTGGCCTCGAAAGTCGGGCGAATCGGCAAGTCGCTGTACATCACGGCATGCCACAAACGGCCGGGGAAGGTGCGGATTTCGGTGTTGTAACGTTCAACTGCCTGGATGAAGTCGCGACGGGCCACGCTGATGCGGTTTTCCGTGCCTTCAAGTTGCGACTGCAAGGAGAGGAAGTTTTGATTGGACTTGAGGTCCGGATAGCGCTCGGACACCACCATCAGACGGCTCAAGGCTCCGGTCAGCTGGTTCTGTGCATCCTGGAACTGTTTGAGTTTTTCCGGATTGTTCAGGGTGCTGGCATCCACCTGGATCGACGTTGCCTTGGCCCGTGCCTCAATCACCGCGGTCAGGGTCGCCTGCTCTTGCCTGGCCGCACCTTTGACCGTTTCCACCAGGTTGGGGATCAAGTCGGAACGCCGCTGGTATTGGTTCTGCACTTGCGACCAGGCCGCCTTGACCTGCTCGTCCAGGGTCGGAATGGTATTGATCCCGCATCCCGCCAGCAGACTGCTCAACGCCAGCAGCGCGATGACTTTCCAGCCCGAGGACCTAACGCTTTGTAATTCCATGCTTGTGACGCTCCGAAATAACCCGATTGAGTTTATTGACCGCATACCCTGTGGAAAAACTCCCTCACCGTGACTGAATATCTCCCGGCAACACTGGATTGCTGGTAGCTAATCAGCTAAAAGACTGCCTGCCATGTGGGAATACTTACCTTAACGATAGGGTAATTTTTAAGTTAAGTAGTCCTTACATCCCCCACAGAACAATATCGCTTCAAAAGCGCGGGCCATCCCTCGCTTTAAGAGAGCGGCCGCGTAGAAGAATGTCATGAGAAATATGTATTTGCTGGGCCTGGCCCTTAGTCTGGCCAGTCACTCGGTTTTAGCCCAGAACCCGCCGACACCGCTCCCGCCCAAAGATGTGTTTGTGGCTGATCTGCTCAAACAAATGACGGTCGATGAAAAGATCGGCCAACTGCGCCTGATCAGCATCGGCCCGGAAATGCCCCGCGAGATGATTCGCAAGGAAATCGCTGCAGGCCGTATCGGCGGCACGTTCAACTCGATCACCCGCGCCGAAAACCGTCCGATGCAGGATGCCGCTCAACGCAGCCGCCTGAAAATCCCGATGTTTTTTGCCTACGACGTGATTCACGGTCATCGCACCATTTTCCCTATCAGCCTGGCCCTTGCCTCCAGCTGGGACATGGACGCCATCGGCCTGAGCGGCCGGATTGCCGCCAAAGAAGCCAGCGCCGACGGTATTGACCTGACCTTCGCGCCGATGGTCGACATTGCCCGCGACCCGCGCTGGGGGCGCACCTCGGAAGGTTTTGGCGAAGACACCTACCTGGTATCGCGCATTGCCAAAGTCATGGTCCACGCCTATCAGGGAGTTTCACCCGCCCTGCCCGGCAACATCATGGCCAGCGTCAAGCACTTCGCCCTGTATGGCGCAGTGGAAGGCGGCCGGGACTACAACATCGTCGACATGAGCCCGGTGCGCATGTACCAGGATTACTTGCCTCCGTACCGCGCCGCAATTGATGCCGGCGCTGGCGGGGTGATGGTGGCGCTGAACTCGATCAATGGTATCCCGGCCACCGCCAACATGTGGTTGATGCAGGATCTGCTGCGCAAGGACTGGGGCTTCAAAGGGGTCGCCGTCAGCGACCATGGCGCGATCATCGAGCTGATCAGGCACGGCGTCGCCAAGGACGGGCGCGAAGCCGCCAAGCTGGCAATCAAGGCCGGCATCGACATGAGCATGAACGACAAGGTCTATGGCGAAGAATTGCCGGGCTTGCTGAAGTCGGGCGAAGTGCCACAAAGCGATCTGGATAATGCTGTGCGCGAAGTGCTCGGGGCCAAATACGACATGGGTCTGTTTGCCGACCCGTACCTGCGGATCGGCAAGGCCCAGGACGATCCGGCCGATGCCAACGCCGATAGCCGCCTGCACCGGCGCGAAGCCCGCGAAGTGGCGCGCAAGAGTCTGGTCCTGCTGAAGAACCAGGACCAGACCCTGCCACTGAAAAAACAGGCACGCATCGCTCTGGTGGGCCCGCTGGCCAAGGCACCGATCGACATCATGGGCAGCTGGGCGGCCAATGGCCAGCCGGCGCAATCGGTCACCGTGTTTGACGGCATGCGCAACGCACTCGGCCAGCAGGGCACGCTGATTTATGCCCGGGGCGCCAACATCACCGACGACCAGAAAATCGTCGACTATCTGAACTTCCTGAACTTCGACAGCCCGGAAGTGACCAACGACCCGCGCCCGGCCCATGTGATGATTGACGAAGCGGTCAAGGCGGCGCAGCAGGCCGATGTGGTGGTGGCTGTGGTGGGCGAGTCGCGGGGCATGTCCCACGAGTCGTCGAGCCGCACCAGCCTGGACATGCCAGCCAGCCAGCGCGCCCTGATCACCGCCCTCAAGGCCACTGGCAAGCCGTTGGTGCTGGTGCTCATGAATGGCCGGCCGCTGTCGATCGACCTGCAACAGCAGCAGGCCGATGCCGTGCTGGAGACCTGGTTCAGCGGTACTGAAGGCGGCAATGCCATTGCCGATGTCCTGTTCGGCGACTACAACCCCTCCGGCAAGCTGCCCATCACCTTCCCGCGCTCTGTGGGGCAGATTCCGACCTACTACAGCCACCTGAGCATTGGCCGGCCCTTTACCCCGGGCAAGCCGGGCAACTACACCTCGCAGTACTTCGACGAGGCAAACACCCCGCTGTACCCGTTTGGCTATGGCCTGAGCTACACCGATTTCAGCCTGTCGGCCGTCAGCCTGTCCGCCAAAACCCTGAAACCCGGGGCATCACTGACCGCCAGCGTGACCGTGAAAAACACTGGCAAGCGCGATGGCGAAACCGTGGTCCAGCTCTACCTGCATGATGTCGCCGCCTCCATGAGCCGGCCGCTCAAGGAGTTGAAGGACTTCCAGAAAATCATGCTCAAGGCCGGAGAGCAGAAAGTCGTGCAGTTCAACATCGACGAGAACGCGCTGAAGTTCTACAACCCGCAATTGAAATACGTCGCCGAGCCCGGTGAGTTCGAGGTGATGATCGGCCTTGATTCGCAGAACGTGCAGCAAAACAGCTTCCAATTGTTGTAATTTCCCGCATCTGCCGCAAAGGTCAGCCAAGGCCTTTGCGGTGTCTTGAAACACCAATATCCCCTTGACCTTTCCTATCTTTGCACGCGTCTGAAAATGCGTTCGGACAGCGCTGTTTTTTGTGGTAGGGTTCGCGCCCTCAAAATTCAGTCCGGGGCGTTTAATCCGGCAAAATTTGGTGACAAACGGTCTGAAGCCGAGCCCATAGGGCCTACACGGTTTTTTACGCTTTCATACACAAAACACGCAGTGATTCAAGCCAAGATCCTACGTTGCAGAGACTCGGCAAAACGCATATCTTGTATCTATTCGGCCAAACAACCCCACATATAGGGTTTTAGGCCAAAAACCCAACACAACTCAGACGAGAATTTCAAGTCCTTTTCTCGCGCCTGTCGGGTTTGAGTAAACACGCTTTTAAAGTCCAAACCGCGCATGCGGATGGCAGCCGGTTTCCAGCGTAAAAGCCGGAAAGCGGCCCGGGTGTTGCAGTAAAAATACTGTCACCCATCAGGAACAGGATTTGCGCCGGTACGCGCAACGCCAGGACTTCGGCACGGAAGCGGCTTAACCCCCCTTTCTGTACGTCCCGAAGTTGTTATACCCGGCTTGATCGTCGGTTGTAGTGCTTCAGGACGGAACGGTGGGCCCCCAAAAGGTGCCCAAACAAACATAGAGAATGTGGAGACACCCCCCCATGCAAACCGACACAACTCGCGAGAACTCGCAGGGTTCCGATTCAAATCTGGATCTGTCTGCGACCGCGCCAGGCCAATTGCGCGTGATCAAACGTAACGGGACTGTTGTTCCTTACACCGATGACAAGATCACCGTCGCCATCACCAAAGCGTTTCTCGCAGTTGAGGGTGGCAAAGCTGCCGCCTCGTCCCGCATTCACGACACTGTTGCGCGCCTGACTGAACAAGTCACCGCGACCTTCAAGCGTCGCATGCCATCGGGTGGCACCATCCACATCGAAGAAATCCAGGACCAGGTTGAACTGGCCCTGATGCGCGCCGGCGAGCAAAAAGTGGCTCGCGACTACGTGATCTACCGCGATGCCCGCTCCAAGGAGCGTGCTAACCGCGCCCCGGCCGAAGACACTGTCCAGGCTCACCCGTCGATTCGTATCACCCGCGCTGACGGCACGTTCGCACCTCTGGACATGGGCCGCCTGAACACCATCGTCACCGAGGCCTGCGAAGGTCTGGCAGAAGTTGACGGCGACCTGATCCAGCGCGAAACCCTGAAAAACCTCTACGACGGCGTAGCCCTGAGCGACGTCAACACCGCCCTGGTGATGACCGCCCGCACCCTGGTAGAGCGTGAGCCAAACTACTCCTTCGTAACCGCTCGCCTGCTGATGGACACCCTGCGTGCCGAAGGCTTGAGCTTCCTCGAAGTGGCAGAAAGCGCGACTCACCACGAGATGGCCGATCTGTACGCCAAAGCCCTGCCGGCCTACATCGCCAAAGGTATCGAGTTCGATTTGCTGAACCCGGTGCTGGCGACCTTTGACCTGGAAAAACTGGGCAAGGCGATCAACCACGAGCGCGATCAGCAGTTCACCTACCTGGGCCTGCAAACCCTGTACGACCGTTACTTCATCCACAAGGATGGCGTGCGTTTCGAACTGCCGCAGATCTTCTTCATGCGCGTGGCCATGGGCCTGGCAATCGAAGAGAAGCAAAAAGAAGACCGTGCCATCGAGTTCTACAACCTGTTGTCGTCCTTCGACTACATGGCTTCGACTCCGACCCTGTTCAACGCCGGCACCCAGCGTCCACAGCTGTCCAGCTGCTACCTGACCACAGTTCCGGACGACCTGTCGGGCATCTACCACGCGATCCACGACAACGCCATGCTGTCCAAATTCGCCGGTGGCCTGGGCAACGACTGGACTCCGGTACGTGCACTGGGTTCATGGATCAAGGGCACCAACGGCAAATCCCAGGGCGTGGTCCCGTTCCTCAAAGTAGTGAACGATACCGCCGTAGCCGTTAACCAGGGTGGCAAGCGCAAAGGCGCTGTCTGTGCCTACCTGGAAACCTGGCACATGGACATCGAAGAGTTCATCGAGCTGCGCAAGAACACCGGTGATGACCGTCGTCGTACCCACGACATGAACACCGCCAACTGGATCCCTGACCTGTTCATGAAGCGCGTCTTCGATGACGGCCCGTGGACCCTGTTCTCGCCATCCGAAGTACCGGACCTGCACGACCTGACCGGCAAGGCCTTCGAAGAGCGTTACGAGTACTACGAAGCCCTGTCCCAGTACCCGGGCAAGATCAAGCTGTTCAAGACCATTCAGGCCAAAGACCTGTGGCGCAAGATGCTGTCCATGCTGTTTGAAACCGGCCACCCGTGGCTGACCTTCAAAGACCCGTGCAACCTGCGCAGCCCGCAGCAGCACGTGGGCGTGGTCCACAGCTCGAACCTGTGCACCGAGATCACCCTGAACACCAACAAGGACGAAATCGCGGTCTGCAACCTGGGCTCGATCAACCTGCCGAACCACATCAAGGACGGCAAGCTCGATACCGACAAGCTCAAGCGCACCATCGATGTAGCCGTACGCATGCTCGATAACGTAATCGACATCAACTACTACTCGGTGCCACAAGCCCGCAACTCGAACTTCAAGCACCGTCCGGTCGGCCTGGGGATCATGGGCTTCCAGGACGCGCTGTACCTGCAGCACATTCCATACGCCTCGCAAGCGGCCGTGGAATTTGCCGACAAGTCGATGGAAGCGGTCAGCTACTACGCGATCCAGGCGTCCTGCGACCTGGCAGACGAGCGTGGCGCTTACGAGACGTTCCAGGGTTCGCTGTGGTCCAAAGGCGTACTGCCACTGGACTCGCAACAGATCCTGATCGAACAGCGCGGCCAGAAGTACATCGACGTTGACCTGAACGAATCCCTGGATTGGGCACCGGTTCGCGCCCGTGTTCAGAGAGGCATCCGTAACTCCAACATCATGGCCATCGCACCGACCGCCACCATCGCCAACATCACTGGCGTATCGCAGTCGATCGAACCGACTTACCAGAACCTGTACGTGAAATCGAACCTCTCGGGCGAATTCACCGTGATCAACCCGTACCTGGTTCGCGACCTCAAGGCCCGCGACCTGTGGGACTCGGTCATGATCAACGACCTGAAGTACTACGACGGTTCCGTGCAGCAGATCGAACGCATCCCGCAAGAGCTTAAAGAGCTGTATGCCACTGCGTTCGAAGTCGACACCAAGTGGATCGTTGACGCCGCCAGCCGTCGTCAGAAGTGGATCGACCAGGCTCAGTCGCTCAACCTGTACATCGCCGGCGCTTCGGGCAAGAAGCTGGACGTGACCTACCGCATGGCCTGGTACCGTGGTCTGAAAACCACTTACTACCTCCGTGCCCTGGCCGCGACCAGCACCGAGAAGTCCACCGTCAACACCGGCAAGCTCAACGCGGTGTCCAACGGCAACAACAGCGAAGACGTGGTTGCCGCGCCTGCCGGTCCTGCACCGGTGCCAAAGGCTTGCGCCATTGACGAGCCGGATTGCGAAGCTTGCCAATAAGCTGAGCCGTCAGACGGCTTGACCGCCTGACCGAAACCCCCGTTAAACCCTGGTAACAGTTGGGTTTAACGGGGGTTTTTTTTTATGGGCAACACACCCGCGTCCAGCGCTGGCAAGCCGGCTCCCACAAGGAGGTCACCAGCCCGTTGTCGGAGCCGGCGATTGGCCATAAGCACCCACAACGGTGCATCAGCGCTACAAAATGAATCACTCTGCACACCTCTGCCCGCCAATCCCCTTCAAATATGTTCAACCTGAACACCGATCTCTATGCCCTCTGCCCGCTTTTTTCTGTTTTGACATCTGGCCCGAAACAGGCCCGCTTATTGCTCTAGCCCCAGGGTGCCACTGACCACGGCCCTACCCATTCGAGGCGGAGAAATACAACATGAGTGCACCCGGCGAATTTCCTTTAAGCGAAGCCCCGCGTTCTGCACGCAAGGGGCTGCTATCGATTTCCATGGTGTTGTTCAGCTTCACGTTCTTTACCGGCACCATGTTCGCCGGCGGCAAACTGGGCATGGCGTTCAACTTCGTCGACATGCTGTGGATTGCGGCCATCGGTAACAGCCTGCTGGCCCTGTATGCCGCCGCACTGGCGCTGATTGCCGCCCGCAGCGGCCTGAATACGGTATTGATGGGGCGTTTTTGCTTTGGCGAGGCCGGCAGCCGTCTCTCGGACTTTCTGCTGGGTTTTGCCGAGCTGGGCTGGTTCGCCTGGGGCACGGCCACCGTGGCCATCGTACTGGTGAAAATGCTCGGCCTGGCTGAAGGCTTCACCTGGCCGCTGATGGTGTTTTTCGGGCTGGGTTTCAGTATCACCGCGATTATCGGCTACAGAGGGCTGGACGTGCTGTCGCGGGTCTCGGTGCCGCTGATGTTTGTCCTGTTGATCGTGTCCATGTACATCGCCACCCGCCATGTCGGCGGCTTCAAGGGCCTGGCAGCGGTAATCCCCCACGAAGCAATGACCTTCTCGGCCGCCATCACCATGGTCTTCGGCACGTTCGCCAGCGGCGCGACCCAAGCCACCAACTGGACCCGGCTATCGCGCACCGGGCGGATTGCCGTCATCGCCAGCGTGGTCAGTTTTCTGCTGGGCAATGGCCTGATGATAGTGGCCGGCGCATGGTGCGCCATGGTCTATCAACAGGCCGACATCGTCAGCGTGATGATGCTCCAGGGCCTGTCGTTCGCCGCGGTAGTCATGCTGTGCCTGAACCTGTGGACGATTCAGGGCCCGACCATCTACAACGTGTCGGCGGCAGCCTGCCATCTGGTGCGCAGCGAGCGGCGCCGCACCATGACCCTGATCGCCGCTGCCGTCGGCGTGGTGCTGGCCATTGGCGGCATGTATGAAATGCTGATCCCGTTTCTGGTGCTGCTGGGCTCGATCATCCCGCCCATCGGAGGCGTGATCATGGCCGACTTCTGGTATCGCCATCACGGCAAATACCCGACGCTGGCCAGTGTGAAACTGCCGCGCTACAACGTCCCGGGCCTGACCGCATACGCCTTCGGCGCACTGCTGGCCTACTGCTCACCGTGGATTGCGCCACTGGTTGGAATTGCCGCATCCGCCGCGTGCTACATCCTGCTGCTGGAAATCAGCCGCCGGCGTGCCGTGCTGCCCGTCGTGCAGGAGGACATTTGAGCCTCACGGTTGCAGAAATTCTGGGGCTGGCCGGCCTGGAAGAAATGACCCTGCGCGCCGGTGCCTGCAACCTGCAACGCAACGTGCGCTGGCCCTACGTGGCCGAGAACGAAGGCCTGAGGCAATGGGTCATGGGCGGCGAACTGGTGTTCGTCACCGGCATCAACCATCCCCGGGACGAGGCCAACTTGCTGCGTCTGGTGCACGAAGGCGATGCCAGCGGCATTGCCGGGCTGGTGATCCTGACCGGAGATGCCTTTATTCAGCGTATTCCGGACTCGGTCATAGCACTGTGCGAGGAATACGGTCTGGTGCTGATCGAACAGCCGTACTTGCTGAAGATGGTTATTGTCACGCACCTGATCGGCACGGCGCTGGTACAAATGGGCCAGACCAAGCGTTCACGCCACGACATTCTGGCGCAGTTGCTCAGCGGCGATTATCCGAGCCTGGCCACTGCCCGCCAGCGTGCGGCGCACTTGAAACTGCCTCTGGACGGCCCGCGACGCCTGGTGGCAATGCGGCTGTCGGCGGTCAGCGTGCTGTTCGACAACCATGCCCCGGATGCCGCAGAACGGTTATTGCAACAAACGCGACAGGCCGTACAGGATCATCTGGATATCTGGGCCCGTGCCCTGCCCCGCGCGCTGCCGGTCATCGTCCAGGGGGATCTGTTCATTCTGCTGCTGAACGAGGGCGAAACCATTCGCGCCGAACTGGGCTGCCTGTATCGCGACTTGCATGCCATGATCGGTGACATGGCGCTGTTCATGGGGGTGGCGAGCAAGGCAGAGGATTGCGGCCACTACCATCAGGCGCTGAACGAAGCGCGCCAGGCCCTGGATGTTGCAGAAAATCTGCGCCCGGCCAGCGGTTTCTGTGATTTCAGTGAGCTGGGGGTGCTGCGCCTGTTGCAGGCCATTGGCGAACGCTCGGTGATCGAGGCATTCGTGCAGCAGACCCTGGGTTCCATGATCGAGCCCCGGCGCAAGCAACCCCACAGCCTGCTGGAAACCCTGGACGCCCTGCTCCAGGAAAACGGCAATGCCCTGCAGGCGGCCCGGCGTTTGAACATTCACCGAAACACCATCAACCAACGGATACAACGCATCGAGCAACACAGCGGACAATCGCTCGATGACCCACTTTTCAGAATGAATGCTTCGGTTGCCCTCCTCGTGTGGCGCATGACCGAAGCCCAACGACAGGACCAAGCATGAACATCATCAATGCCACGCTACGTAAAACTCCAGGCCTGTATACGGTCAGCTGCGAGGGCGAGCGCATTAGCGCCATAACCCTGCAGTGCGCCAGTGTGATGGCGCAGGCGGGCGATATCGACGCTCAAGGCCAATTGCTGATCGCGCCCCTGGTGGAACCGCATATCCACCTGGATGCCGCCCTCACGGCGGGCCAGCCCGAGTGGAACCTGAGCGGCACGCTGTTCGAAGGCATCGAACGCTGGGCGCAGCGCAAGGAAACCATCACCCATGAAGACACCAAACAGCGCGCCCACACCACCATCCGCATGCTGGCCGAGCATGGCATTCAGCATGTGCGTACCCATGTCGACGTCACCGACCCGACGCTGGCTGCCCTCAAGGCGATGATCGAGGTCCGTGAAGAAGCCCGGGGGCTGATCGACCTGCAAATCGTCGCCTTCCCCCAGGAAGGAATCGAGTCCTACGCCGGCGGCCGTGAGTTGATGATCCGTGCAGTGGAGATGGGCGCCGATGTGGTCGGCGGCATTCCGCACTTTGAAAACACCCGCGAGCAAGGCGTCAGCTCGATCAAGTTTCTGATGGACCTGGCTGAGCGCAGCGGTTGCCTGGTGGACGTGCACTGCGACGAAACCGACGACCCGCACTCGCGCTTTCTTGAAGTGCTGGCCGAAGAGGCCCGGGTCCGCGGTATGGGCAGCCGGGTAACCGCCAGCCATACCACGGCCATGGGTTCCTACGACAATGCCTATTGCTCGAAACTGTTTCGCCTGCTCAAGGCTTCGGGGATCAATTTCGTTTCGTGCCCGACCGAAAGCATTCACTTGCAAGGGCGCTTTGACAGCTTTCCAAAACGCCGCGGCGTGACCCGCGTGGCCGAACTGGACCGCGCCGGGATGAATGTGTGCCTGGGCCAGGACTCGATCAAGGACCCCTGGTATCCGCTGGGTAACGGCAACATTCTGCGGGTGCTGGATGCGGGTTTGCACATCTGCCACATGATGGGCTTCGAAGACCTGGCACGTTGCCTGGACCTGGTCACCGACAACAGTGCCCGCACCCTCAACCTTGGCGAGGGTTATGGCATCGCCGTCGGCCGGCCGGCGAACCTGGTGATACTGGACGCTGACAGTGATTACGAAGCAGTACGCCGCCAGGCCAAGGCCCGGGTCTCGATCCGTGCCGGCAAGGTGCTGATGACCCGGGTACCGGAACGGGTTGAATTCAACAGACCCTGAAGCCAGCGATACAAACGACGCGGTAGAGCTGCAACACCGCACCGCTGCAATCGCCAGCAGGCTGGCTCTCACAATCAGTAGCAAGCCCCCAGCTTCAACAACAAAAAGCCCCGGCATTGGCGTGCCGGGGCTTTTTGTCGTGCTGCCCGCTATCAGGTCATCTGGATAATGGTCTGCATGATGGTGCTTTGGGTCGAGATGGTCTTGGCGTTGGCCTGGTAGTTGCTCTGCGCCTTGATCAGGTCCACCAGTTCACTGGTCAGGTTGACGTTGGAGTCTTCCAGCGAGTTGGACTGGATCGCGCCCAGGCTGCCGACCTTCGGCGCATCGTAGCCGGCCAGGCCCGAAGCGAAAGTCTCTTTCCAGGCAGTACCGCCCGCCGGCTGCAGGCCTTGTTCGTTGGTGAAGCTGGCCAGCGAGATCTGGCCAATGGCACGGCTCTGGTTGTTGCTGAAGTTGGCGAACATCACACCCGAACCATCGATGGTCAGGTTGTTGATCTGGCCGGTAGCGTAGCCGTCCTGGGTTGGCGGGTTGCGCGAGGTGTCGGTGTTGTACTGGGTGGTACTGGCCATGTTGATGCCAAAGCCGTCATCTTTGGCCTTGGCGCCGTTGGACACCCATGCACCATTGACGGTTGCGCCAGGCATCCAGTCCGCGACAGTCAAAGTGCTGCTGATGATGTCCGGGCCTCCGGCAACCGGGTTCGGCGTCGTGACGCTGACCAGGGCACCGGTCGAATCGAAACTCATGGTCGAGGCCACCGGATCTTTGGCGCCGGCGCCGCTGACCGGGCTGCCATCAGGGTTGCGGCCGTCGATCAGGGTGTAGGTCTTCCAGGTGTTGGAACCGGTCTTCACCATGTACTGATCCATCGGGTGCGGGTTGCCCTGGGTATCGTAGACGGTGGTGTTGAATTTTTTGCTGTAGCTGGCGGTCTCGCCCGGGTCGAACTTGTTCACGACCTGATCAATAGTGTCGGCATTGGAGTTCAGGTTGATCGTGGACTCCACCGAGCCGGTCGGCTTGGGCGCCAGGTTGGAAGTATCGATACGCAGGTCGGTCAAGGTGCCGTTGACGATATTGCCGTTGGCATCCACGCCATAGCCCTGCAAGCGCGACGTGCCGTCTGTGCTGGTCACGTAACCGTCCTTGTCGGACTTGAAGGTCCCGGCGCGGGTGTAGCTCAGGGAGCCATTGTCACTGAGCACGAAGAAGCCGCTGCCGGAGATGCCCATGTCCAGCAGGTTGCCGGTGTTATTGATCGCCCCCTGGCCAAAGTTTTGCGAGACCGCCGCCAGGTTGACGCCGCTGCCGACCGTCTTGCTGCCGATCCCCAGCTTGCTGGCCGAGTAGATATCGGCGAACTCGGCACGGGACGCCTTGAAGCCGGTGGTGGCGACGTTGGCGATGTTGTTGCCGGTAACGTCAAGTTGCTTGTTGGCCGCATACAGGCCGCTAAGGCCGATATTGAATGACATGTGTCTCTCCTTGGGTCGGCTTAGAGGCCAATGGTCTGGACTTTGGATATGCCAATGCTGCCCAGGCCTGCGAGGTTGAGCATGATTTCACCGCCGGTCTTGCTCAGGGTCACGCTGTTGACCGTGGCTGGCAGGTAGGTGGTGAGCGCGGTAGTGGTCGTGTCGGTTTTACTGGATGCGGTAAAGGTGTAGTTACCCTTGTCCAGCAACAGGCCGTCGTCATCCTTGCCGTCCCAGGTGAAGTCGACATTGCCGGCTTTCTGGGTGCCCATGTCGATGGTCCTGACCACCTCACCGTCAGCATCGGTAATAGTGATGGTGGGTTTGGAATCGGCATCCTTGACCACCACGGTGCCGTTAAACGGCTTGCCGCTGGCGGGGTCGACATAGGCTTCGCCGGTTTGCACTATCACCGAACGGCCCACCAGCGACGACGCCTGCAAGGCTTGCGACGACTGCAGGCCACCCGTGATGGAATTCACCGAATCGTTCAGAGTGGTGATGCCCTCCAGGCTGCTGAACTGCGCCAGCTGGGCAACGAACGCCGTGTTGTCCTGCGGGTCCAGCGGGTTCTGGTTTTTCAGCTGGGTGACCAGCAATTGCAGGAATGCATCCTTGCCCAGGGAGCTACTGCCGGCAACGGCCTTGGACGCCCCGCCCAGGCTGGTGTCGGTGGTCGTGGTCCGGGCCGAGTTGGCGAGTACCTGATTAAGGGTCGGGCCGCTGGTGGAATCGGTCACACTCATTTGCGTCGTCCCTTATCACTGACCGAGGGTCAGGACCTTCTGCATCATGGTTTTGGCGGTGTTCATCATTTCCGCGTTGGTCTGGAACGAACGGCTGGCAGAAATCATGTCAGCCATTTCTTCAACCACATTGACGTTGGGGTAGTACACGTAGCCCTTGGCGTCGGCAGAAGGATGGCTGGGCTCGTAACGGGCCTGGAGCTCGCTCTGGTCCTCGACCACACCCAGCACCTGCACGCCTTTGCCGGCACCGTCCTGGTTCTGGAACAGTGAACCGTCGGTGCCGTTTTGCGCGCCCTGAAACATGGTGGCAAACACCGGGTGCCGCGCGCGATAAGTCTGGTCGATGCTCGACGACACGGTATCGGCGTTGGCGATGTTACTGGCGACGGTGTTCAGGCGCGTGGTCTGCGCGCTCATGCCACTACCGGCGATATTGAAAACACTGGCTAGAGACATGAATTACTCCCCGCGCAGGGCTGACATCAGCCCTTTGAATTTGCTGTTGAGCAAAGTGAAGCTGGCCTGAAAGTTGACCGCATTCTCTGCGTAGTTCGACTGTTCCAGCTGTGCATCCACCGTGTTCTGGTCAATCGACGGTTGCATCGGCACCCGGTACTGCAGGGACTCGTCGCCACTGCTCAGGCCCTGGGCTTCGATGTGCCGGCCGTTGGTCTTGTTCAACGCAAACGTGCCGTTCTGGTTTTTGTCACTTTGTGCGGCGAGCACGGAGGCAAAATCCAGGTCCCGAGCCTTGTAGTTCGGGGTATCGGCATTGGCGATATTGTTCGCCAGCACTTCGGCCCGCTGTGCGCGGAAGCCCAGGGCCTGTTCGTGGATACCGAGCGCTTTATCGAAGCTGATGCTCATGTCGGGAAACCTTTGTGGGCTGACCTGAACGCAATTCAGGCTTTATATGACATGAACTGAGCAAACCCCGTGCCAATTACCTAAGGCCCATATTTCAGGGCTTTGCAGGGAGATGGGGCGCGGCAATGTCATAAAAGCGGCAATGCCTGACCGCTGACTGCCGTTTTTCTGCCGCCCCCTCCCTGCTCCTGCAGGGAAAGATTGGCAGGCATAAAAAAGGAGCCGTACAAGGGCTCCCGTTTTGCTTACTTGGCCTGGTAAATGATCCCCGGGCTGCATTGCACCATCTGGTAATGATCCGGCAAGCCATTAAGCGCTTCGGAGGCCCCCAAAAACAGGTAGCCGCCCGGCTTCAAGGTGCTGTGAATGCGCAGCAAGATGTCTCTCTTCACTTCAGCCGAAAAATAGATCAGCACGTTGCGACAAAACACGATGTCGAACTTGCCAAACCCGGCGTAGCTGTCCAGCAGGTTGAAGGAGCGGAACTCGACCCGGCTCTTGATTGCCGCTTTGAGCACCCAGCGCCCGGGCCCTTTGGGGTCGAAATAGCGCTGCAAGCGCTCTTGCGACAGACCGCGACCAATCGCCAGGTTGTCGTATTCGCCGGTTCTGCAGGTATTGAGCATCAAGCTGGAGAGGTCGGTGGCCACAATTTGCACCCCGGCTTTCAACTGTCCCGGATTGCTGCGCTCAAACTCGTCAATCGCCATCGACAGCGAGTAGGGTTCCTGCCCCGAAGAGCACGCCGCCGACCAGATACGCAGACGCTGACCGGGACTGGCCTTGATCTGCTCGGGCAGGACTTTGTTCTTCAGTACTTCATAGGGGTAGGTATCGCGAAACCACAGGGTTTCGTTGGTGGTCATGGCATCGACCACCTGCTCGCGCAACCCGCTGCGGGGCTGGCTCTGAATGCGCTGAATCAGCTCGCCCAGGGACTTGATCCCTTGCTGCTCCATCAGCTTGTTGAGACGACTGGAGACCAGGTACTGCTTGTTCTCACCCAGCAAAATGCCACAGGCTTTTTCCAGGAAAACCCGGAACTGTTGAAAATCCAAATTAGCCGTCGACAAATGATCGCGCCTCTTAAATCGTTTTGACCGCCAGGGATGAACCCTGGCTATGGTCTGCTGCTTTGATCCGGTCTACTACCCGGGATGCCAGGTCATCGGGGCGAAACTTGGCCAGGAAGTCATCGGCACCGACTTTCTTGACCATCGCCTGATTAAATACACCGGACAATGAAGTATGCAGAATGATGTGCAAATTTTTCATGCGTGGATCGTTACGAATCTCGGCGGTCAGGGTATAGCCGTCCATTTCCGGCATCTCGATATCCGAAATCATCATCAGAAGCTCTTCGGCCGGGTCCTTGCCCTCACCCGCCATGTTGCGCAGGTAGTCCAGCGCCTGACGGCCGTCGTTCAGCGATATCACCTCGACCCCGACCGTTTGCAGGCAACGGGCAACCTGTTTACGCGCCACCGACGAATCATCGACCGTCAGCACCCGCAAAGACAGCGCTCTGGCTTGGGTTTCGACATCTATCACCCCCTGGGAAATGGTTTCCGGCGAAGGCGAAACTTCAGCCAGAACCTTTTCCACATCGATGATTTCCACCAGTTGCTCGTCCAGTCGCGTCACAGCCGTCAAGTAATGGTCGCGACCGGCACCCTTGGGTGGCGGATGAATGTCTTCCCAGTTCATGTTGACGATACGCTCGACCGAACGAACCAAAAAGCCCTGAGTCTTGGTGTTGTACTCGGTGATGATGACAAACGGGCTGCTTTGATCTTGCAGGGGACCCGACCCGGTGGCCATTGCCAGATCGAGAATCGGGATGGTCGCCCCGCGAATATTCGCCACTCCACATACCACTGGATGGGATTTGGGGATCATTGTCAGCTTGGGGCATTGCAGCACTTCCCTGACTTTGAACACGTTGATCCCGTACAGCTGTGGCCCGTCCAGACGAAACAACAACAGTTCAAGGCGGTTTTGCCCTACCAGTTGAGTGCGCTGGTTAACCGCATCCATCACCCCGGCCATACTCAGCTCCTGTTAAAACTTTAAGTTACGACACACATTGCCCGGCAAACGGCACGGGCTTTGCTATTTATCTGCCATGAACGCTAAAACGACAAAATCCTGCCACGTGCCGCGCTGCTGTTTCAGCCTGCTTGCGGCCTTGTGCCTGACGGTTATCGGCATGCCGTCCCACGCCGATGAATTCACATCGCCTGATCAGCTTATCGGCGTGACCCAGGGCTTTCTTGAATTTACCGTCGAAGACTACCTTGCCACTGGTCAGATCGAGGGCCGCTATCAAATCCAGGTCAACAACCTCGACCCCCGGCTGCGCCTGGCCTGGTGTGACAAGGAATTGACAGCCAGCCTCGAGAGCCCGGCCCAACCCATGGGCCGCGTCATTGTGCGCGTACGCTGTGAAGGGCACTCACCCTGGACCATCTTTGTTCCGGCACAGGTCAAACTGTTCCGCGATGTCGTCACCGTGACCCACCCCCTGCAGCGCGGCATGGTCATCGACTACGCCGATGTCACCCTGCGCGAGCGCGATATCAGCCTGATCAAACAGGGCTACCTGACCGCGACCGAGCTGGCAGTGGGGCAAAAGCTGCTGCGGCCCATGGTCACTGATCAGGTGCTGACCCTCACCCATCTGGAACAGGCTGCGGCCGTGCGTAAAGGCGATCACGTGGTGATCAGCGCACGTAGCGGCACATTAAGTGTCAAGATGCCCGGCGAGGCCCTGTCTGATGGTGGCCTCAGCGAACAGATCCGGGTTAAAAACCTGAACTCCAAGCGCGTCATCCGCGCACGGATTACCGCACCGGGCCAGGTTGAAGTAGCACTCTAGGAAAGTTGGCATCAGTTTCGCGACTTTCCTACACTGTGCCTTGACGCAGGTCAGTACCGACAAGCAGTCAGCCATGATTAATCGCGCCTAAAGTTTTCCCGGATTTGGCCGAAAACATGGCAAGCGTCCAAATACCCAGAGGTTTTTCGTCATGGTCATCGACTTTAGCCGTCTCAACAGTGCCCCGCCCTTAAACGGCAGTACCCGCAGCAATGCCAACCAGGAAGCGGGTAGCGCCACGCAAGCGGCCCCTGCAAAAAAACCTGAACAAACCAGTGTCAGCGCCCCAAGCGGTGAATCTGTGCACCTCAGTCAAGAAGCTCAACAGTTGCAGAAAATCAGTGACTCGTTGCGTGACCAACCGGTGGTCGATAAAAATCGGGTTGCCGAATTGAAGCAAGCCATTGCCGATGGCAGTTATAAAGTCGACAGCAATCGGGTTGCCGGCAAACTGCTGAATATAGAAGCTGAGCGCTAGGCCCACGGCCAGTGCCAGGCTTTTGGACGCTTAACACCCATGAGCCCGACATGCACAACATCCACGATGAAAATTTGCTGCAACTGATCAATGACGATCTGGCACCGGCCGAGCAACTGCTCGGCCTGTTGCAGGACGAGTCCATTGCCCTCAAAAGCCGCGACATGCGGGTGCTGGAAAATATTCTGGCGCGTAAACAGTCGTTGATCATCCTGCTTGAACAGCATGGCCGCCGACGCAGCGAGATACTGGCAAGCCTGGGCTTGACCACCAACCGCCGCGGCCTCGAAAGCCTTGCCAGCCACTCCAGCGTGGGCGAGCAATTGCTGACACAGAGCGATCTGCTGAACCAGTTGCTGGCCCGGTGCCAGGCAGCCAACCTGCTAAACGGCCAATCGATCCAGACGCAACAGGCGATCACCGCCAATCAGTTGCGCATCCTGCACGGCGGCGAAGCGCCTTCGCTGTATGACGCCCGCGGCTCGACCTCAATGCTGGATAAACCCCGCGCTTACAGCCAGGCCTGAACCTGCACGGTCACGCTATCTAGACACGCAACACAATGGCAAAATGCCACCCCCTGCGTGTTGCTGTTTATTGTCCGGAGACCGCTGAACCGTGTTCGATTCCCAAGATGCTCCGCAGCCACCCAAGGTGCTTTCCACACCTTTGGAAGTGGCCTCCAGCCTGCGCATGCTGCAAGAGAGCCATGACCCGCTGATTATTACGTTCCAGGACCGCAGCCAGCGCTTCCAGAGCTATGTGGTCGAAGTGGATCGTGAGGGCAACTCCATGGCCCTGGACGAAATGATCCCCCGTGACGGCGAGCGTTTTCTTCAGGACGGCGTACCGTTTCGGGTTGAAGGTTTCCATGAAGGCGTACGCATCGCCTGGGAATGCACCAGCCGCCTGACCATTGACGACGCCCATGACCACCGCTGCTACCGCACCGCCCTGCCGGGCGAAGTGCTGTACCACCAGCGGCGCAACGCATTTCGCGCGGCGCTCAAACTGGCCAATCTGGTGAATGTCGAAGTGGCGGGCGAAAAGCTCAAGGCGCCGCTCAAGGGCAAGCTGCTTGATGTATCGGCCACGGGCTGCAAATTGCGCTTCGAAGGCAATATCGGCGAGAGCATGCAGCTGGGCCAGGTGTATGAGCGCTTCAGTGCCGCCCTGCCCTTCGGCGCCATGACCACGGCCGTGGAGTTGCGCTACCTGCATTTTGAAGAGCGCCTCAACGTCACCTTTGCCGGCCTGCGGTTTCATAACATCAGCGGGGCTGTGCAGCGTCAGGTCGAGCGTTTTGTCTATCAACTGCAGCGCGAAGCGCGCCAGTTCGATAAAGACGACTACTGATAAGCCTGTAAAAAAGAAATAAACCTGTAGGAGCGAGCTTGCTCGCGAGCTCTTCAAAGAGAGATCAAAAGCTCGCGAGCAAGCTCGCTCCTACAGTCAGCTCGCTCCTACAGTCAGTTTGCTCCTGCCTTCAGGGCTCAGGCCTGGTTTCAGGTTCTGAATGCCCGGTTTCAGGATCAGGTTCAGGCTCCGGTGCGATGTTGTCCACCATCTGATCCTGCACCACCTGCTCATCCACCCGCGGGTCAAGCGCTGCCACCAGCGGTGAGCTGGACATGCTGTCAGGCATGGCAACGTGATGCAGAGGCGCATCGTCGACCTGGTGCAGGTTGGTGACCGCATTCGGCCGTATGCGCCAAACCAGCAGTAACCCCGCAACGCTGAAAAACGCGTAGAGCATATGGCTGCCAAACAGTTTCATCAGCACCCCGGTCACCAGAGGGCCGATGCTCGCGCCAATGCCGTAGGTCACCAGCAGCATGGCGGTCAGCGAAACCCGGCGCTCGCCTTCAATGTGGTCGTTGGCAAACGCCACAGCCAGCGGGTAAATACAGAACTGCACCAGCGCACTCAGGCAACCTGCTGCAAACAACACTTGCAGCGGCACTGAAGGCAGGATTGCCAGCGGCAATGAAACCACCGCCAGGATCAAGGCAAAGATCCGGATCAGCAAAGGCCGGTCATAACGGTCCGACAGCCAGCCCAGCGGCCACTGCACCAGCAGGCCGGCGAAAATGCAGCAGCCCATATACAGGCCGACCAGTTCGGTGGACAGCCCTTGCTGCGACGCATACAGCGGCGCCAGGCCGTAAAAGGAGCCGACCAGCGAGCCGGCGCCCAGTACCGCAATCAATGACTGCGGTACCCGTTTCATAAAAAATTTCGGGTCCATCGGTGCCGGGTGCAGCGGCGCCGGGTGAATCCGCCGGGTCATGGCCACGGGCACCAGGCACAGGGCAAAACACAACGCCACCAGCATCAGCAATTCAGGGCCCAGGGCCGGATGAATCACCAGTACCAGCTGGCCGAGTACCAGACCCAGGTAGGAAGCGATCATGTACAGACTGAACACCACCCCACGCTGCTTGGCATCAGCCTGCTCGTTGAGCCAGCTTTCGATGACCATGTACTGGCACATCATGCCCAGACCGACGATCACCCGCAGCAGCAACCATATCGGCAACCAGTCCGTCAGGCCGTGGCACAGTACTGCTGCCCCGACGATACCGGCGCAGGTGGCATAGGCCCGGATATGACCGACACGGGCAATCAGCCGGTGACCGATCTTGCCGCCCAGCACCAGACCAAAATAGTTGGCCGCCATCAATGCGCCGATCCACAAGCCGTCGACATCGTCGGCAGCCAGGCGCAGGGCAAGATAGGTGCTCAAAAGCCCCGAGCCGATCAACATCATCAGCGAAGCAAAATACAGGGCGCGAAAAGACTTCCAGATTTGGTGCATGGCGTTCCGTGCAGCTCCGTGTGCGGGCCGCCGGCAATCCTTCGATAGCCGGCGGCCACAGTGTCAAACGCTCATGCCAAGTGGCAGGCGCTTGAACGATTAAGCCTGAGCCGCCAATACACGACGCTCCCAGGGGGTGATTTCATCATAGAAGCTGGTGAGTTCCAGGGTCTTGGACGCAATGTAACCTTCGATGAACTCCTTACCGAACAGTTCAATCGCCAAGTGACTGCGTTTGAGACGCTCAAGGGCGGCATGCAAGGTACATGGCAGGGACAAAGAATCCGGCACTTCGAATTCACCCTGGATCGCAGCCGTCGGCTCCAGCTCGTTTTCAATCCCGTACAGGCCCGCCGCAAGGCTCGCGGCAATCGCCAGATAGGGGTTGGCGTCTGCCCCCGGCAAGCGGTTTTCGACCCGCCGGGCGACCGGTGAACTGGCCGGAATCCGCAACCCTGCGGCACGGTTGTCATGGGACCAGCAGGCATTGTTCGGCGATGCATAAGGGTGGCACAGGCGCTGATAGGAGTTGACGTTCGGCGCAAACAGCGCCGTAAAGTCGGCCATGCCCGCCTGTTGTCCGCCGATAAAATGACGGAAGGTCGCGGTCGGCTGCCCCGCCTCATCGCTGAACACATTACGTCCGCTGCCCAGTTCCACCACACTTTGGTGAATATGCATCGAGCTGCCGGCCGTGTGCGCCAGGGGCTTGGCCATGCACACCACGGTCAGGCCATGTTTGAGTGCGACTTCTTTAAGCAGGTGCTTGAACAAAAAGGTCTGGTCGGCCAGCAGCAGCGGATCGCCATGCAGCAGGTTGATCTCGAACTGGCTGACGCCCATTTCGTGCATGAAGGTGTCACGGGGCAAGCCCAGTGCCGCCATGCACTCATAGACTTCATTGAAGAACGGCCGCAGACCGTTATTGGAACTGATGCTGAACGCCGAAAAACCGTCTTCGCGACGACCGTCCAGGCCCACCGGCGGACGGAACGGCTGGGTCGGATCGGGGTTGGGCGCGAACACAAAGAACTCAAGTTCTGTCGCCACCACCGGCGCCAGGCCGCGAGCGGCATAACGGGCGATGACCGCCTTCAACTGGCCACGGGTCGACAAACGCGAGCTTTCACCGCTGAATTCATCCGCGTCGCAAATGGCCAGCGCCCGGGGTTGCTGGCTCCAGGGCAAGGGATAGATGTGGGCCGGGTCAGGCACCAGTGCCAGATCGCCATCATCGCTGCCGTAAAAGCGCGCCTCGGGATAACCGCCCATGATGCATTGCAGCAACACCCCCCGGGCCATTTGCAAACGCCGCCCTTCGAGGAACCCCGCTGCAGTCATTACCTTGCCCCGGGGAACGCCGTTCAAATCGGCAGTCACACATTCAATCTCGTCAATGCCGGTCAATCGCTGTGCGAGAGAGCGCTGGTCATCGGTCGTCATGACACTTTCCTTGTTGTGGTACGGGCCGCGAACGGCAATCCGTACAAAATACGCACCACCCGTTCGGGATTTCAAGCAGTCGCCGAACAATTCCTGGAATACCCTCGTAGTCGCTGCCGAGGAACGAGGGCTGCGATAAGGGCCCCAGGCCTTCAGATGTTCAGCTCGCTGAATCTGCCCTCGCAGTCTTTGTTCCTTGGCAGCGACGACGTAGAGCGTGATAGCGCGAAAAAACGCCGATACCTATGCAACGGCAACACAAGCCATTAGGGTGGCGATTCTATTTTTCTTCGCAGTGCCCGGCATGCCTAAAGACGACACTCACTTGATCACCGCCCACGACGTCGCGCGCCATGCCGGAGTCTCCCGCTCAGCGGTTTCACGCACCTTCACCCCGGGCGCCAGCGTGTCGCCGCTTACCCGCGACAAGGTCATGGCTGCGGCCCGGGCCCTGGGTTACCAGGTCAATCTGATCGCCCGCACCATGAACAAGGGCTACAGCAATTTCGTCGGCGTGGTCACCGCAGGTTTTGAAAGCCCGTTTCGGGCCAGCCTGCTCAGTCCGATCACCGAGGCGCTGAACAAACAGGGGTTGATGCCACTGTTGATGAACGCCGATGACCCGCGGCAACTCGAACAGTCTCTGCACGAACTGCTCAGCTACCAGATTGCCGGGGTGATTCTGACCTCGGCATCACCGCCGCTGTCGGTGGTTCAGCATTACCTGAAACACCAGATCCCGGTGGCCATGATCAACCGCGGACACGAACTGGAAGGCGCCGAGGTAATCGGCAGCGACAACCGCGGCGGCGGCCGCCTGGCAGCCGCCACCCTGCTCGCCGGTGGCGCCAGACGCCTGGCCTTCATCGGCCAGGGGCAAAACAACTTCAGTAGCCGCGAACGCTGGGAAGGCTTTCGCGACCGGCTCGCCGAAGCGGGCCTGAGCCCGGTCGCGGTTCTGGATGCAGCGCCCAGCTATGACGGCGGACTTGGCGCCGTACAACAATTGTTCAGCGGCCGCGAGCGACCGGACGCCCTGTTCTGTGCCACCGACATGCTGGCCTTGGGCGCGCTGGACGGGCTGCGTTACAAGTTGCAGTTATCGGTGCCGAACGACGTGCAAGTCATAGGTTTCGACGATATTCCCCAGGCTGCGCACCTGGCCTACAACCTCACCACCCTGCGCCAGAACAGCAGTGAACTGGCAAAAAGCGCGGTAGCCGCAATTGTCGCCCGTCGCAAAAATTTTCAGCACTGTGGCCTGCACGGCTCTATTGCGGTGTCTCTGGTTCGTCGCGGCAGCACGGTGGAATAATTGTTTTATTTTTATGTTGAATTGAATTTTTGTTTCGTGTTGTATTAGCCCCAACAGTGAATCGCCCCCTGCCCGCCCCAAGGCAAAAAGGTCCATTCACTTTTTTTAAACAGCAGATTGCACACGTGTGCAATCCAAGGAAAAAAAGCATGCCGGCAACCCTCACTGCTCATCTGGACCTCGACCCAAACCAGCCGCTGGCCCTCGAACATCGCTATCTGCAAGCCCAGCGCATCGCCGTACAGGCGGCGCAGCTGGGGCTTGAATACTATCGCCAGCGCGAAACCCTGGAAGTCGCGCACAAGGACGGTGTTGGCCAGGACGTGGTCAGCATGGCCGACCGCGAACTGGAAGATTTCATCAAGGGGCAATTGGCCCAACACTTCCCCGAAGATGGCTTTCTCGGCGAAGAAACCGGCGGCAGCGATTTGCAGGCACGCTGCATCTGGGTGGTCGACCCGATTGATGGCACCAGCTGCTTCGTCAACGGCCTGCACACCTGGTGTGTGTCCATCGGCTTGCTGGTGGATGGCGTGCCCAGCCTGGGCGCCGTGGCCGACGCCAACCACGACGAACTGTTCCATGCCTGCAAAGGCCTGGGCGCCTACGTCAACCAGACCCCCATCGTGGTCAACCCGGCTGTCGATCTGACCCTGGGCGTAACCGGGGTCGGTACCTCCCATCGACGGGGCAAGGAACACTTTCTGCCCTTCATCAAACAGCTGCTGGATGAAGGCGGAATGTTCATTCGTAATGGTTCGGGTGCATTAATGATCGCCTACGTCGCCGCCGGGCGCCTGCTCGGTTACTACGAAACCCATATCAACAGCTGGGATTGCCTCGCCGGTCTGGTACTGGTCAGCGAAGCCGGCGGTCAATGCAGTGACTTTTTAAAGGACCGGGGCCTGATCGAAGGCAACCCGCTACTGGTGGCCGCGCCTCAGCTGTACCCGGCACTGGCCCGTATGATCGGGCCTTCTCTGAACAGCTGACTGCTGTGGCTGCAGGCTCAACCCGGCAAGTCAGATCAATCAGGCTGTACCGGACAGATCCAGAAAAGGTTTTACAAGCAGGCCCCTAGAAAAACAAAAACAGGAAATCTTGCGCCATGAAATCTCTACTCAATGCCTTCAAGGCTGCACCTGCCCGCGAGGGTATCCCCAGCCAGGACATGCAAAGGTTCAGGGTTTTGCGCTGGCAGACCTTTATATCCATGTCACTGAGCTACGCCTTGTTCTACGTGTGTCGCCTCTCGTTCAACGTGGTCAAGCCGGCACTGGTATCGAACAACATTCTGAGCCCCACCCAACTGGGCATCATCGGCTCGGCGCTGTTCTTCGCCTATGCCATCGGCAAACTGGTCAACGGCTTTCTGGCCGATCACTCCAATGTGCGCCGCTTCATGATGCTGGGCCTGCTGCTCAGCGCCATCGTCAATGCCTGCATGGGCATGACCACCAACACCATCATTCTGACCCTGATCTGGGGCCTCAATGGCTGGGCCCAATCCATGGGGGTCGGGCCGTGCGTGGTCTCGCTGTCGCGCTGGTACACCGACAAGGAACGCGGGACCTTCTATGGCTTCTGGTCGATTGCCCACAGCCTGGGCGAAGCCTTGACCTACGTGGCCGTGGCCGCTGTGGTGGTGACCTGGGGCTGGCAGTTCGGCTACTGGCTAGCCACCCTGATGGGCCTGGCGGGGCTGGCCCTGATTTACTTTTTTATGGCCGACTCGCCACAAAGTTGCGGCTTCCCCCCGGTACAAGCCCCTGAACCCCATGACAAGACGGGGCCGAGCATCTTCGGCAAACAGCTGGAACTGCTGAAAAACCCGGCCCTGTGGCTGCTCGCCCTGGCCTCTTGCCTGATGTACATCGGGCGCTATGCAGTGATTTCCTGGGGCGTGTTCTTCCTGGAAAACGCCAAGGCCTACAACACCCTCAGCGCCTCGACACTGATCTCCATTACCGGGGTTTTCGGGATTATCGGTACCGGCCTGAGCGGGCTGATTTCGGACCGTTTCTTCAACGGCAAGCGCAATGCCCTGGCGATGATCTTCGGCTTGATGAACACCGCGTCGCTGGCCGCATTCCTGTTCGTTCCGGCCGGCCACTATTGGCTGGATGCTACGGCCATGATGTTCTTCGGTCTGTCGATGGGGGCTCTGCTGTGTTTCCTCGGCGGCCTGATGGCCACTGACATTGCCTCCAAAAGCGCTTCCGGTGCTGCGCTGGGCATGATCGGTATCGCCAGCTATGGCGGCGCTGCAGCAGGTGAAATTCTTACCGGCGTACTGATCGAGCACGGCACTACGGTGTTGAGCAATGGCAGCAAGGTCTATCAATTCCAGACCCTGTCGATCTTCTGGGTCAGTGCCTCGCTGATCTCGGTGCTCATGACCGCCCTGTTTGCCCTGTATATCCAAAAGCGCACACAACCGCCTATGGGTAAAACAGCAGCCTTTGCTGAACCGGCAAAGATTTAGACCGCTCTTGATCCTGAAACAAAAAGTGACATATACCTGCAACATTCATCCCGCATAGTTGGCGACTGGCCAGCAAGGAGTTGTGTGTTTCCCAAGAGCAATACCGCCGTGTCTTGGAACTAACAACAACAATAAACGAGCAAACAAGATGACCTATCCATTGAATGAAGCCCTGAACACATCTTTTTTTTCGCCGCAGAATGCACACGTGTGCAAACCCGGTCGCTACAACGGTCTGATCGCCGCCCTGTGCTTCACCGCACTGGAAGGCGCGCTCATGCTGATGCCCACTGCGTCCCACGCACTGGATCTGGATTACCAGCATCAGTACAACGAAAAGGATCGCGACCACACCGACAAGGTGATGATCACCCAGGCCCTGGACAATGGCCTGGCGTTCTCCTTCCAGATGGTTGCCAGCCCCGCAGTCAAGGAAAACGGTCAGCCCGGCCAACCGTTTGAACACATGACCAAGGATTCCCTGAAAGGCAAGGTCAAGTATTCACACAAACTCACCAAGCGCCTGAAGTTCAAACCCAAGTTCACCTACTCCCAGGGCAAGGATAAAAAGTCCTATAAACCGGCGTTCAAGTTCCCCTACGAGTTGAACAACAGTTTTTCCGTGATCCCCGGTTACTACTACAAGGTCACCACCTATAAAGATGACGGCAAGGAAAGCAAAAGGGACAACGTCTGGTCATTGGGCGGCAAGTACCGAACCGACCGGATGTCCATCGGCATAGCGCGCAAAGAGATTTACAGCAACCAGATAGCGTTTGACGGCAAGAAGCGTAACTACAGCAACAAGTTCGTCATCGACTACAAAGTGACCCACCGGTTTATTCCTTACTTTGAAGTGGCCGACGTGTACGTCGACAAAGACACCGACGAGCGTCAGGCCCGCTATCGCGTGGGCTTTAAATACAAATTCTGATCGCGCGCCCCCCTGCAACCCCCTCCAGGAGACTGTGAATGAACGTTTCTCTTTCGGCCCTTTTTCGCCTCAGCGGCCCGCTGCTGACGGCGGCCCTGAGCATCAGCGCCCCCCAGATTGCCCACGCCCAGGACAACGGCCACTACGTACTGGAAAAAGCCGTGCAGGTCAGCCGCCACGGCGTACGCCCGCAGACCGACACGCAAAAACTGGTGGACGCCACCCGGCGCCAGTGGCCCACCTGGCTGGTGCGTGACGGCGAACTCACCGGCCACGGCTATCTGGCAGCCAGCCTGATGGGCGCCTGGCAGGCCGGGCACTATCGTCAGGCCGGGTTGCTCCCGGCGGGTTGCCCGGACACCGCCACGGTGTACACCTTGTCCAGCCCCAAACAGCGTACCCGCGCCACCGCTGGCGCATTGCTCGACGGCATGTTCCCCGGCTGCGGACAAAAGGCCCTGGCCAGCACGGAAAAACTCGACCCGCTGTTCCAGACCGACAAGATGGACTTTGCCCGCATCGATCCGGTGATCGCCAAAGGTGAAATCCTCAAGGCCCTGGGCGGTGACCTGCAGGCGGCGAAGGCCCGACTGCAACCGGACCTGGACCTGCTCAAGGCCGCAGCCTGTATCGAAGGCAAACCATGCCCGTTCTACGAAGCCGAATGGGTGCTTAAACAGAATGATGAGGGGCGTCTGAAGATCAAGGGCCTGGACAAGGCGTCATCCCTGGGCGAAACCTTTCGCCTGCAATACAGCGAAGGCAAACCTTTGTCCGAAGTCGCCTTCGGCCATGCCGCCAACGCCAAACAGGTGATGGCCCTGACCCGACTGCACCGCGCCAAGTACGACTTCGTCAATGACACGCCGCACATTGCCAAACGCGGTGGTTCGCAGTTGATGAACCAGCTGCTGCTGGCACTGGAACAAGGCACCGCACTGGAAAAATCCGACCCGCTGGGCAATCCGCCCAAAGCCCCGTTACTGGTGATTGTCGCCCACGACACCAACCTCTCGCACTTGCGCACCATGCTCGGTTTTCACTGGGCCCTGGGCGAGTACCAGCCCGGCAACATCCCGCCCACCGGCACCCTGGCTTTTGAACGCTATCGCGATACCAACAGTGGCGAACGCTTCATCAGGACCACCTTCGTGACCCAGTCACCGGATCAGATCCGCAACCTGACCCCGCTGACCGGCAACAACCCGCCGCTGCAGGTGGACTTCGAACAGCCCGGCTGCAAGAAAACCGCGGTTGGCACCCTGTGCCCGCTGGAGAGTTTTGCCGGCAACCTGAGCAAAGCCATTGACCGCACAGCGATGACCACAGCGCGCTACCCATAAACCCGCAGGCTGCGATGGGGCCGGACAGAGACGAAGGTCCTTGGGCCCTTATCGCAACCTTTGGCAGCGACTACAGGATTCACCGTACTTGAGTCATTAGCCGACTAGACTCTGCGCCCATTGTGTCCAGGAAGACTAAAAGGAAAACCCATGAAGACCTCGCTCTATGCCAGCCTGCTGCTGGCCGGCATGCTCAGCCCGCCAGCCTTTGCCCAAACGCCATCCAGTGACGGCTACGTCCTGGATAAAGTGGTACAGGTCAGCCGCCACGGAGTCCGCCCGCCTACCGAGTCCAATGAAAAACTGCTCACCAGCGTCACCCAACGCCAATGGCCGACCTGGCTGGTGCCCCTGGGCAACCTGACCGGTCACGGCTACACCGGCGCCGTGGAAATGGGCCGCTACCGGGGCCAGGTGCTGCGCACTGCCGGGCTGATCCCCAAAGGCTGCCCGGACGCCAGCCAACTGCTGGTCCATGCCAGCCCCCTGCAACGCACCAAAGCCACGGCCCAGGCCTTGCTCGACGGCATGTTCCCCGGTTGCGGTTTCCAGCCGACCTACGTTGCAGGCAAACAGGACGCCCTGTTCCAGGCCAATGAAATGCCATTTGCCGCACTCGACCCGGACAAAGCCAAGGCCGGCATATTCAAAGCCCTGGGGGGCAGCATCGAAGCCGCCCAGGCACGCTACAAACCCTATGAAGAAAAACTCCGGGAAGTGGCCTGCTTGCCGGGTGCTGATTGCCCGTACGGCAAACAGCCCTGGGTGCTCGAAGAAAATGCCAAGGGCCGCTTCTCGATCAAGGGCCTGAGCGCCGGGGCCAACATGGGCGAAGTGTTCCGCCTGGAGTACAGCCAGGGCCTGCCGCTGGACAAGGTCGCCTTCGGTAATGCCCGCACCCCGGCCGAAGTGTCGAGCCTGATGGTACTGACCAAAGCCAAATACGACTTCCTCAATGACATCCCCTATATCGCCAGCCGTGGCGCATCCGAGCTGATGAACCAGATTTCCCTGGAGCTCAAGCAAGGCACCTCCTTCGCCAAAAAAGATGCCCCAGGCACCCCGCCCGATGTACCGCTGATGCTGTTGGTGGCCCATGACACCAACATCTCGTACCTGCGCACCATGCTCGGCTTCGGCTGGAAACTGGGTGACTATCTGGAAAACAACATCCCGCCGGTGGGCACCCTGCAGTTCGAGCGTTACCGGGAAGTCAAAACCGGCGAGTACTTTTTGCGCATCGCCTTTGAAGCCCAGTCGATGGATCAGATCCGCAACCTGACCCGGCTGGACGGCGCCGAAAAACCGCTCAAGGGTGATTTCGCCAGCGCCAAAGACTGCCGCAAAACCAGCGTCGGCCTGCTGTGCCCGCTCAAAGAGGCGCTGCTGAAAGTCGATCAGAACATTGATCCGACCGCGCTCACGCCTTACAGCTTCCAATAACCGGCGGCCTGGGGTAAAAGTCGCTTTCTGCGTTGAACCCGGGATGGGCACAATAGCGGCGCGACTCGCCAGGCATTTCCCGGCGTCTGAATCAGCATTTGAGGGGAGCGGTATCGTTTGGAGTTGAGGCAACTGCGCTATTTCGTAAAGATTGTTGAACTGGGCAGTCTTGGACGTGCCGCCCTGGAGCTGGAGGTCGGGGTTTCGGCCCTGAGCCAGCAAGTCTCCAGGCTCGAAAACGAGCTGTCGACCCGCCTGCTGAATCGCACCTCCACCGGCGTCACCCCCACCAGCGCCGGTGTTGCCTTTTTACATCACGCCCAACTGACCCTGCGTCAGGCGGAAAACGCCGTGATGGCTGCCCATCGCGGCCGTATGAGCGGGTACGTCAGCGTCGGCCTGGCCCCGACCACGGCTACCGTGCTCGCGCTGCCCTTGATCAATGCGATGCGTGAGCGCTATCCGGACATTCAGTTGCATCTGGTGGAAATGCTGTCGGGCCATTTGGCCACGCAGCTCAATGCCCGCCAGATCGACCTGGCCATCCTGTTTCAGCTCGAAGGCGGGAAGCGCTGGAGCATCACCCCCCTGCTGGATGAAAAACTGTTTGTCATCGCCTCACCCCAATTACCCAATGCTCCTCGCGGTGATGGCGTGCAGATAGCGGATCTGGGGGGCTTGCCGCTGGTGATGCCGAGTTCGCAACACGGGCTGCGTTCAACCTTGATGACGGCCTTTGAGCGGTCGGGGATCACCCCCAATATCGTGATGGAAGTCGACGGTCTGGCAATCTTGATGAACGCCGTGCGGGCCGGGCATGCCGCCACGATTCAACCCGGCGCGGCAGCGGCGCTTAAAGGCGAGTCCGGGCTTTCACTGGTGCAAATCACTGATCCCCATGTGGGCCGGCGTAATCTTCTGGCGACCCTGGCCGATGACGAACTGTCCCCCGCGGCGCTGGCCACGCGGCTGGTGATGGTAGAGGTGGCAAAAAAACTGGTGCTCGATCAGCAGTGGCCCGGCGCAACCCTGGTTGAAACCGCCAGCGGCTAGCAACCCGAACCGGCCAACCCTTTAATAAAACTAAACACCCCGCGTCGAATCCCGTCTTTCGGCGCTTTGCGCTGTCACCTACCTTCTCCCTCCTTTGCAAGGCGCACTTTGCTCCGGCTGCCTTGGGAACCGAGGAGAAATAATGATCGATGTACTCATCATAGGTGGCGGCAATGCAGCCCTGTGTGCCGCACTGATGGCTCGGGAAGCCGGCGCCAGCGTCATGCTGCTTGAAGCCTCGCCCAAAGTATGGCGAGGCGGCAATTCACAACACACGCGTAACCTGCGCTGCATGCACGATGCTCCTCAGGATGTGCTGATCGATGCCTATCCCGAAGAGGAATACTGGCAAGACCTGCTGAAGGTCACCGGCGGTATCACCGATGAGAAGCTGGCCCGAATCGCCATTCGTGCGTCGTCCACCTGCCGCGACTGGATGCGCTCCCACGGCGTGCATTTTCAACCGCCGCTATCAGGCGCGCTGCATGTGGCGCGGACCAACGCCTTTTTCATGGGCGGCGGTAAAGCCCTGGTCAATGCTTATTTCCGCAGCGCCGAACGCCTGGGCGTCGAGATCCGCTACAACACGCAAGTGACCGACATTGAGCTCAAGGACGGCAAATTTATCGCCGCCCACATTGGCGCCCATGAGGTCGATGGCCAGGCCGTGGCCGCGCAACGCATTGAAGCCCGGGCCTGCGTACTGGCAGCTGGCGGCTTTGAGTCCAACCGCGAATGGCTGCGCGAAGCCTGGGGGCAGAATGAACGGGGGGAATGGCCTTCGGACAACTTCCTGATCCGTGGCACACGGTTCAACACCGGTATCCTGCTGCGGCGCATGCTTGATCACGGTGCTGATGGCATCGGCGATCCGACCCAGGCGCACATGGTCGCCATTGATGCTCGCGCGCCCCTGTATGACGGCGGTATTTGCACGCGCATCGATTGCGTATCCCTGGGTGTGGTCGTCAACCGTGACGGCGAGCGGTTCTACGATGAGGGCGAAGATTTCTGGCCCAAGCGCTATGCCATCTGGGGACGGCTGGTGGCGGGTCAACCGGGTCAGCAGGCGTACTCGATCATCGACCAGCAAGCCATCGGCCGCTTCATGCCGCCGGTCTTCCCCGGTACCCGGGCCAACACCCTGGAGGATCTGGCCCGCCAGTTGCAGCTGCCCCAGGCTGCGTTCGTGAAAACCGTGGAGGACTACAACCAGGCCTGTCACGTCGGCACCTTCGACCACACCGCGCTGGACGATTGCCACACCCGGGGGCTGACCCCGGCCAAAACCCATTGGGCACGGCCGCTGGTGCAACCACCGTTCTATGCCTATCCGCTCAAACCGGGCGTTACCTTCACCTATCTGGGCCTTGCCACCGACGAAACCGCTGCCGTGCATTTCAATGGCGAGCCCAGCCCCAACCTGTTCGTTGCCGGCGAAATGATGGCCGGCAACGTGCTGGGCAAGGGCTACACCGCGGGTATCGGCATGGCCATCGGTACTGCGTTCGGGCGTATTGCCGGCGTCCAGGCCGCCGCCTCCGTGGGCTATGGCCCTTCCTCCACGATATCGGAATCTCGACATGCAACTGTTTGATCCCAAGGCATCCGGCGAATTGATCCCGGTATTGAACCTTGATGAAACCGAAGTCCAGCGCCAGCTGGCGATATGTAACTCCTGCCGTTACTGCGAGGGCTTCTGCGCGGTGTTTCCGGCCATGACCCGGCGTCTTGAGTTTGGCCAGGCCGATATCCACTACCTGGCCAATCTTTGCCACAACTGTGGTGCGTGCCTGCATGCCTGCCAATACGCAGCTCCCCACGAATTCGCAATCAATATACCCAAGGCCATGGCCAAGGTACGCCTGGACACCTACGCCGAATACGCCTGGCCCAAGGCCCTGGGCACTTTGTATCAGCGCAACGGCCTGACCCTGGCTCTGGCCACTGCGGCGGGTCTGACGCTATTTCTGTGCCTCATGTTGCTGGTGATGGGCAATCTCTTTACCGCTATGCCCGGGGGCAATTTCTACGGAATTTTCCCGCACAACACACTGGCATTGATGTTCGGGCCGGTGTTCGGCTTTGCAGTGCTTGCCCTGACCCTGGGCGTACGCCGCTTCTGGCGCGATGTATCACCTGCCAGTGCCAGCCTGGGGCTTAAAACCTCAGCGGCCCTTGAAGCGACGTCCAGCGTTGCCCGGCTCAAGTATCTGGACGGCGGGCATGGCGAGGGCTGCAACAATAGCGACGACGCTTTCACCCTGTGGCGTCGGCGCTTCCACCACCTGACCTTCTACGGCTTCCTGCTGTGCTTCGCAGCGACCGGCGTCGCCACCCTCTATCACTTTGTCCTGCACTGGTCGGCTCCGTATCCCGTGTTCAGCCTGCCCGTGATGCTGGGGATTGTCGGTGGGCTTGGCCTGCTGATCGGCCCCGCCGGGTTGTTGTGGCTGAACCTGCGCCGTCATCCGGATCAGGGCGACGAGCAGCAAAAACCCATGGACCGCGGCTTTATCGCACTGCTGCTGTTGATCAGTGCCAGCGGCCTGGCGTTACTCGCCCTGCGTGAAACCAGCGGCCTGGGGCTGGCTCTGGCGATCCATCTCGGCCTGGTCATGGCGTTCTTCCTGACCATGCCGTACAGCAAATTTGCCCACGGCATCTTCCGCAGCGCAGCACTGCTCAAATACGCCATCGAAAAGCGCCAGCCAAACCCGATTAACGCGGCAAGCGACTGACACCAGAAGCACTCATTCCAATAACAATATCCAGCAAGACGGTAGCCATGATGAAAACAACAACAGAAACAAGCCGCAAAAAGGGGTCCAAGCTGGGCGCCATTTTGCGGGTCACCAGCGGTAACTTCCTCGAACAGTTCGACTTCTTCCTGTTCGGCTTTTACGCCACCTATATCTCCAGGACCTTCTTTCCGGCGACCAGCGAATTTGCCTCGCTGATGATGACCTTTGCAGTCTTTGGCTCCGGCTTTTTGATGCGCCCGCTGGGCGCCATCATTCTGGGTGCCTACATCGACAAAGTGGGGCGGCGTAAAGGGTTGATCGTAACGCTGTCGATCATGGCCGCGGGCACGGTACTGATTGCCCTGGTGCCGGGCTACGCCAGCATCGGCATTGCCGCACCGGTTCTGGTGTTGCTGGGACGGCTGCTGCAGGGATTTTCTGCGGGTGCAGAAATGGGCGGTGTTTCGGTTTATCTGGCTGAAATCGCCACACCCGGGCGTACCGGTTTCTACACCAGCTGGCAATCAGCCAGTCAGCAGGTGGCGATCATTCTGGCCGCCGCTCTGGGATACTCGATCAATACCTATATGGAGGCATCCGAAATTGCCGCCTGGGGCTGGCGCATTCCGTTCTTCATCGGCTGCGCGATTATCCCGTTCATCTTCGTCATTCGCCGTTCGCTGGAAGAAACCGAAGACTTCAAAGCCCGACGCCACCATCCGAGTACCCGTGAAGTGTTCCGCTCCATGCGTGATAACTGGCGGACCGTACTGGCGGGCGGCCTGCTGGCTTCCATGACCACTACCACCTTCTACCTGATCAAGGTCTATACCCCGACCTTCGGCAGAACCGTGCTCAACCTGAGCACCACCGACAGTCTGGTGGTGACCCTGTTCGTCGGCCTGAGCAACTTCATCTGGTTGCCCATTGGCGGTGCGCTCTCCGACAAGATCGGCCGTCGGCCCTTGCTGCTGGGCATTTCCCTGCTGTGCATGCTGACCGCCTACCCGGCCATGCACTGGCTGGCCGAAGCCGCGAGCTTTGAACGGCTGCTCATCGTGCTGCTGTACTTCTCGTTCTTCTTTGGCCTGTACAACGGCGCAATGGTGGCGGCCCTGACCGAAGTCATGCCGCAAAACGTGCGGGTGGTGGGGTTCTCTCTGGCCTTCAGCCTGGCTACCGCGTTGTTCGGTGGCTTTACCCCGGCTATCTCGACCATCCTGGTGCAAACCACCGGAGACAAGGCATCACCTGCGTTCTGGCTGATGTTCGCGGCCTTCTGCGGGTTCTGCGCAACGATGGCGCTCTATCGTCAGCATAAAGCGCCGGTGCTCAACGCGGCATAAGCAAATAGCCGTGCCCCCTGTGTAGATACGCTCACGTGAGATACATTGAGCTCGCATCTAATAACAACACTCCCACAGGGGGAAACTTGAACACTAATCAAAAGCTCAGAACTTTCGACCGTATCCGTGAAGCAGTACTCCCTGAATTTCGCGACCGGGTAGCTGAATACCTGGTGGTGTATGAAGAGGCATTGCACGACGAACATGCACCTGTGGACGTCGTGCGCTCTACCGCAAATCAGCTCAGGGGCTATCTGCGCGGCCTGAACACCACCCGGGTACTGGGCATGGCTGATCTGGAAGAGCTGGACCGGCGTATCAGCGAATCCTGGCTGTGATCACGGCGCTTACTGAGCGCTGCGACTGAAAATCCGGATCACTTCATCCAGATGCTCGGCCATCGCCTGACGCGCAGCGGCCGGGTCATGCTGCTCCAGCGCCTGCAGCACTCGCCGGTGCTCATCTTCGGAACGATGGGGCATGTCACCTGAGCCGTAATGACTTTGCAGGCGCTGGAACATGCTGCCGTAATGATGGCCCAGCAGGTGCTGGATCATCAGCGCGTAGGCCGGATTGTCCGAGGCCTGGGCGATGCGGATATGGAACAGGCGATCACCGGGATGGGTGTGCGAGTCCTGGCGGTTGTCCTGCACGTTGCGCTCGAACGCTTCGCGGATGCCTGCCAGTTCTTCATCGCTGGCATTCACCGCCGCCAGTGCCGCGGCTTCGGGTTCGATCAGACGACGCGCCTGGAGCAAGGCGAAGGGCGGGATCTCGGCACTGAAATCCACCTCGATACCCAGCTCGGGGTCCAGTTCTTTCCACTGGTTGCGCGTAACCTGGGCCATCACCGGTTCATTGGATACCGCTTGTACCGGCGGCTCGCATACCAGCACCCCGTTACCCACACGCACATCCACCAGACCAATCACTTCCAGCGCAATCATCGCCTCGCGCACAGAAGCCCGGCTCACCCCCAGCAACTTGGCCAGCTCGCGTTCGGCCGGCAAACGGCTGCCCGGCGGAAATTCTCCGCTGTCGATCAAGGCCCGCAACTGATCGGCGATCTGTCGATAAAGTCTTTGGTTATCAATTACTTGAAATGGCATCGTGAAATAAGCTCTGGTCTGGACAGCGTTCGACGAGCACTTTTGGGGAAAAAAGACGCTTGTTGATGCTTGAGGTGCATGCTACAAAAGGCCCAATGGCCTGACCATTGAACGGATAACGTAAAGCGATCATAGCAAACCTTATCCCGATACTTGCGTCGTTTTGCCATTTGCTACGCCCACAATGGCCTGACCATTGGGCCAAAATAAAAATAATGAACTGCAACACGGAGCATCTATGGATCTTTCCGGCAAACGCGTGCTGATCACGGCCGCCGCCCAGGGCATTGGCCTGGCCAGTGTCCAGGCATACCTCGCCGCTGGCGCTGAAGTCTTCGCCGCCGACATCAATGCCGCCGCCCTCGACGCCCTAGAAGGCGCGCACCCTGTTCTTTTAGACGTTACCGATGCCGATGCCATCGAGCGCCTGGCCAGTGAGCTTGGCCCGCTGGATGTGTTGTTCAACTGTGCGGGTGTGGTGCACAGCGGCAATATCCTGCAGTGCAGCGAAAAAGACTGGAGCTTCGCCCTGGACCTCAACGTCACCGCCATGTACCGCATGATCCGCGCCTTCCTGCCGGGCATGCTGAGTAACGGCGGCGGTTCGATCATCAACATGGCGTCGGTGGCATCCAGCGTCAAAGGCGTGCCCAACCGTTTTGCCTACTGCGCCAGCAAGGGTGCCGTGATTGGCCTGACCCGTTCGGTGGCGGCTGACTTTGTGAGCCAGAACATCCGCTGCAACGCCATCTGCCCCGGCACTGTCGACTCCCCTTCCCTGCGTCAACGCATCAGCGAACAGGCCCTGCGCGAAGGCCGCAGCGTCGACGAGGTGTACGCCGCCTTCGCTGCACGCCAGCCCATGGGCCGCATCGGCAGCGCCGAAGAAATCGCCCAGTTGGCGCTGTATCTGGGTTCCAGTGCCAGCGGCTTCACCACCGGCACCGCACAAATCATCGATGGCGGCTGGAGCAACTAGCCCTTCCACACCTGTAGGAGCGAGCTTGCTCGCGAGCTGTTGATCTTGAAAAAAGCTCGCGAGCAAGCTCGCTCCTACAGGGACTTGATAATTGATAAAGGAATTTTCATGAAACTGCTGCGCATCGGTAACAAAGGCCAGGAACGTCCCGCCCTGCTTGATAACAACGGTCAATTGCGCGACTTGTCCGCCGTAATCCCGGATATCGCAGGCGACAGCCTCAGCCCGCAAAGCATTGCCCGCCTGCAAGAGATCGACCCATCGACCCTGCCGCTGGTACAAGGCTCGCCACGCATTGGCGCCTGCGTCGGCCAGGTCGGAAAGTTCATTTGCATCGGCCTCAACTACGCTGACCACGCCGCCGAAACCGGCGCCGCCATCCCGGCTGAGCCGGTGGTGTTCAGCAAGTGGACCAGCGCCATTGTCGGCCCCGACGACGATATCGAAATCCCGCGCAATTCCCGTAAAACCGACTGGGAAGTCGAACTGGGCGTGGTCATCGGCAAGGGCGGGCGCTATATCAGCGAAAGCGACGCCCTTGAGCATGTAGCCGGTTACTGCGTGATCAACGACGTGTCCGAGCGCGAGTTTCAGCTGGAGCTGGGCGGCACCTGGGACAAAGGCAAAGGCTGTGACACCTTCGGCCCGCTCGGCCCGTGGCTGGTCACCCGGGATGAAATCGCCGATCCGCATCAGCTCGACCTGTGGCTGGAAGTCGACGGCAAGCGCTATCAGAACGGCAACACGCGGACGATGATTTTCCAGATCCCGAAAATCATCAGCTACCTCAGCCAGTTCATGAGCCTGCAACCCGGTGATGTGATTTCCACCGGCACCCCGCCCGGGGTCGGCCTGGGCATCAAGCCCGAGCCGGTGTACCTGCGCGCCGGCCAGCAAATCCGCCTGGGCATCGCCGGCCTTGGGGAACAAAACCAACTCACCGTGAATGCCGAGTGACAGGGAGCTGCGCCATGACCACCATTACCGCCGTACGCGTTGAAGATATTCGCTTTCCCACATCGCAATCCCTGGACGGTTCGGATGCGATGAACCCGGACCCGGACTACTCCGCCGCCTATGTGATTCTCGAAACCGATACCCCGGGTCTGGAAGGCCACGGCCTGACCTTCACCATCGGCCGCGGCAACGAAATTTGCTGCGCTTCGATCAAGGCCCTGGCCAGCCTGCTGGTGGGCTTGAAGCTGGAATGGATCGCCGAAGACATGGGGCGTTTCTGGCGCCACGTCACCAGCGACAGCCAACTGCGCTGGATCGGCCCCGACAAGGGTGCAATTCACCTGGCCACCGGCGCCGTGGTCAACGCCGCCTGGGACCTGTGGGCCAAAGCCGAAGGCAAGCCGGTATGGCGCCTGGTGGCAGACATGAGCCCCGAGCAATTGGTGCGCTGCATTGATTTCCGCTACATCACCGACTGCATCACTCCCGCCGAAGCCCTGACCTTGCTGCGCGAACGCGCCCACGGCAAAGCCGGGCGCCTGGCACTGCTCGAAGCCAACGGCTACCCCTGCTACACCACCTCGGCCGGGTGGCTGGGCTATGCCGACGACAAGCTGCGCCGCCTGTGCCAGGAAGCGGTCGATGCCGGGTTCTCCCACGTCAAACTCAAAGTCGGTCACGACCTGCAGGACGACATTCGCCGCGTACGCATTGCCCGTGAAGTGCTGGGCCCGGACCGCCAGTTGATGATCGACGCCAACCAGGTCTGGGAAGTCGATACCGCGATCGACTGGGTGCGTGAACTGTCGTTCGCCAACCCCTGGTTTATCGAGGAGCCCACCAGCCCGGACGACGTCGAAGGCCACCGCAAGATCCGCCTCGGTGTGGCCCCGGTCAAAGTGGCCACCGGCGAGATGTGCCAGAACCGCATCGTGTTCAAGCAACTGATCATGCGTGAAGCGATTGATGTGGTGCAGATCGATGCCTGCCGCCTGGGCGGGGTCAACGAAGTGCTGGCCGTGATGCTGATGGCCGCCAAGTACAACTTGCCGGTGTGCCCGCACGCCGGCGGGGTTGGCCTGTGCGAGTACGTGCAGCACCTGTCGATGATCGATTACCTGTGTCTGGCCGGCACCCATGAAGGTCGGGTGGTGGAATTTGTCGATCACTTGCACGAGCACTTTGAAGACCCGTGCGTGATTCGCAACGCGGCCTATATGCCACCACAGGCGCCGGGGTTCTCGATCCAGATGAAAGCCGCGTCCCGCGAACAGTACCGCTATCGGGGATAAACCAACGGACGGAGCACAATAACAATGTCGTCCTCACCCTCACTACGGCTCGATGCACACCAGCACTTCTGGCGCTATGACGCCGCGGCCTATCCCTGGATCGGCCGTGACATGAGCGCTTTGCGCCGGGATTTCCAGCCCGCTGATCTGCGCCCGTTGCTGGACGCAGCCGGGTTCGACGGCTGCATTGCCGTGCAAGCCCGGGCCTGCGAAACAGAGACCGATCAGTTACTGGCACTGGCTGAACGCTACCCGTGGATTCACGCCGTGGTGGGCTGGGTCGACCTGTGCGCCGCCGACCTTGAACAGTCGCTGGAACGCTGGGCGCAAGCGCCGGCCTTGCGAGGCTTTCGTCATCAGTTGCAAGACGAACCCGCGCCGGCCGACTTCATGCAAAACCCGGCGTTTAACCGGGGGTTGAACACCTTGCAACGCCGGGGGCTGGTCTATGAAGTGCTGATCAAGGCTGCGGATTTACCCGCTGCAACCGCTTTGTGCCAACAGCACGACCAGCACGCCATGGTGCTCGATCACTTGGGCAAACCCGATGTACAGGCCAACGATTTACCAACCTGGGCCCGGCAACTCGCCCCCTTGGCCGCCCTGCCCCATGTCAGTTGCAAACTGTCGGGGTTGATCACCGAAGCCCATTGGCAACACTGGAACAGCGCACAACTGACGCCTTATCTGGACACCGCACTGCAGCTGTTCGGCCCCGAGCGCCTGATGTTTGGCTCGGACTGGCCGGTGTGCCTGCTGGCCAGCCAATACGCCGATACCTGCAGCCTGGTCGACAGCGCGCTGCAGGGTTTGAGTGCGCCGCAGCAAGCAGCGGTTTGGGGTGGCAATGCCTGCGCCATTTACGGGATTGAAGGAGTGAAGCAATGAATCTTTATCTGCAGGACAAGGTTTTTATCGTTACCGGCGGTGGCTCGGGCATTGGTGCAGCCATCTCTTTGGGCCTGGCTGACGAAGGTGCGATCCCGGTGATTTTCGGCCACAGCCCGCTGTCCGATGAACTGGCGCGGCAACTGGATCAGCGTGGCGCGCAAAGTCTGTTCATCCAGGTTGAATTGCGCGATGAAGACGCCTGCCGCGCCGCCGTCGCCAGCGTGTTGCAGCGTTTCGGGCGCATCGACGGGCTGGTCAATAACGCCGGGGTCAACGATAGCGTGGGGCTTGAAGCCGGGCGTTCGGCGTTCGTCGAATCCCTGGAAAAAAACCTGATCCACTACTACCTGATGACCCACCTGTGCGTGGACGCGCTGCGGGCCACCCGCGGTTCCATCGTCAATATCAGTTCCAAGACTGCCCTCACCGGGCAAGGCGGCACCAGCGGCTACACCGCGGCCAAAGGTGCGCAACTGTCGCTGACCCGGGAATGGGCCACCTCTTTACTGGCTGATGGCATACGGGTCAACGCCGTGATCCCGGCCGAAGTCATGACCCCGCTCTACGAGCGCTGGATCAGCAGCTTTGCCGACTCCGAGGCCAAGCTGGCGAGCATCGTCGAAAAGATCCCCTTCGGCCAACGCATGACCACCAGCGAAGAAATCGCCGACAGCGTGCTGTTTCTGTTGTCGCCACGCGCCTCCCACACCACTGGCCAATGGCTGGTGGTGGATGGCGGCTACACCCACCTCGACCGGGCGCTGACATGAACCGCCAGTGCCTGGCCCTGGACCTGATCGACGACCCGGCGCTGATTGCCGAATACGAGCGCTTGCATCAACGGATCTGGCCACAGATCAGCGCCCACCTGCACCGCCATGGCGTACTGGACATGCAGATCTGGCGCCTGGGTACACGGCTGTTCATGGTCATGGACACCGGCCCGCAGTTCAGTAGCGACGCGTTTGCACAGGCCGCTGCCAGCGACCCCGACGTGCAGCAATGGGAAGCACTGATGTGGCGCTTTCAGCAACCTACGCCCTGGACACCACCGACAGAGAAGTGGGCACCAATGACCCGAATCTTCAGCCTCACATAACCCTGTAGGAGCGAGCTTTCAAGATCAAAAGATCGCGAGACAAGCTCGCTCCTACAGATGATTCGATGATTCATGCCGGCAGATACACCGCTCTAAAAACAACAGACAGAGAAGTAGGCACCAATGACCCGGATTCTCAGCCTCACATAACCCTGTAGGAGCGAGCTTGCCTCGCGAGCTTTCAAGATCAAAAGATCGCGAGACAAGCTCGCTCCTACAGGTGATTCGGTGATTCATGCCGGCAGATACACCGCTCTAAAAACAACAGACAGAGAAGTAGGCACCAATGACCCGGATTTTCAGCCTCACATAACCCTGTAGGAGCGAGCTTGCCTCGCGAGCTTTCAAGATCAAGAGATCGCGAGACAAGCTCGCTCCTACAGATGATTCGGTGATTCATGCCGGCAGATTCACCGCTCTAAAAACAACAGACAGAGAAGTAGGCACCAATGACCCGGATTTTCAGCCTCACATAACCCTGTAGGAGCGAGCTTGCCTCGCGAGCTTTCAAGATCAAGAGATCGCGAGACAAGCTCGCGCCTACAGGTGATTCGGTGATTCATGCCGGCAGATACAACGCTCTAACAACAATAACAAGGAGATGCGCCATGTCATTCAAGCACTCGAACGTCGCAGCACCGCCCATTGTCCGTGGGGTTACGTCCTATCGCTGGGCACTGATTCTGGTGACCTGCCTGTTCTTTCTATGGGGCCTGTCCTATGGCCTGCTGGACGTGCTGAACAAGCACTTTCAGGAAACCCTGCACGTCAGCAAGGCGCAATCGGGCTTGCTGCAAAGCGCGTACTTCGGGGCGTATTTTCTGATCGCCCTGCCCGCCGGTTTGCTGATGGACAAGTACGGCTACAAGGCGGGTATCCTCCTCGGTCTGTGTCTCTACGCCACAGGCGCCCTGCTGTTCATGCCGGCCGCCGCCGCGCAGAGCTTTCAGTTCTTTTTGTTCGCCCTGTTTGTGATTGCCTGCGGCCTGGGCTGCCTGGAAACCGCCGCCAACCCCTATGCCACGGTATTGGGTTCACCTGCGGGCGCTGAGCGACGTTTGAATCTGGCGCAATCGTTCAATGGCCTGGGGCAGTTTTTCGGTCCATTGATTGGCGGTGCACTGTTCTTCAGCGGCGCCAACAGCGCCGACACCACGCAATCGCTGCAAATGACCTATCTGGTCATTGCCGCGATGGTGCTGCTGGTCGCCGTGCTGATTGCCCGTACCCCGCTGCCCGACTTGCGCGAGCAGGAAGCCGAGGTTCAGCAGCACAACCCCAAAACCCTGTGGCAGCACCGCGAGTTCGTCACCGGGGTCATCACCCAGTTCTTCTATGTCGGCGCGCAGGTCGGCGTCGGCGCGTTCTTCATCAACTACGTGACCGAACACTGGGCGCAGATGAGCAGCCAGCAAGCCGCGTATTTGCTGTCGGTGGCCATGCTCAGTTTTATGTTCGGCCGTTTCTTCAGCACCTGGCTGATGGGCCGGGTCAATGCCCAGCTTATGCTGCTGATTTACGCGCTGATCAACGTCGCACTCTGCGTGGTGGTGGTGCTGGGGTTTGAAGGCGTCTCGGTGGTGGCACTGGTGGCGATGTTCTTCTTTATGTCGATCATGTTTCCGACCCTGTTCGCCATGGGCGTGAAGAATCTGGGCGCGCATACCAAGCGCGGCAGCTCGTTCATGATCATGGCCATTGTCGGCGGTGCGTTGCTGCCCTACGTGATGGGGCTGGTGGCCGACCACTCGTCCACTGCCGTGGCTTATCTGTTGCCGATGGGCTGTTTTGTGATCGTCGCAGCTTATGCCCGTGCGGCCCTGAAAAAAATCTGATTGCTGTACTCCATAAAAAAAACAAACGGAGCACTTCATGTCCAACCCCGTATTGCAACAAGCACTCAGCAAAATCCGCTGGCGCATCCTGCCCTTTGTCGCACTGATGTTTGCCATGGCAATCATCGACCGCTCCAACATCGGCTTTGCCAAACACGCCTTGCAGGCAGACACCGGCCTGAGCAACGCCGCGTTTGCGCTGGGCGCGGGTATTTTCTTCATCGGCTATGCGGTGTTTGAAGTACCCAGCAACCTGATGCTGCACAAGGTCGGCGCGCGTATCTGGCTGAGCCGGATCATGGTCACCTGGGGCCTGGTGTCGGCGGCGATGATGTTTGCCCACGACGAAACCAGCTTCTACATTCTGCGCTTTCTGCTGGGGGTGGCCGAAGCCGGCCTGTCGCCGGGGGTGGTGCTGTACCTGACCTACTGGTTCCCGCAGAACCAGCGCGGTTCGGCCTATGGCATTTACTACTTCGGGGTGCCGGTGTCGCTGATGGTGGGCGGCCCGGTGTCGGGCTGGCTGCTGGAGTCCGCGCAGTTCGGCCTCACCGGCTGGCAATGGATGTTTCTCACCGAAGGCCTCGCGGCCTCGGTCATCGGCGTGTTTGCGTTCTTTTACCTGACCGACAAACCCCGGGACGCCAAGTGGTTGAGCAACGATGAAAAGGCTGCCATCGAACACGAGCTGGACAAAGAGCAACAGCTCAAAGCCAACAAAGGCCCGTCTTCGTGGCGCGCCGCGCTGATCAACCCCAAGGTGCTGTACTTCACCCTGATCTACTTCACGATTCAGGTCAGCGTGTATGGCGTGCTGTTTTATCTACCGACCCGGATCGCCGAGCTGCTGGGCACCGGCATTGGCCTGAAGGTAGGCCTGCTGACGTCGATCCCGTGGATCGCCACAGTGATCATGCTGTATGCCGTGACCCGGCATGCCGACCGCAAAGGCCAGCAAACCCGCTTCGCGGCAATCATGCTGGCACTGGCAGCGGTGGGCATGGTCGGCTCGACCTTGAGCGGCAGCTTGCCACTGGTAATTCTGGCGTTCTGTGTCGCGGCAGCCGGATTTATCACGGTGCAACCGTTGTTCTGGACCTTGCCAACCCGTTTTCTGGGGGGTGCGGCAGCGGCCAGCGGGATTGCGGTGATCGGGGCCCTGGGCAACCTCGGCGGCTTCCTCGCGCCAACGGTCAAGACCTGGGCTGAGCAACACTTCAACAACCCCCATGCGGGCATGTACTTCCTGGCCGCTATGGCGTTGCTGGGAGCCTTGATGTTGATGCGCTCGGCAAGGGCGGGCAAGCAGGCCGACGGCGCGCAGACGGTGCAGTCACCGGGTTAAAAACCCACCCCCCCCTGCCCCCCCTGTAGGAGCGAGCTTGCTCGCGAGCCCTTGAAGAGCTCGCGAGCAAGCTCGCTCCTACAAGAAGCTCGTTCCGACAAGAAGCTCGCGCCTGCAGAAGTTCGCTTTCAGGCCGCTGCCGGTGCGCCATCAGGCTTGAGTCGCGGTTCTACGGGTACACCCGGCTCTTTGAGCAGCGCGAAGTAGGCAAACGCTGAACACACCGCCACCACCGCGCTGATCACGAACGCCGTGGAAAAAGAGCCGCTCTGCTGCACGCTGAAGCCGGTCAGGATCGGCGCCACGGAGCCCGCCAGATAACCACCGAAATTCTGGATCGAGCCGAACGACGCCACCCGCTCCGAGGGCACGATGGTGTTGACGATCATCCACGCCGTGGCGCTGGAGATGTTAATGAAGAACATGGTCAGGCACAGCAGCACTACACAGGCCACAACGTTGGTGGTGAAGGCGACGATCAGGGTGAACAGCGCCCCGCCGAGCAAGCCAAGGATGACCATCAATTTGCGGCTGGCCAGCACCCGCATGCCGCGCGCCACCAGACGGTCGCAGCACTTGCCGGCCACGATGGTGCCCAGCGCGCCGAACAGATAGGCCAGGGATACCACCCACGCCGTGCGATACAGGTCCAGGCCGTGTTCGCGCTCAAAGTAACCGGGCAACCAGGTGAGGTTGAGCCAGATCATGTAGATCACGCCCATGAATCCGAGAAACGCACCCCAGGTGTTGCGGTCTCTGAACAGTGAGGTCCAGGCCACCTTCGGCGCCTTTTTCTGTTGCACCGCCACCGGCTCGGCGCGGCCCGTCTCAGCCATGTACTGGGCCTTGCTTTTGTAGAACTTGAACCAGCACACCGCCAGCAACAGCCCCATGACGCCGGTGAGGATGAACATCCCGCGCCAGCCCAGATGAACCATGAATACGGTCAGCAACGGTGGCGCCAGGCATGGCCCGATGCAGGTCGATGACCAGACCCAGCCGGTGGCCGTGCCACGTTCCTGGGTGTCGAACCATTCGGACAAGGCCTTGGCCGCCGAAGGAAACACCGGGGCTTCGCCAATCCCCAGTAATACCCTTAGCCCCACCAGATGCCCGTAGCTGCTGAACAGGCCGAATGCCGCCTGCGCCACCGACCACACCACCAGGGATCCACCCAGCGCCAGTTTGCTGCCGAGTTTGTCGATCAAGGCGCCAAGGGGTAACTGCGAGAAGGCGTAGGCCACGGAAAAGGCCGAGAGCATTACCCCCATCTGCATGGGGCTGATGGCCAGGTCGTGCTGGATGGTGGTGTTGGCAATGGACAAGGCGCTGCGGTCCAGGTAGTTGACCACGCCAATCAGGAACAGGAAAAAGATCGTCAGGTTTTTGTAGGTTTTTATTGTTTTCATGCACGCCTCTCGTGAGCGGTTGCGCTCCTGCCCGACAGGTGGAGCGTTGCTCACTGTAGTTGGCGTCCCGGTTACTGCCCAATCACATGATTCGATCGACTAATAACCTCGAGTTATCAAGGCGTCTGGGGGGGACCGCGCAGAGCATCCGGGCCACTCAAAAGTGCATCGATAAAGGCTTTCGCGGACCATTGCGCTACTTCGTTGCGCCGGGTAATGACCCCGTAATCGGCCAGCACCAGCGGAAACGGCAGCGCCAGGCGGGTCAAGCGCCCGGCGCGGATTTCCGGCTCCACCATCGACTCTGCCAGCATCGCCACCGTCGGGGTGGTTTGCAGCAGTTGCATGGTCGTTTGCAGCGACACGGTTTCTACCGTGTTTTCCGGGGTCTGCATGCCCGCTTCGACAAAGGCCTGCTCCACCCGCATGCGCATCGGCGTGCCCGTGGGGTAAATCACCCACGGCCAACTGCCCAGATCAGCCAGCGGTACTTCGCTGGCCCCGGCCAGCGGGTGCTGGCTGCCCGTGACCAGGCACAGCGGCTCCGGCGCCAGGGCCTGAAAATCAAACAGTTCACGATGACGGTCGAGGGTAAAGCGGGCCACCACCACGTCCAGCTCCTTGTGTTCGAGCATGGCCAGCATGTTGGCGCTGGTGCCCTCGAGCACCTGCAAGGTGAGCAGCGGCCAGTCTTGTTTGACCCGCACAATGGCCGCCGGAACGGCCAAAGCCGTGGCGGCGTAGATGGTGCCGACTTTCAGCAGGCCATGGCCGCCCTGGCGCAAATGATTGATCTGACCGACAAACTGCCCGGTGTCATTCAATGCGATCTGGGCAAACCGAGCCACATGACTGCCCAGATCGGTCAGCGACATGCTGCGTGGCAAGCGCGCAAACACTTCAAAGTCCAGCTGGTGCTCGATCTCCCGCAGCATCTTGCTCACCGCGGGCTGGCTGATGTTCATTTCATGGGCGGTGGCATGCATGTTTTGCGTGCGCGCCAGGGTGTCTATAAGCACCAAATGGCGATAGCGCAGCCAGTTGCACAGTTGATTAAATCCGACATCAGCCATCCGATAACCTCCGGTTATTGAGACTTAAGAATATCTCATTGGCGATTATCGAGAAGCAATATTAGGGTGAACCGGTCGCGCTAAATAAAAACAATGGAAACCGCCCATGAACCTTGCCAATAAACGCGTAGTGATCACCGCTGCGGCTCAGGGAATCGGACTGGCATCGGTGCTCGCGTTCCGCGATGCAGGCGCCGAGGTCATTGCCACCGACCTGCACATTCAGGCACTGCAGGACATTCCCGGGATCCGCGTGCTGCAACTGGACGTGACGCAACCTGCGGCCATCGCTGCCGTCTGCCAGCAGGTCGGAGCGGTGGACGTGCTGTTCAACTGCGCCGGTTACGTTCATAGCGGCGCACTGCTGGACTGCGACGAACAGGCCTGGCAGTTCTCCTTCGATCTCAATGTCACGGCCATGTACCGCATGATCAGCGCCTTCCTGCCCGGCATGCTGGCGGCGGGCGGTGGCAGCATTATCAACATGGCCTCGGTGGCTTCCAGCGTAAAAGGCGTACCCAACCGCTTTGCTTACACCGCAAGCAAGGCCGCAGTTATCGGCCTGACCAAATCGGTGGCCGCGGACTACGTGCGCCAGGGTATCCGTTGCAATGCCATTTGCCCCGGCACGGTGGACTCGCCGTCCTTGCGCCAGCGCATTGCCCAACAGGCGCTGGAACAGGGCCGTACGCAAGCCGAGGTGTATCAGGCATTCGTCGACCGCCAACCCATGGGCCGCATCGGCACCGCCGAAGAAGTCGCCCGCCTGGCCTTGTATCTGGCCAGCGACGCCAGCGCCTACACCACCGGCACCACCCAGGTGATTGATGGCGGGATGAGTAACTGAAATGCATAAATCCTCTGTAGGAGCGAGCTTGCTCGCGAGCTCTGGCTTGAAAACGCTCGCGAACAAGCCCGCTCCTGCAGGCACCGTTTTTCTTATTGGATGAAGGAGTTTTTATGAAACTGCTGCGCTACGGCGAGAAAGGTCAGGAAAAACCGGGGCTGCTGGATGCCCAAGGCAAGATTCGCGATTTGTCGGCACACATCGCCGATGTAGCCGGCCAGGCACTGGATGCCGCAAGCCTGGCCGCCCTGGGCAAAATCGACCCTTGCAGCCTGCCGCTGGTCAGCGGTTCGCCACGCATTGGCGCCTGCGTCGGCCAGGTCGGCAAGTTCATCTGCATCGGCCTCAACTATGCCGATCATGCCGCCGAGTCGGGCCTGGATGTGCCATCGGAACCGGTGGTGTTCAGTAAATGGACCAGCGCCATCTGCGGCCCCAACGACAACGTCGAGATCCCCCGCGACTCGACCAAGACCGACTGGGAAGTGGAGCTTGGCGTAGTGATCGGCAAAGGCGGACGCAATATCGATGAACACAATGCCATGGACCACGTGGCCGGGTTTTGTGTGATCAACGATGTCTCCGAACGCGAGTGGCAACTGGAACGTGGCGGCACCTGGGACAAGGGCAAGGGCTTTGACACTTTCGGCCCCCTCGGCCCGTGGCTGGTCACCCGCGACGAAATCAGCGACCCGCACCAGCTTGACCTGTGGCTTGAGGTCGACGGACAGCGCTACCAGAACGGCAATACCCGCACCATGGTGTTCCAGATCCCGGCCCTGATTGCTTACCTGAGCCGCTGCATGTCCCTGCAACCGGGGGATGTCATCTCCACCGGCACTCCGCCGGGCGTGGGCCTGGGAGTAAAACCGGCACCGGTGTATCTGCGTCCCGGGCAGGAAATACGCCTGGGCATCAGCGGTCTTGGCGAGCAACGCCAGCGCACGGTACAGGCTGACTGACCCACAGCAGGCCTTGAAAATAATCATAAGAAACAGGAGCAACACATGCGGATTCTGATCACTGGCGGTACCGGCTTCATCGGCAAACAACTGGCCCAACGCCTGCTCGACCTCAATAGCCTGACGCTTGAAGGCCAGGCCCCCCGCGCGATCGAGCGCATCGTGCTGTTCGACACCTTTGCCGGTGAAGACCTCCCCGTCGACCCGCGTATCGAACTGGTGACCGGCGATGTAGCCGACCCCGAAGTGATTGCCCGGGTCACCGACGGCGTGGACCTGGTGTGGCATTTGGCAGCGGTGGTCAGTTCGGCTGCCGAGGCCGACTTCGACCTGGGCATGCAGGTCAACCTGCACGGCCTGATGCTGTTACTCGAAACCCTGCGCAAACAGGGCAACGCCCCGCGCTTTGTGTATGCCAGCGGCTTCGCCGTATTCGGTGGCGAGCTGCCCGACGTGGTCGACGACAACACGGTACTCACCCCGCAATCGTCCTACGGCATGCAAAAAGCCGTGGGCGAACTGCTGGTGGCCGACTATGCCCGCAAGGGCTTTGTCGATGGCCGCGTGCTGCGTCTGCCAACGGTTGCAGTACGCCCCGGCAAACCGAACAAGGCGGCATCGACGTTCTTCAGTTCGATTATCCGCGAGCCGCTGGTGGGCCTGCCTGCGGTCTGCCCGGTACGCCCGGACACCCAGGTCTACCTGACCTCGCCACGGCGAATTATCGAGTCAATGCTGCTGGGCATGACCCTGTCGCCAGAGACCCTGGGCAATCAACGGATCATCCCGCTGCCGGGTGTGACCACCACCGTTCACGACATGGTCTCGGCGCTGCAACGGGTCGCGGGTGAGCAAGTGACCAAACTGATTCGCTGGGAACCGGACGCGACCATCCAGCGCATCGTCGAGAGCTGGCCGAGCAAGGTCGAGGCGCCCCGCGCCCGCGCCCTGGGCTTCACTGCCGACGCCGATTTCGACGCCATCGTGCGCGCGCATATTGAAGACACTGCCGTTTGAGACCTCGCCTATAACCTGTAGGAGCGAGCTTGCTCGCGATCTTCAGATCTTGAAGAGCTCGCGAGCAAGCTCGCTCCTACAGAACACTGCACAACAGGTTCACGTTACTCACAACAATAAAAAACTGAGGCCGTGCGATATGACCACTCCACTCACCGATGTCTCGGACATCGAACAACAGACGATCAAACGCGTTACCAAACGCATGATCCCCTTTCTGATCCTGCTGTTTGTGGTCGCCTTTCTGGACCGCAACAACGTCGGTTTCGCCGCCCTGCGGATGAACGAAGACATCGGTATCAGCCAGACCATTTATGGCCTGGGCGCCGGGATTTTCTTCCTCGGTTACTTCATGTTCGAAGTGCCGAGCAACATTCTGCTGCACCGCTACGGCGCCCGGGTCTGGATCGCCAGGATCATGGTGACCTGGGGCATCATCGCCGGGGCCATGGGCTTCCTGCAGACGCCGGTGCACTTCATCTCCCTGCGCGTATTGCTGGGTATTGCTGAAGCCGGGTTCTTCCCGGGGGTAATTTATCTGCTGTCGCTGTGGTTCCCGAGCCGTTACCGCGCCCGCATGATCGCCACTTTTTACCTGGGCGTACCCATCGCGCAAATCATTGGCGCCCCGTTGTCGGTGGGCCTGATGGAGCTGGGCGATGCCTGGGGCTTCGTCGGCTGGCGCCTGATGTACATCGTCGAGGCCGTACCCGCGGTGATTCTCGGTGTGGTCTGCTATTTCTACCTCACTGACCACCCGGCCGATGCCCACTGGCTGACCGACAAGCAGCGCAACTGGCTGATCAGCACCCTGGAACAGGAAGAACGCAACAAACCGCTGGTGGTGGGCCTGCAACCAACCAAAGGCCAGATGATCCTCAAGGCACTGAGCAGCCGTCAGGTCTGGCTGCTGGCGCTGGTGTATTTCGGCATCACCTCGGGCTCCAACGCGATGAACTTCTTTATGCCCACGGTGCTGGCATCGTTCCGCGGCTCGTTCGGGCTGGAGATCGGCCTGATGCAGAACGGTCTGATCACCGCCATTCCTTACGCCGTCGCCGCCGTCGCGATGATCTGGTGGAGCCGTCGTTCGGACCGTCTGCAAGAACGCCACTGGCATGCCGGCGGTGCCGCCATGCTGGCCGCCGTGTCCATCGCAGTCGCGCTGTGGCTCAACCAGCCGTGGATCATCGTCATCGGCTTCATCCTGCTGGCCATGGGTGTGTACAGCGCCATCAACGTGTTCTGGGCAGTGCCGGGGCAAGTGCTGACCGGGGTCGGAGCCGCCGCAGGGATTGGCCTGATCAACTCCATCGGTAACCTCAGCGGTTTTGTCGGCCCATATCTGACCGGCTACCTGTTCACCGTAACCGGCAGCTATACCCCGGGTTTCCTGGTGATCGCCGCACTGGTGGGCGCCGGTGGTCTGGGCATGGTGCTGATGCCGCGCAACAAGGTGTCGCAGATTGGCAGCGCCATCCCCGCAGCCGCAGGAGGTAAAGCATGAGTCTGGCGACCGTAGGGTTTATCGGCACCGGGATCATGGGCAAACCCATGGCCCGCAACCTGTTGCAGGCCGGATATCCGGTACGGGCCTGGAACCGCTCGCCGGCCAAGGCCCAGGAACTGGCTGCCCATGGCGCCGAGGTACTGCCGACCCCGGCTCTGGCGGCCAAAGGCGCCCAGGTGCTGGTTTGCATGCTCAGCGATGGCCCGACCTGTGATGAGGTGCTGTTCGGCGAAGGCGGCGCTGCGCGGGTTCTGGCCCCCGGGGCGCTGGTCATTGTGATGAGTTCAATTGCGGTGGACAGCGCCGTGGAGCAGGCCCGCCAGTGTGCTGACCTGGGGCTGCACTACCTCGACGCGCCGGTGTCGGGCGGTGAGCGCGGGGCGCGTGAAGCCAGCCTGGCGATCATGGTCGGCGGTGAAGTGGCGGCCTTTGAACAGGGGCGCCAAGTGCTGGCGGCCATGGGCCGTCCGGTCCACGTAGGCCCGGCCGGAACCGGCGAGCTGTCAAAACTGGTCAATCAGCTGATTGTCGCCAGCACCATCGCCACCGTCGCCGAAGGCCTGCTGCTGGCCGAACGCGGCGGTGCCGACCCGGTCAAGGTTCACGAAGCGCTGCTGGGAGGCTTTGTCGATTCGCCGATCTGGCGCCAGCACGGCCAGCGCATGCTCGACAACGACTTCACTCCCGGTGGCCCGGCCAAATGGCAACTCAAGGACACCCGCACTGCCCTCGCCCAGGCCCAAAAGCTGGGCCTGAGCCTGCCGGTGGGCAGCCTGGTGGATGGTCTGTTCCAGGCCATGATCGAAGCCGGTGACGGTGAACTCGACCACGCCGGGCTGATCCGCCAGTTACGCCGCCACAATCAATTGCCTGAATAATCTGCTGGAGCCTGTCATGACCGAATCAACCCCTCGCCGCCTGCGCAGTCAGCTGTGGTTCGACGATCCCAGCCATGCCGATCTCACTGCGCTGTACGTAGAGCGTTACATGAACCAGGGCCTGACCCGCGCCGAACTGCAATCGGGGCGGCCGATCATCGGGATCGCCCAGACCGGCAGCGACCTGACGCCCTGCAACCGGCATCACATCGAACTGGCCAAACGGGTCAAGGATGGCATCCGCGATGCGGGCGGCATTCCGATGGAGTTTCCGGTGCACCCGATTGCCGAGCAGTCGCGCCGGCCGACTGCCGCTCTGGATCGCAACCTGGCGTATCTGGGCCTGGTGGAAGTGCTGCACGGTTACCCGCTGGATGGTGTGGTACTGACCACCGGCTGCGACAAGACCACCCCGGCCTGCCTGATGGCGGCGGCGACCACCGACCTGCCGTCCATCGTGCTGTCCGGCGGGCCGATGCTCGACGGCTGGCACAAAGGCCAGCGCATCGGTTCGGGCACTGTGCTCTGGCATGCGCGCAATCTGCTCAGCGCCGGTGAGATCGATTACGAAGGGTTTATGACCCTGACCACGGCGTCATCACCCTCGGTCGGCCACTGCAACACCATGGGCACCGCCCTGTCGATGAACGCCCTGGCCGAAGCCCTGGGCATGTCTTTGCCGGGCTGCGCGAGCATTCCGGCGCCTTATCGCGAGCGCGGGCAAATGGCCTATGCCACCGGCATGCGTATCGTCGATCTGGTGCGTGAAGATGTTCGCCCCTCGCACATCATGACCCACGCTGCATTCGAGAACGCCATTGCCGTGGCCTCGGCACTGGGGGCCTCCACCAACTGCCCGCCGCACCTGATTGCGATTGCCCGCCACAGCGGCATCGACCTGTCGCTGGAAGACTGGCAGCGGGTCGGCGAAGACGTACCTTTGCTGGTGAACTGCATGCCGGCCGGTGAATACCTGGGCGAAGGTTTCCACCGTGCGGGCGGCGTGCCGGCGGTGATGCATGAACTGGACAAGGTGGGTCGCCTGCACCGCGACTGCCGTTCGGTGAGTGGCCGCAGCATGGGCGAGATCGTGGCCGACGCCGTCACCGGCGACCGCGACGTGATCCGTTCGTACGAAGACCCGCTGATGCATCGCGCCGGTTTCATCGTGCTCAGCGGCAACTTCTTCGACAGCGCGATCATGAAAATGTCGGTGGTGGGCGAAGCCTTTCGCAGCACCTATCTCAGCGATCCGTTGCAACCCAACAGCTTCGAAGCCCGGGCCATTGTGTTCGAGGGGCCGGAGGACTATCAGGCGCGAATCAACGACCCGTCGCTGGACATCGACGAGCGCTGCATTCTGGTGATTCGCGGCTGCGGTACTGTGGGTTTCCCGGGCAGTGGCGAGGTGGTCAACATGGCCCCGCCTTCGGCGCTGATCAAGGCCGGCATCGATTCGTTGCCATGCCTGGGTGACGGTCGCCAGAGCGGTACTTCGGCCAGCCCGTCGATTCTCAACATGTCCCCGGAATCGGCGGTGGGCGGCGGCTTGTCGTTGCTGCGTACCGGCGACCGGCTGCGGGTCGACCTCAATGCCCGCAGCGTCAATTTGTTGGTGGACGAAGTTGAACTCGACGCCCGTCGCCAGGAACCGCTGCCGCCACTGGCGCCGTCGCAAACCCCGTGGCAGGAGCTCTATCGCCAACTGGTTGGCCAGTTGTCTACCGGCGGCTGCCTGGAGCCGGCCACCTTGTACTGGCGCGTGATCCCGGAAAACGGCCCGCCGCGCCACTCCCATTAAACAATGAACCCCCTGGAACCCTGAACCCTGAACCCTGTAGGAGCGAGCTTGCCTCGCGATCTTTTGATCTTTTGATCTTTTGATCTTTTGATCTTTTGATCTTTTGATCTTGTAAGCGCTCGCGAGCAAGCTCGCTCCTACAGAGGTGGAACGGGTTATGGGCTACACCATGAATTCAAGGAATGACCTTATGAACCCGCTGCAATTGAGCATTGAAAATTCCCTGCCTGAGGACTGGCAGCGCGCGACGCTGGTCGGGCGTGTGTGCTTGCCGGGTGTACGCGGCGGTCCGGCGGTGGTGGTGATTCGTGACGGTGAAGTCATTGACTGCAGCGCACAGTTCCCGACCCTGAGCCTGCTGCTGGATACACAGAATCCGTTACAGGCAGTACGTGAAATCAGCGGTCACTCCCTGGGGACGATCCAGGATCTGCTGGCCAACAGTGGCGAACAGCGCGACCCGGCCAGACCCTGCCTGCTGGCCCCCGCAGACCTGCAAGTGATCAAGGCCGCAGGGGTCACCTTTGCCGCCAGCATGATCGAACGGGTGATCGAGGAAAAAGCCGGGGGCGATGCCCTGAGGGCCGAGCAGGTACGCGCCCTGGTGCAAGAGGTGATCGGTGACAACCTGCGCGACCTGCGCCCCGGATCGCCCGAGGCCATGCGTCTGAAGCAGGTATTGATTGAACAAAACATGTGGTCGCAGTATCTGGAAGTCGGTATCGGGCCCGACGCCGAAATCTTCACCAAGGCACCGATTCTGGCCGCCGTGGGCAGCGGCAACGCAATCGGTGTCCACCCCGGGTCCAGCTGGAACAACCCGGAACCGGAAGTGGTGCTGGCCGTCGACAGCCGGGGGCAGATTCATGGTGCAACCCTGGGTAATGACGTCAACCTGCGTGACTTCGAAGGGCGCAGCGCATTGCTGCTGAGCAAGGCCAAGGACAACAACGCCTCTTGCGCACTCGGCCCGTTCATTCGCCTGTTTGACGAACATTTCAGCCTCGACGATGTACGCCGCTGCGAAGTGACCTTGCGCGTCGAAGGGCGAGACGGTTACGTGCTCAATGGCAAAAGCTCCATGGGCCAGATCAGCCGCGACCCGGCCGACCTGGCGCAACAGACCCTCAATGAAAATCACCAGTATCCGGACGGATTCGTGCTGTTCCTCGGCACCCTGTTCGCCCCGACCGACGACCGCGACCAGCCGGGCCAGGGTTTCACCCACAAGGAAGGCGACGTGGTGAGCATTGCCAGCGGCAAGCTGGGCGCCCTGCACAACCGCGTGACCGCCAGCGACCAGGCGCCACAATGGTCATTCGGCGTGGCCGCGCTGATGAAGAATCTGGCGGGCCGGGGCTTGCTGGGGTAAAGGACGACTGTCGCCACCCCGAGCGCATGCACGCCATGCACTCGGGGCCGTCGCCATCACGGCCCGGGTGTTACCTGCCGCAACCCTTTTCGTGTAATATCCGGCGCTGGGTGCCACCGCAACAACGCGGCAGGGCAGGTTAATTTAGCGAAGGTCGGGCCGCCATCGCGGAGTCGCCGCACCTATGAGTCATGAACCCTCGCGTCTGGATAAAGCCGCAAACACCCGCAAGTCTGCTTCCTCCCTCGCGTTTATCACGCGCTTTTTCGCCGCTGAATCTGCGGGCGGCTTGATCCTGATGGCCTCTGCCCTGGCAGCCCTGCTGCTGGCAAACTCCCCCTGGGCTGCTGCCTACTTCTCCACCCTGCAAATCAAACTCGCCGGACTCTCCATCGAGCACTGGATCAATGATGGCCTGATGGCGATCTTCTTCCTGCTGGTGGGCCTTGAGATCAAGCGTGAAATGCTCGCGGGCCAGTTATCCAGCTGGAGCCAGCGTGCGCTTCCGGGGTTTGCCGCACTGGGCGGCATGCTGCTGCCGGCCCTGATCTATATCGCGGTCAACTGGGGCAACTCGCAAACTATCGGCGGCTGGGCCATCCCCGCGGCAACCGATATCGCGTTTGCGCTGGGGGTACTGTCACTGTTGGGCAAGCGGGTTCCCGTTTCGTTGAAGATCTTTCTGGCGGCGCTGGCGATTCTCGATGACCTGGGGGCGGTACTGATCATCGCCCTGTTCTACACCAGCGGACTGTCCATCAGCATGTTGCTGGCCTCCGTGGCTGTGGTTGCGGTGCTGGTGGTGCTCAATCGCTGCGGTGTACGCCGACTCGCCCCTTACCTGATAGCCGGCGCCCTGCTCTGGTTCTTCATGCTGCAATCGGGCATCCACGCGACACTGGCCGGGGTCATCCTTGCCCTGTGCATTCCGCTGGGTAACACGGAACACAAACACCAATCCCCTCTGCTCCACCTCGAAGAAAAGCTGCATCCGTGGGTCGCTTTCGCCGTGGTCCCCATCTTTGGCTTTGCCAATGCCGGTGTATCCCTGGCCGGCATTTCCCCAGGTGACCTGCTGGACCCGGTACCGCTCGGGGTCACTCTGGGTCTGTTGCTGGGTAAACAACTGGGCGTCTTCGGCCTGGCCGCCTTGGCCATCCGCTTTGGCCTGGCAAAACTGCCCGAGGGTAGCAACTGGGTCCAGCTCTATGGCGTGGCACTGCTGTGCGGTATCGGCTTCACCATGAGCCTGTTCATTGGCGCCCTGGCATTCCCGGGGGCCCCGCATCTGGTGGATGAAGTGAAAGTCGGCGTGCTGATGGGCTCCATCCTGTGTGCCATCCTCGGCGTCGTGGTACTGATGAAGGCCGGCCGTCAAAAGGCATCTGCCTGACCCGTGCCGGGGTGCGTCCGATCACGGGCGCACCTGCGGGGTAACCCGCTCACTCCCGCCAAAGCCCCGCCAGGTCGAACCTGAGCGGGGCTTTTTAGTGCGCGACTGGTTGAGCATTACGCTGCTGGTCCGGGGTTTTTGGCAGGTGCTTGCCATTATCCGGCTGACTACTAGACTCCCGCTCCTCGCGAACAGGCTGATGTTGGGCAGTAGCTCTCGCAAAAAACTGCAGGATCGCAGTTTTCAAATACTCAGGAGAGGATTGAACATGACTCGCAAAGAGCAATCACCTTTAGCACTTAAAAACCAAGCTGCCGCACTCCATTTTCTCGATCAAACGATGGGTCACACCTTGAGTTCCCGGATGGCGCTACTGTGGCGGATATCGCAGGCGCAAGGGAGAGGACCAGGAAAGCGATTGAACAGTTGTCGGCCAGCGCAGCTCTGCGACTGAAGCGCATCATTGATACGGGCTTACGTATCAATCATCGAGACCTGCGCGGTGTAACGAGCAATGTACGGAGCAGCACGGCATTTTCGAGATCATTCCCTGCCCGGGATATTGGGCAATGATCGATGCTGCTTCGCCTGCGTGATTGGCCACTGCTCGTAGCCAGCGACAACGTTCTTACTCCTTTCGGAGAGCCTCTGCATGAATACACTCGCCATAGTCGGCGCCGGTGCTGCTGGCGTCGCGACTTTTATTGCTGCGGTCAGAGCCCAAGTGGCACGAAGCATCTACATGATCGATCCGCAGCCAATTGGTCCGGGCGCAGCATTCTCAAATACGGACAACGATATTCTCTGTAATACCTCGGTCGACACCATGTCGGTGCTGCACGACATGCCGCTGGATTTTCTTGAGCACCTGCGGTGCGAGGGCTACGCCTTTACAGCCGAAAGTTTTGTCCCGCGGTTTCTGGTAGGCCGATATCTGGCCAGCCGGTTTCTGCAGTACTCAGCCATTGCCCGTGAGCAGGGAGTACGGGTTCAGTATGTTTGCAGCAGGTTCAAGGCATTGAAAGTTCATGGCCATCGCCATTACGAGCTTGAGTTCTGTGACGTGCAGATGAAACCAGCCCCCTCACTGAGAGCGACCGACGTGGTGTTCTGTACGGGGTTTGGGCCGCCACACATACCGGCAGTTGCCCGGCCTTTTTTCAACCACTCGAGCTTCATCAAGAACCCCTATCCTGAAGCAAGCATGCTGGCCATGATTCCTGAGAATTCCCGGGTGCTCATCATGGGTAGCAAGCTCTCGGCCATCGACAGTGCAATCGTTCTGTGCCGCGACGGCCATCAAGTGACCATGCTATCGCCGTCAGGAGAGTTCCCCTCTGTGCGCGCCCGCTTCATGCGCAGTCCAAAAACGGCATTCGACGTTGAGGCCATTGCAGCAGTAATGAAGCCGGAGCAACACGAAGCGCAGACCTGCAGCCCTGCCATGGGCTATAGATACCTGAACTATTTCTCCAGGGTGCTTCGCCAGAACCTGGGCAAGGACTGGAGCCTGCAGTTCTCCCGTGCATCAAGCGTTGTCGACAGGCTAAGGGAGGAGGTGGAAATTGCCGGCAGCGGTGCCAGTCACTGGCAGGAATACGTGGTTGATTTCATGCATGCCATCAACCGGCTGCACAGCAAGGGTGACCTCTATTTCGAGGGTTGCTTCCATCCCGCCTTCGAGCAGCTGCTTTACCGATACATATCCGCACTGGCACTCCCCAACGCACGCAAGCTGCTGAAGTACTTGGAGGACGGTGTTCTGTGTGTGCAGAGCGGCGAAGTAACCCGTATCGGCTACTCCCAGGGTCGCCCTCACCCATGGCGGGTGAACTGGGCCGCAGGCGACCACCGCTTTGACGCCATTGTCTCGGCTACTGGCTACCACCAGTCCAGATATGTCATGGGCGATGACGGCAAGATTGAGCTGGACATGCGCGGCGATCGCAGCCAAAGACAGCCGATTACTGTCTTGCCGACCATGGCAGGGGCCCATGAAAGCTTCGGTGAGCACGAGAGCATCTGGTTCCTGGGCGCGCCGGCCAGACCCCGGCTGTGGCACCCGAATGCACTTGTGGTGGTCACCCCGATGGCAAACCGGATTATCGAGAGCATGCGCCGGCTGCCCCAGGTCGGGAGTGCTGCTTGAAGCCAAAAGAGACAGGTTTGCGCAAGTCGTCGAAGGATGGCCCATGAAGTGAAACCGATTCACCTGAAAAAGGGCCTGTACAGGCCCTTTTTTTGCTAGTCTGTCCCGTCCTGAATAAGGTTTACACCTTCTGATCTATTTTCAGGAGGGCGTAATGGAGACAAGTAAAAGGCGTAGTCAGCGAGACTACACGCTGACCTTTAAATTGTCGGTCGTCGACCAAGTCGA